>NZ_JBITMC010000021.1:0-93660 GCF_044465805.1 Micromonospora sp. NPDC049497 | reverse complement strand
ACCCGCTGCCTCAAGCGCTACATCGCCCGACAGCTCTACCGCACCATCACCACCCACCACCGAACCCCTTGACAACCCCCACTCACAGATCGCCGCATGGGTCGGGGGGGTCGGGTGGGGTGGGGTGGGTGGGGTGGGGGGTGCTCGCCGGATCGGCGGAATGACCGTAACCTTCGCCGAGTGACTCACGGCACGCCCGAGGCGGACGATCCAGCGGTGACCGAGGGGCCGTCAGCGGGCACCGGGGAGGACAGGGCGGAGCCGGCCCCGGAGGCGCCACCGTCCACCGTCCGGTTGGCTTCCGAGGCCGCGTCGGCTTCCGAGCCGGCGCCAGTTCACGAGTCCGCCGCAACCCCGGAGCCACCCGCGATCCCGGACTCCCCCGCAACTCCCGAGCCCGCCGCAACCCCGGAGTCCGCCGCAACCCCTGAGCCCGCCGCGACCTCCGAGCTCCCGTCGCTCCCCGGACCCGCGCCTGTTCCGGTGGCGCCCACATCGGGGCCGTCGACGGGCGACGTGGACCAGGAGGCGGCCACCATCCTCATGGCGAGGGTCGGGTCGGACGCGCGGCCGGTACCCGAGGCGCAGGAGGCGCCGACGGCGCTCATGCCCAGAGTGGATCGGGACCCGGGTGACGCGCCGACCGTGCTCGTCCCCCGGGTTCCCGACGGCAGGCCGGACGCGGTGGTCGTACCGCCGGGGTCTTCGGAGCGTGCGCCACGACGGCGGTGGGCTCTGTGGACGGCGCTCGCGGCGGCCGTGGTGCTGCTGGCCTGCGGGGTGCCGGCGGCGCTGCTGGTCGGCGCGGTGCGCGACGCCGGAGCGGAGGCGCCCGGGGGGCCCTCGTCGGCGCCGGCGGACGACCCCGCGACCGCCGCCGCCCGGGCGCTCGGCGAGCGCATGGCCGCGCAGCTCGACCGGCAGTCGACCGCCCTGCTGCGCGGCGACCGCGCGGGCTGGCTCGCGGTGGCCGAGCCGGTCGCGCACGCCGACCTGCGGCGGCGTTTCGCCGCGCTACGGGCCCTGCGGGTGGCCGGCTGGGAGGCCCGACCGAACGGCCTGCCCACCCCGGTCGCCGGCCGGCCCGGCGAGTGGCGGCTGCTGGTCGAGTTCCGGTACTGCTTCGTGGTGCCGGACTGCCGGACCAGTCCCGTGCTGACCGCCACCCGCTGGCGCGACGGGCCGCAGCCCCGGCTGACGGCGGTGGAGCCGTCCGGGTCCGCGGAGACCGGCACCCGACCGTGGGAGATCAGTGACCTGGTGGTCGCCGTCGGGCCGCGCACCGTCGTGGCCGCCACCCCGGCGCAGCGGAAGAAGCTGCCCACCCTGCTCGCGCAGGCCGAGGCGGCGGCGCGTACGGCGGACACCTGGGCGGTCGGCGGGCGCGTCCCCGACCGGTACCGGATCTTCTACGCCGGGCGGGACGAGTGGCGACGCTGGTACGGCGGCGACCGTCCGGAGTGGACCGGTGGGTACGCGGTCACGGTCGGCGGCGGCCACCACGAGGTGGTGCTCAACGCCGACGGGCTCGCCACCAGCGGCCTGGACGACCTGCTCCGCCACGAGCTGACCCACGCGGCGTCCCTGCCCGAGCGCGGCTACCCGGGTGAGTCGACGTGGTGGCTGGTGGAGGGACTGGCCGAGTACGCGGGCGCCGACGGCCGTCCGGTCGGTCGCTACGAGGGGCTGACCGACGTGCGGCGGCTGCTCGCCGAGGGTTGGAACGGTCGGCTGGACTCGCTGACCCCCGCCGACGACGCCCCGGCGAACCGGGTGGGCGGCAGCTACGGCATCTCCTACCTCGCCGTGCGGCACCTCGTCGATCGGTACGGCCCGGAGCGCCTGCTCGCCTTCTTCGCCGACGTCGTGCACGAGCGCCGGACCCTGGACGAGGCCGCCGAGGCGACGTTCGGCGAGCCGTGGTCACGCCTGCACGACGACTGCGTCGCGTACGCCCGGTCCGTGGCCGCCTGACCGTCACGCCGGCGCATCGTCGCTCGTCGACCCGGGTCGTAGCATGGGGCGCGTGCCCCGCACCGACCCGCCGCGGCTGGGCGCAGCCCCGCGGCCCCGTCTGCTCACCGCCCTGATCGCCGTCGCCGTCCTGACCGCCACCACCGCCGCCTCCTGCGGAGACGACGAGTCGCCGGTGGCCCTCGCCGCCGCCACCCGAGCCGCGGTCGCCGAGGTGATCGACGCCCCCGCCACCGTCGTCGCCCGCTCCGCCGCCACCCTCACCGCCCCGACCGACGGCACGTTGGTCAGCCTCCGGGTCCAACCCGGCCAGCGGGTGAAGCGGGGACAGGTGCTGGCCGTGCTCGACTCCCCGTCCGCGAGGGACCGGCTCCGGCAGGCGAAGGAGGCGCTCGACGCCGCCGAGCGGGCCGGTCGTGGCGGTGGCGGGGGAGACCTGCGTGGTGGTCTGCGCGGCACCGACCGGGCCGCCGACGAGACGTACCGGGCCGCCCGCGCCGCGGCCGGCAAGATCAGTGACCCGCAGCTCCGCGACGCCCTGCTGCTCCAGGTCCGCACGGCCCAGGAGCGGTACGACGCCGCCGCCCGCGCCGCCGACCAGGCGCTGCGGGCGGTGCAACGCGGCGTGCGCAACCTGAACTCCGCGGTCAGCGCGCTTTCCGCGGCGCAGCGGCTCCAGGCCCGGCAGGCGTACGACCTGGCGAAGGCGACCGTGGACGCGCTGACCCTGCGCGCACCCATCGCCGGCATCGTGCAGCCCGGCGGGACGGCCACCGGCGGTGCCTCCGCCGACGCGCTGGCCGGCCTGCTGAACGGCGGCGCGGCGACCGGGATCGACCCGTCCGCGTTCGGCGCGGCGCCGGCCGCTCCGCCGCCGGGCGTGGACGTCGCAGTGCCGGTGGGTGGTCGGGTGACCGCCGGAACCCCGGTCCTGACCATCGTGGACACCAGTCAACTGGGGCTGCTCGCCGAGGTCGACGAGACCGACGTGCTGCTGGTGCGGGCCGGCCTGACGGCCACGGTCGAGCTGGACGCGGTGACCGGTGCCACCTACGACGCCACCGTCCGGTCGGTGGACGTGCTGCCGGTCAGCTCCGCGCGGGGTGGGGTCAGCTACCGGGTGCGGCTGGCGCTCGGCCCGGGCCGTCTCGGCGAGGCGGAGCCGGCACCGGCTCCCCGACCGGGGATGAACGCCGTGGTGCGGATGCGGGTCCGGGAGGCCGCCGACGCGATCACCGTGCCGGCCTCGGCGATCTTCTCGGCCGACGGGCGGGACACGGTCTGGGTGGTCCGGGACGGGCGGGTCGACCGGGCGCCGGTCGTCGTCGGCGTGCAGGGACAGGACCTGGTGCAGATCACCAGCGGCGTGCAGGCCGGCGACCGGATCGTGGTGCGCGGCACCGACCAGGTCCGCGACGGCCAGGAGATCGGATGACCGTACCGGCCGCGATCGAGGCGGTCGACGTGTCCCGGACGTACCAGCTCGACGGGGTCTCGGTCCCCGCCCTGCGGGGAGTGACGCTGACCGTGGCCCCCGGTGACTACGTGGCGCTGGTCGGTCCCTCCGGGTCCGGCAAGTCCACCCTCATGCACCTGCTCGGCGGGCTGGACCGGCCGACCGGCGGCCGGCTGGTGATCGGCGGCCGGGAGGTGGCGAGGCTGTCCGCGCCGGAGCTGGCGGCCCTGCGCAACGAGACCATCGGCTTCGTGTTCCAGGCGTTCCACCTGCTGCCGCGTACGTCCGCCGTGGACAACGTCGCGCTACCGCTGGTCTACCGGGGTGTGTCGGCCCGGCAGCGGCGGGAGCGGGCGGCGGCGATGCTCGGCCGGGTCGGCCTGGGACACCGGCTGGACCACCGGCCCAACCAGCTCTCCGGCGGCGAGCAGCAGCGGGTGGCGATCGCCCGCGCGCTGGTCACCGACCCGACGGTGCTGCTCGCCGACGAGCCGACCGGCAACCTGGACAGTGTGACCGGCGCGGCCGTCCTGGAACTCCTGGAGCAGCTGAACGTGGAGTCCGGGGTGGCGCTGGTGATGGTCACCCACGACCAGGAGGTGGCGGCGCGGGCCCGCCGGCGGATCGCGATGCGCGACGGCGTGGTGGTCGCCGACAGCGCGTCCGGCCAGGTCGGCGCGGTTCATGATCGACCGGCCTCCGGCCCCGCCGCCGGACCTGACACACTGGTGTCCGCTCCCAGCGCGGAGCCCCGGTCCGCTTCCGGAAGCGGACCGGGGCACCCGCCCGGTGGCTCCGGCGGCGCCGCCGGAGCCGCCGGGCGCCTTCCGCAGCCGGGTACGCGGGACGGGGCCGGCTCGTGAGGGTGGCCGAGGCCTGGCGGGTGGCGCTCGACGCGCTGCGCGCGAACCGGCTGCGCAGCGCGCTCACCATGCTCGGCGTGATCATCGGGGTGGCCTCGGTGGTCATCCTGGTGGCCATCGGCACCGGCACCAAGCAGAAGGTGGAGCAGCAGGTCGAGGGGTTGGGCTCGAACCTGCTGCTGGTGGTGCCCGGCCGGCTCGACGTGGGCGCCGCGCCGGCGGTCTCCCCGCTGACCCTGGACGACGTGGACGCCGTGTCGCGGGTGGTGGGTGATCCGGACCGGGTGGCGGTCACGGTCGCCTCCGGCGCCACCGTACGGGCCGGCAACCGGTCCGACTTCAGCACCCTGCAGGGTGTCCTGGAGACGACCCCCACCGTCTTCACGCGCGACCTGGCCCGGGGGCGCTACCTCACCCGCTCCGACGTGGACACCAGCCGCCGGGTGGCGGTGCTCGGCGCGTCGGTGGCCCGCGTCCTCTTCCCGGACCGGGACCCGGTCGGCCAGCAGATCACCGTCTCCGGGGTGCGCTTCCGGGTGATCGGGGTGTTCGCCCCGCTCGGCCAGAGCCTCGGCGTGGACCGCGACGACGAGGTGCACGTGCCGGTCACCGCGGCCCAACGCCTCTACGGCACCCAGCGCGTCGACGGGATCGCGGTCAAGGCGCCGGACCGGGAGCGGATCGACGAGCTGGGCGAGCGGATCGTCGCCGAGTTGACCCGGCGGCACCCGGGCACCGAGTTCAGCGCGGTCACGCAGGAGCAGATCCTCGGCGTCCTCGGCGACATCCTCGGCGTCCTGACCGGTGTGCTCGCCGCGATCGCCGGCATCTCGCTGCTGGTCGGGGGCGTCGGAGTCTCCAACATCATGCTGGTCTCGGTCCGCGAACGGACCCGGGAGATCGGTCTGCGCAAGGCGGTCGGCGCCCGGCCCCGGGACATCGGCGTGCAGTTCCTGCTGGAGGCGGTGCTGCTCACCTCGATCGGTGGGCTCACCGGGATGGCCCTGGGTGTCGGCACGGCCCTGCTGGTCGACGCGTTCTCACCGATCCCGGCGGCGATCACCTGGTGGTCGTTGGCGCTCGCGTTCGGCGTCTCGGCGGCGGTCGGCATCGTCTTCGGCGTGGTCCCGGCGCAGCGGGCCGGACGGCTGGACCCGGTGGTGGCCCTGCGCGCCGAGTGAACCACCGGTCGGACACATCCACCCGCCGACCGGCGGGCAGGGGGCCGTCCGGCGCGGCCGGTCGAAAAGACCCCGGGGAACTCGAAAGCCCTGGCGGGAGGCAGTGCGGGCAGGGCCGATTTCGGGGGTAGTTGCGCCGAAGGGATCGCGCCGGTCACAGCCGCCCCGCTACGGTACTGGTAACACGCGCGTCGCCGGCCCGGGTGGGGAGCAGCCCGTCGGGATGGCACGCGCCGGGCATGGGATGGGTCGGTGAGCCATGGCCGGGTCGCAGTCCGACGGTCGGCTGTCGGATGTCAAGTTCCTCACCGTCGCCGAGGTGGCGACGGTGATGCGGGTGTCGAAGATGACGGTCTACCGCCTGGTGCACAGCGGTGACCTGACCGCCGTGCGGGTGGGCCGGTCGTTCCGCGTCCCCGAGCACGCCGTGCACGAGTACCTGCGCGGCGCCTTCCAGGAGACCGCCTGAGCCACCCTCCGGCCGACCGCCGGAGGCCCCGTGACGGGCATCGAGGGGCCGCGTTGGTCCTGCTGACGCTCTCCGGCTACCCTGGACCCCGACCGTGACCGCAGGAGCGCCCCGCCGCTCGTCCCGCTGGTCCGGTCCGTTGTCCGCATGCGGTCGCCGACGCCATTCGTGGCGTTCTCCGGTCCGCCCCGCACGTTGCATCGAAAGGCTGTCGTATGGGCTCGGTGGTCAAGAAGCGCCGCAAGCGCATGGCTAAGAAGAAGCACCGCAAGCTGCTGCGCAAGACCCGCGTCCAGCGTCGCCGTCTCGGCAAGTGATCGGGGCCGGGCTCTGGCCCGGCACCCCGTCTTCACTTGCCAACTGTCGACCCCCGGAGGCTCAGGTGATCAGGCCGTGGACGTCCCGGCTCGGTCTCGCCTGCCAGGGTAGGTGCACGACATGACCCCCGGTGGCACCCCAGGTGCTCCGGGGGTCGTCGTCGTGACCGGGGTCAGCCGCTACCTCGGCGCGCACGTCGCCGCCCGGCTCGCCGCCGATCCCCGCATCGAGCGGGTCATCGGCGTCGACCCACCGGAGCCCGGCGCCGAGTTCACCGACCTGCTCGACCGCGTCGAGCGGATCCGGGTGGACGCCGGCTCGATCGGCGGTCTCCTCGCCGACCTGGACGTCGACGCGGTGGTGCACCTCGCCCTGGTCAGCGCTCCCGACCCGCAGCACGGCGGGCGGTCGGGGATGAAGGACCAGAACGTCATCGGCACCATGCAACTCCTCGCCGCCTGTCAGCGGGCGCCCCGGCTGCGCAAGCTGGTCGTCCGCTCGTCGACGGCCGCGTACGGGGCCTCCTTCCGGGACCCGGCCGTCTTCACCGAGGACACCGAGCCACGCGAGGTGCCGCGCGGCGGTTTCGGCCGCGACATCCTGGACATCGAGGGGTACGTGCGAGGTTTCCGCCGCCGTCGCCCCGACACGACGGTCACCGTGCTGCGTTTCGCGCCGTTCATCGGCTCGACCGCCGACACCACGCTGACCCGCTACTTCTCCCAGCCGGTGGTGCCCACCGTCTTCGGCCGCGACCCGAGGTTGCAGTTCCTGCACTTCGACGACGCGCTGGAGGTGCTGCACCGCTCGATCGTCGAGGACCACCCCGGCACCTACAACGTCGCCGGCCCCGGTGTGCTGGCACTGTCCCAGGCCATCCGGCGGGCCGGGCGGGTCGCCCTGCCGGTTCTCGAACCGGGCCTCTCCGGTGCCGCCGCGCTGGCCCGCAGCCTCGGCTTCGGGCGGGTCGGCCTGGACCAGGTCGACCTCTTCGTGCACGGCCGGGTGGTGGACACCGGCCGGCTGGAACGGGAGTTCGGCTTCACGCCCCGCTCGACGGCGATCGCCTTCGAGGACTTCATCCGCGCCCACCACGGTGGTGCGGTGGTGACCCGTGACCAGTTGGCCGCCGCCGAGCGGCTGGTGCGGGAGAGCATCCGGCAGGTCCGCTCCGCAGTGGGGGAGCGGTCGTGACCGGTCCGCACCCACGCGACGGCGCCCAGGGCGACGGTCGGTACGACGTACCGCTGACGGTGCCGGAGTCGGGGGCGCAGCCGGCGCGGTCCAACGGACACCGGCCGACCGCGACGGCCGCGCAGCCGGGCCCGGCGACGGTCCGACCCGGCGCCGACGAGATCGACACCGCCGCGACCGACGAGCCCGCCGTCACCGACGAGACCGCCGCGACCGACGAGCCCGCCCGCACCGACGAGCCGAGCGTGGTCGACGCCCCGGCCGCGACCGACCCGCCGCGTCCGGCGGTGGCCGGGTCGGCGGTGGCCGACCGGCCCGGCGACCACTGGGACCGCACCGTCGCGAACGGCCTGGCGTTCCTGCGCCGGCGGCTCTCCGGCGACTACGAGGTCGACGAGTTCGGGTTCGACCCGCAGATCACCGAGACGGTCTTCCACCCGTTGCTGCGGCTGCTCTACCGCGACTGGTTCCGCACCGAGGTCTTCGGCCTGGAGCACGTGCCGACGGACGGGGCCGGGCTGGTCGTCGGCAACCACTCCGGCACCGTGGCACTGGACGCGTTGATCCTCTCGGCCGTCCTGCACGACCGGCACCCGGCGCGCCGCTTCCTGCGGCTGCTCGGCGCCGACCTGGTCTTCCGGATGCCGGTGGTCTCCGAGATCGCCCGGAAGACCGGCGGCACGGTCGCCTGCAACCCGGACGCGGAGCGGCTGATGTCCGGTGGTGAACTGGTCGGTGTGTTCCCCGAGGGCTTCAAGGGCATCGGCAAGCTCTACTCGGAGCGTTACAAGTTGCAGCGTTTCGGCCGGGGCGGGTTCGTGTCGGCGGCGTTGCGCACCGGTACGCCGATCGTGCCGGTGGCGATCGTCGGCGGCGAGGAGACGTACCCGATGCTCGCCGACGTCAAGCCGCTGGCCCGGCTGCTGAAGCTGCCCTACTTCCCGGTGACGCCGACCTTCCCGTGGCTGGGCCCGCTGGGGATGGTGCCGCTGCCGAGCAAGTGGCTGATCGAGTTCGGCCCGCCGATCCCCACCGCGCACCTGACCGACTCCGCCGACGATCCGCTGGTGGTGTTCAACCTCGCCGACCAGGTGCGGGAGACCATCCAGCAGACCCTGCACAAGCTGCTGGAACGCCGTCCGGACCCGTTCGGGCCGTAGGCGGCCCAGCCCGACCGGGCGGGGACCTCAGTCGGCGCGGCGGCGCCGCTGCAGCGCCAGGCCGGCGGTCACGGCACCGGCGACCAGGCCCGCCGCGGCCGTCGACGGTACGGCGATCTTCACCGCGCGCCGGCCGGTACGGAAGTCCCGGACCTCCCACCCGCGCTGCCGTGCCTCGCGCAGCAGGGTGCCGTCCGGGTTGACTGCGACGCCCCGGCCCACCGCGCTCAGCATCGGCAGGTCGTTGGCGGAGTCGCTGTAGGCGGCGCAGCGGGCCAGCTCCAGCCCTTCCACGGCGGCGAGCTGGAGGACCGCGTCCGCCTTGGCGGGGCCGTGCATCAGGTCGCCGACCAGCCGACCGGTGTAGGCGCCGTCGACGACCTCGGCGACGGTCCCGATCGCGCCGGTCAGGCCGAGTCGGGCGGCGATCACCCGGCCGATCTCCACGGGGGCGGCGCTGACCAGCCACACCCGCTCGCCGGCATCGAGGTGCCGCTGGGCCAGACGGCGGGTGCCGCCCCAGATGCGGGGTGCCATCAGCTCGTCGAAGATCTCCTCGGCGAGGCGCTCCACGTCGTCCACCCGCCAGCCCTCGACGAAGGCGAGGGCGGCCTCCTTGGCCTGCGACATGTCGCCCGGGTGCTCGGTGGCGAGCAGCCGGAACCGCAGCTGCTGCCAGGCGAAGCGGGCCAGGTCCGAGGTGGTGAAGTAGTTGCGCGCCGCGAGGCCACGGGCGAACCAGTAGATCGAGGCGCCCTGCATCATCGTGTTGTCCACGTCGAAGAAGGCCGCCGCGGCCGGGTCGGGTCGCACGGGAGTCGACGGCTCGGCCTCCGCCCAACCGGTGGTGTGGCCGTGGATGTCGGTGCTGACCGTCACCTTGCGGGTGCGGGCCACCCGACCTCCCTCCACTCGACCGGCGCGGCGTACGCCACTGAGCGAGGGTAGCCGGCCCGGGAACTGCCGGACCGGCTACTCACGTTACGTGTGACGCGGACGGCTCGTCCGGTGGTGCCCCGGTCAGTCGCCGGGGCAGCGGGCCGGTGTCGGACCGAGGGAGTCGCTGACCGCCGGCACCGGCAGGTCGCAGGCGATGGCGGCGCGCAGCGCGTCGGACCGTTTCCGGATCGCGTCCAGCAGGGCCAGTGACCGCCGCGTACGGTCCTGCTCCGCGCGGGTGGCGTCGTCGAGCAGGCCGCTCACCGCCCGCCGCTGACCGGTGACGAAGGTGTTGACCGTGTCCAGCGCCGCCGGATCGGAGCGCTGCGCCGAGGCGGTGGTCAGCAGTCGTACGCCCTGCCGGGTGTCGGCGTCCATGTCGTCGAGTACGCCGCTGAAGCCGGTCCGGTCGCCCCGCAGCGTCGCCGCCTCGTCGAGGCGGGTGCGGGCGAAGTCGAGGAAGAGCTGACCGCGGCTCACGTCGGAGCCGGTGAGGGCGAGCTGCGCCCGTTCCGTCGAGCGCTTCATCCCGTACAGCGCGTCACCCGGGACCGCGTTCTCGCTCGCCGCGGAGATCCCGGAGACGGCGACGGCGCCGGCCGCGATACCGACGAGGATCGCGCCCCGGGCGCGGGCCCGCCGACCGGTGACCGCCGGCAGCAGCCGGCTCCCGCTGAGGGCGCCGGCGAGGCGTCGCGCCGCCGGCTCGGGCGTGGCCGCCGGAGCGCCGATGCCCTCGCGTTCGGCGGTGGCGACCAGCATCGCCCGCAGGCTGGTGCGGAAGTCGGGCTCGACCTCGACGGTCGGCACCGCCGCGCCGAGTCGCCGTCCGACCGCGACGAGCGCGGTCAGCTGGTCGTCGGCCCGGGAACGGGCGTGGTGCCGTCGGCCACCGTTGGCCTCGTCGAGAAGTTGCGCGAAGCGCTCGGCGCGCCGGCGGGAGAAGAGGTCGCTGTCCACCGCAGGCACCTCCTCTCGCTGGTCGCGGCCGGCCGGCCGCTGTCGTCGCCGACGACCGGTGACGGCGGCACACCACGGACGGAGGTCGTGGCCGGCCACGCTGCCGGACCTGGGGCCCGGGGGGACGCCGGGGCTGCCAACGGTCGCACCCGGAGAAACGCTCCGCGCATGCCATGGGTTACGGGGCAGGCGGGGGCGAACTCACGCAAAGTGATCGACGTCACCTGCGGATACGGCCATGACCTGCGGAGACTCCGCAGGTCATGGCCGGCCACCACAGGAAGAGGACTACGGTTGGAAACCGTCGGGCAGCAGTCGGGCCAGTGCCCGCACCGCCCGGTACTGGAGAGCCTTGATCGCGCCCTCGTTCTTGCCCATCGCGCGGGCGGTCTCGGCCACCGAGAAGCCCTGCAGGAAGCGGAGCACGATGCACTCCTGCTGCTCCGGGTTGAGCTGCTTCACCGCGCTGAGCAGGGCGACGTTGGTGATGTGCTCCACCACGGCCGCCTCCGGGCTGCCCTCCGGCCCCCGGTCCTCCCGGTCGGCGTCGAGCACGTCGCCGGTGGTGACCTCCAGCCGGTAGCGGCCGGACTTGAAGTGGTCGGCCACCAGGTTGCGGGCGATCGTCACCAGCCAGGCGCCGAGGTCCCGGCCCTGCCAGGTGAAGCTGCCGATCCGCTTCAACGCCCGCAGGAAGGTGTCGGAGGTCAGGTCCTCGGCGAGCTGGCGGTTACCGACCCGGAAGTAGACGAAGCGGAAGACGGTGTCCACGTACCGGTCGTAGATCAGGCCGAACGCCTCGGCCTCACCGGCCTGGGCGCGCTCGACCAGGCTCCACACCTCGGTGGCCGGGTCGGACGGGTCGGGTCGGCTGGGGTATCCGGTGGAGGTGACGGTCGGCGCGGGCGTCGAGGTCACCGCCGGCAGCACCGCCGTCTCGGTCATCGACTCCTCGACCGCCGTGGGCGGGTCCACGGATCGCCGCCCCTGGACCGGCATCGTCGGTCGGGCCGGGGACGCGACCCGGCCGCCGATCGGCTTGGCGTTGCCGCCCGGTGTGGCTGGTCGTGGCGGTGGCTCGTTGTGGTGCGGCGGCCGGTTCCGGATGCGGCTCGGCCCCTCACCCCGGACGACGAGGTTGGCGGTGTCCTCCAGGGAACTCCGGGCGGCGGCGCGTTCGTTGACCGTGGCGCGGATCGCCGGGCCGGTCAGGCCGGACGGGCGTTCGGCGTATCCGAAGGTGGTCATCGGACCGCCTCCGTCCCACCGACGACGGCGCACGCCGTTCGGCGTGTCGCCGCCGGGTCCCGGCCGGGTATGGCGTGGCCGGACAGGACGGGTCGGGGGTGTGCCGACGGGCGGCAGATCCCCCTGAGGTGCTGGTCCAATGCGCTCACGGGCACGGGGGCCTCCTCGGGCTGAGGGGTGTCGACTCACGGCAAATGGGGTGACCCGACCCGAGTGATGATAGGGCCAACGTCACCCGCGCGTGGCAAGTCCGTTACACAGGGCCGAAGTATTTCCCCGCGCGTCGCACCGATGGCGGACCGGTTGTCCGTCGTGTGCGATTGACTTTGCCGCGGCTCGCTGGTCGCGAGTGGATTTCCAGGTCAGTGGCGAGGTCGGTGTCGTCGCGGGCCGGGTCGGCCGACTCGTCGCCGGTGTGTCGGCGGCCCCTCGGTCCGTCGTGGGTGGACGTGCGCTCCGTAGCCGCCCGCGTCGCCCAGCGGTCCCGTCGCCGGGACTCTCCCGTGTGGTGTCGGCGATGTCGGCGACTGTCGGCGCGGGGTTCGCTGTGCCAGACTCAGCCACCGTGCAGGACGCAACCGCAAGCGGCGGGTCGACACTGGCCGACCGGCTCCGTCGGGTGGCCGCCGCCCACCCCGACCACCCCGCGCTGCACTGGCGCGAGCAGACCCTGACGTGGTCCGAGCTGGACGCCGCGGTGAGTGCCACCGCCCGGGCCCTCGCCGTCGCCGTACCGGCGCCGGCGGCCGACGCGGGCGAACCGGACCGGCATCCGCCCCGGGTGGCGATCGCGCTGGGCAACACCCCGGACTTCGTCGTCAGCTACCTCGGCGTGCTGCGCGCCGGACTGGTCGCCGTCCCGGTGAACCCCGGCTTCACCGCGCCGGAGCTCCGGCACGTACTCGCCGACTCGGGCGCCACCGTGCTGATCTGCGCGCAGCCGGTCCGGGACCGGATCGCCACGGTCACCGAAGAACTGCCCGCGCTCCGCGCGGTCCACACGGCGCCGCCGACCGCCGGCGGCACCGACGCCTTCCCGGCCCGGGGTGGCGAGGACCTGGCCGTACTGCTCTACACGTCGGGCACCGAGGGCCGGCCGAAGGGCGCGATGCTGTCGCACCGGGCGCTGGCCGCCAACCACGACCAGGTCGACGCCATCGACCCGCCGGTGGTCGGCCCCGACGACACCCTGCTGCTGGCGCTGCCGCTCTTCCACGCGTACGGGCTCAACTCGGGGCTCGGCGCGGTGGTCCACCACGGCGCGACCGGGGTGCTCGTCGACGACCTGGGCGACGACGCCGGGCTCGCCGAGATCGCGCGGCACCGGGTCACCGTGCTGGTCGGCGTACCGTCGATGGTCGCGGCGTGGTCCGGCGCGGACGCCGACACGGTCGCCGCGGCGCTGGCGTCGGTCCGTGTGGTGGTCTGCGGCGCGGCGCCGCTGGAGCCGGCCGTCGCGGCGCGCTTCACCGAGGTCACCGGACGGTCGGTGCACGTCGGGTACGGCCTGACCGAGACCGCGCCGGTGCTCACCTCCACCCTGGTCGGCGGCGAGCCGACGGCCGGCTCGATCGGCCGGCCGCTGCCCGGCGTCGAGCTGCGCCTGGTCGG
The DNA here is from genome assembly GCF_044465805.1 of Micromonospora sp. NPDC049497. Classification (NCBI taxonomy): domain Bacteria; kingdom Bacillati; phylum Actinomycetota; class Actinomycetes; order Micromonosporales; family Micromonosporaceae; genus Micromonospora; species Micromonospora sp. NPDC049497. The sequence continues at coordinate 80,287 of NZ_JBITMC010000021.1, read as the reverse complement.
GCCGGACGGCACGGACGTGTGGCCGGACGGCGGGACCGCGCCGGACGACGACCCGGACGGTCCGGACCTGTCCGACACGGCGCTCGGCGCTGACCCCGGCGAGATCGTCGTGCGCGGGGCGAACCTTTTCTCCGGTTACTGGCCCGACGGGCGGGGCGGCCCCGACGCCGACGGCTGGTGGGCGACCGGCGACGTCGCGTACGCCGACGACGGCGGCGACCTCTTCCTGGTCGACCGGATCGGCGAGCTGATCCTGGTCAACGGCTTCAACGTGTACCCGCACGAGGTCGAGTTGGTGCTCTCCGCGCACCCGGGCGTGGCCGAGTCGGCGGTACTGGGTGTGCCGCACCCCCGGACCGGAGAGACTGTCCGGGCGTACGTGGTGCCGGCGCCGGGGCGGCCGGTCACCGGTGCGGACCTGCTCGCCCACTGCACCCGGAACCTGGCCCGGTTCAAGTGCCCGACCGCCGTCGAGTTCGTCGACGAGTTGCCGCACTCGGCGATCGGCAAGGTACGCAAGACCCTGCTCCGGCCGGAGTCGTCGTGAGGCGGCACCGTCCGCGGTGCCGCCCCGACGCGGCACCGGCCACCCGACCGCCGGCCCCGGCCGACGCCCGCACCACGGAGGACACCGATGCGTGAGCCCCGCATCACCCTGATCACCCGGCCCGGCTGCCACCTCTGCGAGGACGCGAAGGCTGCCCTCGACCGGGTGGTCGCGGTCACCGGGGACCGCTGGATCGAAAAGGACGTCACCGACGACATCGAGCTGGAGCGGGAGTACGGCGAGCGGCTGCCGGTGGTCCTGCTCGACGGCAAGGAGCACGGCTACTGGCGGGTGGAGGAGGAGCGCCTGCTGAAGGACCTGACCACCCCGCAGCTCTGAGGGGTACGGTCGCGGGTCGCGGGGGCGTTTCCGGCCGGGCCGCCTTCGGTAGGGTGCGGCGATGGACGCTGCACGACCCCACCTGGTCTGGGACTGGAACGGCACGCTGCTCAACGACCTCGACCTCGTCGTCGCCTCGACCAACACCGTCTTCGCCACCGTCGGCGGTCCCACCGTCACCGCCGACGAGCACCGGGTGCGGTTCCGCCGCCCGATCGCCGACTACTACGCCGAGGTGCTCGGTCAGGCGGTTGACGACGAGGAGTTCGGTCGGCTGGACACGATCTTCCACAACGCGTACCGGGAGGGCCTGACCACCTGCCGACTCGCCCACGACGCGCAGGTGGCGATGGCCTCCTGGCCGGGCAGCCAGTCCCTGCTGTCCATGTGGTTCCACTCCGAGCTGGTCCCGACCGTGCACACGTACGGCCTGACCGGCCACTTCGTCCGGGTGGACGGGCTGCGGGCCACGGTCGGCGGTGACCGCAAGGCCGAGTCGCTGCGGCGGCACCTGGCCGAGCTGGACGTGGACGGTCGGGACGTGGTGCTGATCGGCGACTCCCTCGACGACGCCGACGCGGCGCTGGAGGTCGGCGGACGCGCCGTGCTGTACACCGGCGGCTTCACCGACCCGACCCGCCTCCGCGCCTCCGGCCACCCGGTCGCCGACACCCTGACCGAGGCGGTCACCCTGGCCCGCACCCTGCCCTGACCGTGGGTCAGTTGCGCAGGTAGGTCAGGACGGCCCGCACCCGCCGGTGCTGCTCGGTGTCCGGCGGGAGGTCCAGCTTGGTGAAGATGTTGCGTACGTGCTTCTCGACCGCGCCGTCGCTCACCACCAGGGTGCGGGCGATGGCCGTGTTCGAGTGGCCCTCGGCCATCAGGGCGAGCACCTCGCGCTCGCGCGGGGTCAGGTGGCGCAGCGGGTCGTCGCGGCGGCGGCGGGCGAAGAGCTGCCCCACCACCTCCGGGTCGAGCACGGTGCCGCCACCGGCCACCCGGGTCAGCGCGTCGAGGAACTCGTCGATCGCGGCCACCCGGTCCTTCAGCAGGTAGCCGATCCCGCCCCCGCCACCCCCGGTCGTGTCGAGGAGGTCGTCGGCGTACGACACCTCCACGTACTGCGACAGCACCAGGATCGGCGTCCGGGGCACCAGCCGCCGAGCCTCCACGGCCGCCCGCAGCCCCTCGTCGGTGTGCGACGGCGGCATCCGCACGTCCACGATCGACACGTCCGGCCGGTGCGTCACCACCGCCTCCACCAGCGCGTCGCCGTCCCCCACGGCGGCCACCACCCGATGCCCCTGCTCGGAGAGCAGCCGGACCAGCCCCTCCCGCAGGAGCACGGCGTCGTCCGCGATCACGATGCGCATGCCGCTGTCTACCATGCCGGCCCGGCCCCGGTCCGGTGCGGAGCGGCCTCGTCCGAGGCGGTGCTCCCGCTCACAACGGCAGGTCGGCGCGGATCTCGGTGGGGCCGCCGGCCGGGCTCACCACCGTGAGCCGGCCCCCGACCGCTCGGACGCGGTCGGCGATGCCGGCGAGGCCGTGCCCCTTGGCGACGTTCGCACCGCCCTGGCCGTCGTCGTCCACGACCACCCGCAGCCGTCGTCCCTCCCGGGACACGCTGACCTGGCACGTGGTGGCCCGGCTGTGCTTGGCGACGTTGGTGAGCGCCTCGGCGACGACGAAGTAGGCGGTGTTCTCCGTCATCGGGTCGAGCCGCCCCGCGGGGTCGCCGAGGTCCGCGTCGACCCGCAGCTCGATCGGGATGAGGCCCCGTCCGGCGAGTGCCGCGAGAGCACTGGGCAGGCCCCGGTCCACCAGGATCGGCGGTGCGATGCCCCGGGAGAGGGCGCGCAGCTCGGCGAGGGCCTCCCGGGTCTGACCGACGGCCTCGTCGAGGGTCCGACCGGCCGCCTCCGGGTCGGTGGCCAGTTGCTGCCGGGCCCGGCTCAGGTCCATCGCGAGCCGGACCAGGCGCTGCTGCGGGCCGTCGTGGATGTCCCGTTCCAGGCGGCGCAGCGCGGTCGCCTCCGCCGACACGGCGGCCCGCTTCTGCTCCTCCAGCACCGTGATCCGGTTGCGCATCTCCGCCACCCCGGTCAGCAGCGCCCGGCCGAGGGAGGCCTCCAGCAGGGCGCACGCGCGCACCACGTTCGGCAGGGTGAGCAGGAAGAACAGCCCGATGGCGGTGTTCAGCACGATCCGGGCCGCCGGCGAGTCACCGAGGCCGAGGAGGTCGTTGAGGCCGACGTCCTCCGGTCCGTAGGGGATCGCCCAGTCGTAGGTGACGTAGAGGACACCGGCGAGCGCGACCGCCCACCACGTGAGCGTCACCACGAAGGTGACCACGGCCACCACCAGCCGGAAGATGCCGTGGGCCAGATCCAGCCAGGACTGGGCGTCGCGCATCGGCAGGAAGATCCGTCGCCAGCCCCCGGCGCCGGCCTCGGGGACCAGGTACTGCGGGCGGATCCGGGGCCGGCGGAGGACCGCCGGCAGACGCAGGCGTTCGATGTCGGCGAGCCCGCGGGCGGCGTACAGGGTGCCGGTGAGGATCGGCAGGCCCACCACGGTCACCAGCAGCCCGAGACCGAGTGCGACCCCGGTCACCAGGAGCACGAACGACACGATCGCCAGGGGGAGGCTGAGCACGACGTACCCGGTGTCGACGACGAGCTGGCCGACGACGCCGGGCCACCGGGCCGGCTCGGGCCGGGGCTCGGCGGCGGAAACTGCGGTCATGTCCACGAGGCTAGGCAGCGCCGGTCGCCGTACCCATCCCGTCGGCCCGCCTCTCCGTCGTAGGGCTGGCCCTACCCCGTCGGCGAGCCGCGTCGCGCGATTGGTCAGAGAAGTCTTAATTGAGCAATAATTACCGAGCGGCGCCACCCGAGGTGTCCGATCGATCTTGCGGAATGGAGGCCTGGTGGAGCCGCGTCGCGGGCCAGCAAGATCGCGATTTGTGCACGTCTTCACAAGCGCCTACTCTGTAGTTCCGACGCGCCCTGCTAGCACAGCCGGCAATCTCGGTCGCCAGCGGGAGTCCCGAAGCGGCCGACCAGCGGAGTTGGCCGAGGATCGCACCGCACGGAGTCTCATGAGTCAGCACCGTCACCCAGGCGCGCCCGGCCGCGCCGGTGCCGTACCGGCGCTCCCGGACCTGCCCGAGGCGACCGTCGCGCGTCTTCCCGAATACCTCCGTGCCCTGCACAACCTGGCCGAGAGCGGCCACGAGACGGTGTCCAGCGAGGGCCTGGCCGGTGCCGCCGGGGTGAACTCCGCCAAGCTCCGCAAGGACCTCTCCCACCTCGGGTCGTACGGCACCCGGGGCGTCGGGTACGACCTGGCGCTGCTGATCGAGCAGATCGAGTACGTGCTCGGGCTCACCCAGCGCCGGGCGGTCGCCCTGGTCGGAGTGGGTAATCTCGGTCACGCCCTGGCCGGCTACGACGGGTTCGCCAGCCGCGGCTTCCGCATCGCGGCGCTCCTCGACGCCGACCCCGACCGGGTCGGCGAGGAGATCAACGGTCTGGTCGTCCAGCACATCGACGAGCTGCCCCGGATCGCCGGCGAGGAGGCCCTCGCCATCGGCGTGATCGCCACCCCCGCCGCCGCCGCGCAGGCCGTCGCCGACCAGCTCGTCGCCGTCGGTGTGACGAGCATCCTGAACTTCGCGCCCTGCGTACTCTCGGTTCCGGAGGGGGTCGACGTGCGCAAGGTCGATCTCGCCATCGAGCTGCAGATCCTGTCCTTCCACGAGCACCGCAAGGCGTCTCTGACCGCGCTCCCCGCCACCGGCGGGTCCGCCCTCACCGCCCTGCCGGGCGGTCTCGCGGTCACCGACACGCAGGAGGCGATCGGCACGTGAAACTGCTCGTCGTCGGCGCGTCCTACCGCACGGCTCCGGTCGCCACGCTGGAGCAGCTCGCGGTCGCACCCGCCGACCTCACCCGCATGCTGGACCGCCTGGTCGCGCAGCCCTACGTGACCGAGGCGGTGCTGGTCTCCACCTGCAACCGGGTGGAGGTCTACGCCGCCGTGTCCGGTTTCCACGGCGGGCTGGGCGACATCTGCGCGGTCCTGGCCGAGCAGGCCGGCTGCCAGCCGGCGGCGCTGGCCAACAACCTGTACGTGCACTTCGACGCCGCCGCCGTCGACCACGTCTTCCGGGTCGCCGCCGGACTGGACTCGATGGTCGTCGGCGAGGCGCAGATCCTCGGCCAGCTGCGTGACGCGTACCACTGGGCTACCGGCGCGGACACCGCCGGCCGCCTCCTGCACGAGCTGATGCAGCAGGCGCTGCGGGTCGGTAAGCGGGCGCACGCCGAGACCGGCATCGACCGGGCCGGCCAGAGCGTGGTCACCGCCGCGCTCGACCTGGCCGCGGAGCTGCTCGACGGCGACCTGGCCGGCCGTCCGGCCCTCGTGGTCGGTGCGGGCGCGATGGGGTCGCTGGGCGTGGCGACACTGTCCCGGCTGGGCGCCGGCCCCCTCACCGTGACCAACCGGGGCGCCGACCGGGCGGTCCGGCTCGCCGAGTCGTACGGAGCCGCCGCCGCGCCGATCGCGGAGCTGACCTCAGCCCTTTCCACCGTGGACATCGTCGTGGCGGCCACCGCCGCCACGGAGGCGGTCCTCACCCGGGACGTCGTCGGCCGGGCGCTCGCCGACCGGGACCCGGAGCGGGGCCCGCTGGTCCTGCTCGACCTGGCCGTGCCGCGTGACGTGGAGCCCGGCGTCGCCGACCTGCCCGGGGTCGAGGTGATCGACATCGACCGGATGGCCACGCTGGTCGCCGACGGTCCGGCCGCCGCCGACGCCGCCGCCGTGGAGCGGATCGTGGTCGGCGAGGTCGACGGTTTCCTCACCTGGCTGCGCGGCGCCGACGTCGCCCCGACCGTGGCCGCGCTGCGCGGCCGGGCCGACGACGTGGTGACCGCCGAGCTGCGCCGGCTGGCCCAGCGCCGTCCGGACCTCAGCGACGACCAGCGCGCCGAGGTGGCCCGGACGGTGCACCGCGTGGTCCAGCGGCTGCTGCACCAGCCCACCGTGCGGGTCCGCCAGCTCGCGGCCGAGCCCGGCGGCGACCAGTACGCGGCCCTGCTGCGCGAGCTGTTCGACCTCCAGGTGCCGCAGACCTCCCCGGTCGACACGGTCCCCGACATCGTCGACACCGCCGACGTCCCCCGTTTCGGAGACGCCGACAGCGACGTCCCGCCGTTCGGCGGCACCGTCGCCGACTTCCCGCCCACCGGAGGTGAGCGATGAGCACCCCCCTGCGTCTCGGTACCCGGGGCAGCAAGCTCGCGATGGCCCAGTCCGGCCAGATCGCCGACGCGCTGACCGCCGCCACCGGCCGCGCCGTCGAACTGGTGGAGGTGGTGACCGCCGGTGACCGCTCGTCCGCGCCGGTGCACCGGCTCGGCGTCGGCGTGTTCGTCTCCGCGCTGCGGGACGCGCTTGTCGCCAACACGATCGATTTCGCGGTGCACTCCTACAAGGACCTGCCCACCGCGGCGGCCCCCGGCCTGCACATCGCGGCCGTACCGCCCCGGCAGGACCCGCGGGACGCCCTGATCGCCACGGACGGTCGTACGCTCGCCGAGCTGCCGTCCGGCGCGCGGATCGGCACCGGCGCGCTGCGCCGCATCGCCCAGCTGCACGCGCTCGGGCTGCAACTGGAGGTCACCCCCATCCGGGGCAACGTCGACACCCGGCTCGCGCGGGTGCTCGGCCCGGACGCCGACCTGGACGCCGTGGTCCTGGCTCGGGCCGGGCTGGCCCGGTTGGGCCGCACCGACGTGATCACCGAGACGCTCGACCCGATGCTGATGCTGCCCGCGCCCGCCCAGGGCGCGCTGGCGGTGGAGTGCCGGATCGACGACCCGGACCTGGTCGAGCTGCTCACCGTGCTCGACCACGCACCGTCCCGCGCCGCGGTCACCGCGGAACGGGCGCTGCTGGCCACCCTGGAGGCCGGATGCTCCGCTCCGGTCGCCGCCTACGCCGAACTCGCCGAGGGTGAGACCGGCGATGAGATCTACCTGCGCGGTGCGGTGATCAGCCCGGACGGTTCGCGAGACCTCCGGCTGTCCCACACCGGTACGCCCGCCGACGCGGCGGAGATCGGCAAGGCACTCGCCGCCGAACTCCTCGACCTCGGCGCCGACTCGATCCTCGGCCAGGAAGGACACACCGGCCCGGGGACCCAGCAATTTGGGAGCACAGAATGACCCGCACCCGTAAGCCCGTAGGCCGCATCGCGTTCGTCGGGGCCGGTCCCGGCGACCCGGGCCTGCTGACCCGCCGGGCGCACGACGCCCTCGTCGACGCCGACCAGGTCGTGTACGACCGGGGAGTCCCCGAGTCGCTGCTCGACGCGGTCCGTGCGCAGGCGAAGGAAGACGCGCAGTTCACCCCGGCGGAGGGCGCTCCGGGTGACGTGGCGAAGGTGCTGATCTCGGCGGCCCGCTCCGGGCTGAACGCGGTGCACCTGGTCGCCGGTGACCCCTTCGGTCACGACTCGGTGGTCAAGGAGGTGCAGGCGGTGGCCCGTACCGCCGCGCACTTCGAGGTGGTACCCGGTGTCGGGCAGGCCGAGGGCGTGGCCACGTACGCGGGTGTGCCGCTGCCGGGCGTACGGACCGCGGCGGACGTCGAGGACGTCAACACCCTGGACTTCGAGGCGCTGGCGGCGGCCGTCGGCCGGGGCTCGCTGGCTCTGGCGGTGGACGCCGGTGACCTCGCCGCGATCCGGGACGGCCTGCTGGCCGCCGGGGTGGACGGCACGACCGGCGTCGGGGTGACCGGCGACGGCACCGGCGAGACGCAGTACACGACCACGTCGACCGTGGACTCCTTCGTCGCGGCGGCCCTCGGCTTCACCGGCCGGGTCGTGCTCACCCTCGGTGAGGGCGTCGGCCAGCGGGACAAGCTGAGCTGGTGGGAGAACCGCCCGCTGTACGGCTGGAAGGTGCTGGTGCCCCGCACCAAGGAGCAGGCCGGTGCGATGAGCGCGCGGCTGCGCGCGTACGGGGCCATCCCGTGCGAGGTGCCGACCATCGCGGTCGAGCCGCCGCGTACGCCGGCCCAGATGGAGCGGGCGGTCAAGGGCCTGGTCGACGGCCGGTACGCCTGGGTGATCTTCACCTCGGTGAACGCGGTCCGGGCGGTCTGGGAGAAGTTCGCCGAGCACGGCCTGGACGCCCGCCACTTCGGCGGCGTCAAGATCGCCTGCATCGGTGAGGCGACCGCCGACGCGGTCCGCGCCTTCGGCATCCAGCCGGAGCTGGTCCCCGCTGGTGAGCAGTCCTCCGAGGGCCTGCTGGCCGAGTTCTCGCCGCACGACGAGATCCTCGACCCGGTGGGCCGGGTGCTGCTGCCCCGCGCCGACATCGCCACCGAGACGCTCGCCGCCGGGCTCACCGAGCGTGGCTGGGAGGTCGACGACGTGACCGCGTACCGGACCGTCCGGGCCGCCCCGCCGCCCGCCGAGATCCGGGACGCGATCAAGTCCGGCGGTTTCGACGCGGTGCTCTTCACCTCGTCCTCGACCGTGCGGAACCTGGTCGGCATCGCCGGGAAGCCGCACGCGCGTACCGTTGTTGCGGTTATCGGGCCCAAGACGGCGGAGACCGCGACGGAGTTCGGCCTGCGGGTTGACGTCCAGCCGCCGCACGCCTCGGTCCCCGATCTGGTGGAGGCGCTCGCCGCCTACGCCGTCGAGCTGCGCGAGAAGCTCGCCGCCATGCCGGCGAAGCAGCGGCGTGGTTCGAAGGTGCAGGGGCCGACCGCCCTGAGGTTCCGGTAGTCGTAGCAGGAGGCCCCCATGCCGTACCCCGAGATCCGGCCCCGTCGGCTGCGCCGCAACGCGGCGGTCCGACGGCTGGTGTCCGAGACCCGCGTCGACCCGGCCGAGCTGGTCGTGCCGATGTTCGTCAAGGAGGGGTTGACCGAGCCGCGGCCCGTCGCGTCGCTCCCGGGAGTGCTCCAGCACTCCCGGGACTCGCTGCGCAAGGCGGCGGTCGAGGCGGTCCAGGCCGGTGTGGGGGGCATCATGCTCTTCGGGGTGCCGACGTCACGGGACGCCACCGGCTCCGGTGGCGTCGATCCGAACGGCATCCTCAACGTCGCCATCCGTGACGTGGTCTCCGAGGTGGGTGACGCCACCGTCGTGATGAGCGACCTGTGCCTGGACGAGTTCACCTCGCACGGGCACTGCGGCCTCCTCACCCCCGACGGTGGCGTCGACAACGACGCCACCCTCGCCGCCTACGCCGAGATGGCGGTGGCCCAGGCCGCCGCCGGGGTCGGGATGGTCGGGCCGTCCGGGATGATGGACGGCCAGGTCGGCGTCGTACGCCGGGCGCTCGACGCCGCGGGACACCAGGACGTGTCGGTGCTCGCGTACGCCGTGAAGTACGCCTCGGCGTTCTTCGGCCCGTTCCGCGACGCCGTGGAGTCGGCGCTGGAGGGCGACCGCCGCGCCTACCAGCAGGACCCGGCGAACCTCCGGGAGTCGCTGCGGGAGGTGGAGCTGGACGTGGCCGAGGGCGCCGACATCGTGATGGTCAAGCCGGCGCTGCCGTACCTCGACGTGGTGTCGGCGGTCCGCGCGGCGGTGGACGTGCCGGTCGCCGCGTACCAGGTCTCCGGCGAGTACGCGATGGTCGAGGCGGCCGCAGCGAACGGCTGGGTGGACCGCGAGCGGGTGATCCTGGAGACGCTCACGTCGATCCGCCGCGCCGGAGCGCAGATCATCCTGACGTACTGGGCAGTCGAGGCCGCCCAGCTCCTCCGCCAGCGCTACTGACGGTCCGGCGGCGCCGTGGCCGCGCGGCTCGGCCCGGCGGCGCCGGTGTTCCTCGTCGTCGGGCCACGTGGCCGCCCGGCTGGCTTCGGCGACGGCCGTCGCGGTCGCGGCGCCGATCCGCTTCCGTCCCCGTTCGCGCGCGGAAGGAATAACTTTCCGTAACGGTCTGGTGAGCGGCCACCACACTCCTCCGCCCACTTTGCTCTGCACCCACATACGCGCCAGTGACTCTGGGTGCCTGGTGCGCATGAGGGTGCAGAGCAAAGTGGGCGAGGGCGATTGTCGGTGTCAGCTGGCTTATCGGCGTCGTGCCTGGTCACAGGTCTGCATGCCGGACCGTTGCCGCGGACTGCTCGCGCGGCGTCGTCACCGAGAGTGAACCACGCGCTTGACGGGACGTGCTTACGGACAGTTGCCAGGGTGGGCCGATGAGGCGGTGGCGTGGCGGTGGCCGTGCCTGTCGCCCTGGCCAGCCCAGCCCCCCGGTGGTTGTCCACAGGGCGGGCGGTTGTCCACAGGCGGGGTGGACGGGGTGGATCCGCGGTCCCCCGTCCGGCACGGTGTGGGGCATGTCGTTGCAGGAGCGATCGGAACGGAAGCAGGCGGAGCCCACCGAGCCCGCCGAGCCAACTGAGCCCGCCGAGCCAGCCGGGTCCGCCGAGCCCGTCGAGCCGTGGCCGATCGTCGGGATCGTCCGGGCGGCCCGACGTCGAGCCGACTGGAGCCAGCGGGAGCTGGCCCGACGCGTCGGTGTGCACCACGCCACCATCGGTCGCATCGAAGCGGGGCGGGTGACGCCCAGCCTCGGGCTGCTCCAGCGCGTTCTCGGGGCGGCCGGGTTCCGGCTGGCGGTGGTGGACGACCGTGGTCGGGTACTGCGTCCGATGCGTGACCGCGACGACATCCGCGATGGCGCCGACCGTCGGTACCCGTCCCACCTGGACACGATTCTCGATCCAGAGCCGGGCGAGTGGTGGGCCGACAGGTACGGGCTCGCACGTCCGCCGGAGACGTTCTACCGCAACCGCCTGCTCCGCGACGCCCTACGGCGGCGGAGCCAGTGGGAGGTGCGGGTGGCGAAGTACCGGACCGTACCGCCGCCCCCGGACGTGTTCCGCAGCGCGCGGCGCCGGGCGATGCTCGACCCCGAGGGCATCCAGCAGGAGCGACGACGGCGGCCCGCCGGCCCAGGTGGGTGACCCGGGCCGGCGGGCCGCCGGCGTACGCGCGTGACGAGGTCAGTCGTCGTTGGTGATGGTGCCGGTGCCGACCGGGTCGCCCAGCAGCAGACCGGGCACGCCGGCCACCAGGAGCGTCAGCTTCTCGTCCGCCTCCCGCTTCCGGTCACCGTTGACGGTCACCGCGAAGGTGAGCGCCGTCTGGCCGGCGGCCAGGGTGCGGCAGCCGACGTACGGGTCGTAGTCGGAGCCGGCCTGCGCCGTGCCGCCGTACGTGGCGGCGCAGACCACGACCGGCTGCGACAGCGGCCGGGAGACGGTGACCGGGAAGGTCAGCGTGCTGGTGTCCCGGTCGCCCTCGACCACCGACGCGTCCCCGACGCTCAACGTGGCGCGGGAGCGGAACCGGGCCACCTGCGGGTCGTGGTCGCTGGAACCACGCGAGCCGTCACCGGCGAACTCGGCCGGCCAGTCGGCGTTGATGTGCGCCGCCCGCATCTGCACCAGGTCACCGTGCAGCGCCTCGTTGACGAACAGGTGGTCCAGCGTCTGGGCCTGCCCCTCGAAGCTGTACGAGTAGGCGGACGACGGCGCGTCGGCCAGCAGGTCCTCCCAGAGGTTGCGCATCCCCGCGTCGTACAGCGGTGCCAACTGGTCCGACGGAGTGGGGTTCGCCGCCGTCGCGATGGGGTCGTCGGGGCGGGGGAAGACGTTCAGGTCCCCGCCGTAGACCACCCGCGCGTCCCCGTCCGACGCCTCGATCGCGGTGACGATCGCCGCCCCGTACGCGGCCTGCTCCCGACGCTGCCCGACCCGGCTGTCCGGCCCGGACGAGTAGTGGTTGCTCGCCGCCCACAGGGTGAACCGCTCCGACGAGCCCGGCGCGGCCGCGACGGTGAACTTGCCGAGCTGCGGCGCGCGGGTGAAGACGTTGGTGCCGTCCCGGCCGGTGCTGACGTCGACGTCGGCGGGGAGGACGGCGTTGAGCGCCTTCGGGTTCTGCACGTCGGCGTTGCTCGCCAGCGCGGCACCCCGGTACTGCACCGTCGGCGCGGAGCCGAGCAGCGGGTCACCGGCGGTCGCCTCGGCCAGCGAGACCCGGTCGGTCCGGTACAGGAACGCAGCGGTGATGCCGCGCGCGTCGGCGCCGGTCCGGTCGTACGCGGCCGCGTAGGTCGGTCCGCCGTTCGCCGCGATGGTCAGCGCCAGCTCCTGGAGGGTGTCCGGAGCGCCGTCGGCGTCGTTCGTGGCGCCGCAGGCCAGCTCACTGCCGGAGACCGTGCAGATGTCCTGGTCCTCGGCCTCCTGCACCAGGATCAGGTCGGGGGAGTGCAGGTCGGTGGTGATCTGGTCGGCCAGCGCGGCGAGCTGCTCCCGGTACTCCTGCTCGCTGCCCGGCACGTAGTCGAACGGCGGGCGTACGCCCGTGCAGCCGGCGTTGCCGGTGAAGTCGCAACCGTCGAACGGGTCGTCGCGGAAGTCGTACAGGTTCTCGACGTTGTAGGTCGCGACCGCGACCTCCCGGGACCGGTCGGCCGGCTGCGGCGGGTTGTTCGCCGACGGGTCGGCCCCGCCGGTGAACTGCGCCGACTCGACCTGGACGCCGTACTTCTCGAAGGAGTAGTAGAGGCCGCCCACCGCGTCGGCGGTCAGCGTGTCGAAGGTGTGCGCCGGTGGCAGCAACGCCGTGACGTCGCCGGTGGTGCCCTTGACGCCCATGCTGCCGAGCAGGATGCGCTGGCCGTTGCCGTCGTCGAAGCGGCGCGTCGGGTCGTTGTCCAACGGGTGCGAATCCCGGAACACCCGGCGGGCGTACGGGTCGGCGCGGTCCAGCAGCGGGTCGTCCCGGTCGATGACGTAGGTCTCGGCGTCGGCCGTGGAGCTGAAGACGTTCCGGCCGCTCACCGCGGCGCTGCCGGCCCGGACCCGCAGCCGCGCGCCCTCGTGCCGCTCCCAGAAGCGCTCCGCGTCGGCGAGGTCGACCGGCGGCACCGCGTCGGTGACCTGGACCGCCGTGTTCACGTCGACGCCGGAGGCGACCTTGCGAACCAGGGAGGCGCTGGAGAGCTGGGTCATGTTGAAGTACTCGGCGACCCGGGCCCGCACGACCACCTCGTCGCCCACCGTCGGCACGTAGCCGCCGATCAGCGAGGTGAACGTGCCCATGAAGACGAAGATGCCGTCCGAGCTGGTCGGGTCGCCGTCGGTGGCGTCGGCGCGGCTCTGGAGGAAGAAGCCCCGCTGGTCGCTGCCGTTGCTGGCGCGGGCCAGCGTCAGCTGGGTGACCACGCCCCGGACGTCCCACAGACGGTCGCTGCTGCCGCCACCGGTGGCCGGTGCGAGCGGTGACCGGTCGGCCGGGCCGGACTCGTCGTCGCGGGTCGGACCCTGCACCTGCCCGACCGTGACCTCCTCGACGACCTGCACGCTGAGCGTGCAGGTGGCGGTGCCGCCGTCGGCGTCGGTGGCGGTGACCTGGACGGCGTAGATGCCGCCGGCCAGGTCGGCGCTCGCCGTGACGGTGGCGCGGGCGGTGCCGGCGACCGCGTCGGCCGGGGTCAGGTCGGTACGGCTGATCGAGCCGGCGGCCGGGGCCGGGGTGACCGAGGTGACGGCCACGTCGACGACGCGGTCGTCGGCGTCGGTGGCGGTGACCTCCCGGGTCCCCGGGGTGCCGACGGCGGTGACCAGTGCCCCGCCGCAGGTGACCGACCCCGGCACGTCGACCGGGCCACCTCCGTCGACGCTGTGCGCGCCCAGCCCGTCCACCGTGTCGGTGGCGAAGCCGGCCCACTGGGTGGCCGGGTCGAAGGCGTCCGACGGGTCGGCGTCGCCGGCCGTCACGGCGCCGAGCCGGCGCAGCGTGTTGTCGGCGGTGCTGGTCACGCCGCTGCCCCACTCGGTGCCCGGGTCGACGCCGACCTGGCCGATCGAGTCGAGCACCGTGGCGCCCCGGCGCAGCACGATCGCGTCGTCGCCGTTGAAGAGGCTCGCGCCGGTGGTCTGGTCGGCCTGGGCGAGGATCGCCGCGTTGGCCGAGGAGCTGGCGAGCACGAAGGCGTCCCCGGCGGCGACCGTGCCGGTCAGCGCCAGGCTGGTCGCCGGGGTGGTGGCGCCGTTGAAGTACAGCTGGAGCTGGTATCCGCCGGAGGCCAGGTCGATGGCCGCTCCGGTGCCGTTGAACAGCTCGATCGCCTTGTTGTTCGAGGAGCCTTCGACGTACTCGGAGATGAAAAGGTCGGTGGGCGCGGCGCTGGCCGCGGTGGGTGCGACGCCGACAGCCGTGACGGTCACGGCTGCGGTGGCGGTCGCGAGCGCGGCAAGTGTGCGGCGCGGGCGCATGGGGCCTCCACGATGGGTGGACGGGATCTAACGCACGTTAAGGCGCGTGGTTGGCCGGCGTCCATCCCCCATCGGACGGTTTCGTGAACTTCTGCCCGATCAGCGGCCTGCGTCCAGCCGGTGGACCAGCTCCGCGACGTCGACGCTGTACTCGCACCACTCCCGGTCCGGACGATAGCCCAGCTCGGCGTTGACCTTGAGCATCGCCTCGTTGGCCTGCGCGTTCCAGGTCTGCACCTCGGTCAGCTCCCGCTCCGCCGAGCGCAGCTCCAGCAGCATCCGCGCCTTGATCGCGCGGTCGATGCCGTAGCCGCGGTGGTCCTGCGCGACGATCGTGTCGTACTGGTCGGCGCGGGTGGGATGCTGGGCCGGCACCACCACCTCGGTCAGGCCGGCCACCTCGCCGCTCTGCTCGTGCAGGGCGAGCACGATGTAGGGCTTCATGCCCCGCCGGTGCAGGCAGTCGAGGCTGTCCCGCAGCCGCTGCGGGTCGTACGAGCTGGGGCGCAGTTCGCCGTCGTCGACGTCGCGCACCTCGGCCTTGGCCCGGGCGTACGCCTCGATCAGCCCGTCGGGCGGGCCGCCGGGCCAGAACTCCAGGTGGTAGCCCGCGCCGATGCCGGAGGACATCTCGGTCAGCTCGGTCCAGTCGACCGCGGTCAGGTCGAGCACGCTGCGGGTTTCCACGTACTCCCGGGTGAACCCGAGCGACTCGTAGAAACCGACGGCGGGCGTGTCGCCGACCACCTCGACGCCGATCGAGCGGAAGCCCTCCTGGTAGACGCGTCGGGCCGCCACCAGGACCAGCGTGCGTCCCAGGCTGGTGCGCCGCACGTCGGGGTGCACCAGCACCTCCAGCACGCCGATGTCACCGAGCAGCAGCACGTGCACCTGGCCCAGGATCGCGCCCGGGGTGCCGTCGGCGGCCGGCTCGGCCTGCGCCACCCAGGAGATCCGCCGTTCGCCGGGCATCACCTCGGTGAGGTACTCCCGCAGGGAGTTCTCCCGCCACGGCGGATCCTGCGGCAGGTCGGCCGCCAGGATTGCGTTCAACGTGTCCAGCAGCGACGCGATCTCGGCGGACGACGCGGTCCTGGGGTCCCACTCGCGCACCATCACCCGTCTAGCTTGCCGTTAACGGCTGCCGGGGGGAAGTGTCCAGTTCTCCAATGTGCGCGGACGATCACGTCACGTACGGCTGGCCTGTCCGTAGCGGTTGGCGGTGTCGTACACGTCCTGGGCGTACCGCCGCACGTCGTTGTACGACAGGATCGCGTTCCACCAGTCGCCGGGGATGGTCAGGTTCCGGCCGCCCTTGCACAGGTAGTTGCCGGCCGCGAGGGCGGCGTCGTCGATGTCGTGCGGGTCCCGGGCCGCGTCGTTGTCGGCGTCGACGCCGACCTCCTGCCAGGTGGTCGGGATGAACTGCATCGGCCCGATCGCCCTGTCGAGCACGGGGTCCTCGTCCATGACGCCCCGGTCCGTGTCCGCGATCCGCATCCGGCCGCCCTGGCCGTCCAGCGGCAGCCCGATGATCTTCGGTAGCGCCTTGCCGTCCGCGCCCAGCCGGGCGCCGTTGGCGCTGCCATGCCCCGACTCGACGTGGCCGATCGCGGCGAGGGTGGTCCAGCTCAGGGCGCAGCTGCGGTTGGTCTGGGAGAGCACCAGCTCGGCGTACCCGTACGCCTGGAGGGCGACCGCCGGGATGTTGACCTTCGGGCTGATCTGCGCGGCCCAGGCGGCGAGGGCGTCCGCGGGACGACCGGTGCCGACCACGGGCCCACCGGACGGCACGCCGACCGTCGGCGCCCCGAGCGGCGCCGACCCGCTGGGCAGCGGGGAGGACAGGGGCGGCGGCGACCCGGCGGGGAACGCTCCGTCCGGCAGGCCCGTCGGCGCCGTCGCGTCGACGGCCACCGGGCGGGGCGCGCGGACCGTCGCCGGCACCAGCAGCGCGCCGGCCGCGGCGGTCGCCGCGACCAGGGCCAGCAGGAAGACACCGGGCAGGGTGAGCCGCCCGCTGGGGCGCCGCGACCAGTCGCGCGTCGACCGCGCGGCGGCCACCGCGACACGACCGGGGGGAGTGTGTACGGCGTGGGCGAAGGGCACCCGGCGCCGCCGGGCTGCCGGTGGACCCGCGGGCGTGACCGCGTCGGGCGACGGTGTCCCGGCGGCGCCGGCCGTCGTTCCGTCCGCGACCCCCGTTGTGCCGTCGGTCTTCTCGGTGTCGTCGGTCTTCGGCTGGTCGGCGTTCGCCGTGGGGGATCGCGGCTCGTCGGCCTCGGTCGCGTCCGGCGCGCCGGAGGCCGGGTCCGGTGACCTCAGCCGGGGACGGCGCGGCCGGGGCACCGCACCCGTCGCCTCGTCCGGGGCAGCGCCGGAGGCCGCGAGCGGCCCGTCGAGCGGCGCGGCCGGGCGCAGGGGTCGAAGGGCCGATCTGTCCTCGCCGTCCACCACCAGTTGAGTATCACCCATACTCGCCCGTACGTCAGGACCGGTCGTACCCTGTTGCCATGCCCCGGTACGAGTTCCGCTGCCGCGCCTGCGGCGACACCTTCGAGGTCAACCGCCCGATGGCGCAGGCCGGCGCACCGGCGTCCTGCCCGGAGGGACACACCGACACCGTGAAGCTGCTCTCGACGGTGGCGGTCACCGGCCGCGGTGGTTCCGGGGCTGCGGTCGGTCCTGCCGCGCCGGCCGCCGGTGGCGGCTGCTGTGGCGGTGGCTGCGGCTGCTGAGCTGCGTGTTCCCGCCCGGCGGGAAGGCGTGGCCGCTGCCGGCGCGGTCCAGTGCCGACGGTCCGCCGTTCCTGCCGTCGGGCGTCCGAGTTGGCACGTTGGGGCCGAACTGGGCCGACCGTTCTCACGATGCGTGACGACTCGGGTTCGGGCAGCATGAACCCGACGTCACGGGCGGAGGTTCCTCGCATGTCGACACGGATCCACCTCCCGACCGGGTGGGTGACCTTCGTGTTCACCGACATCGAGGGCTCCACGCGGCTGGCCCAGCTGCTCGGCCCCGACTACCGGCCGGTGCTCCGCGAGCACCGGCGGCTGCTGCGCCGTACGATCGCCGCGACCGAGGGCGCGGAGCTGCTGACCGAGGGTGACTCGTTCTTCCTGGCCTTCGCCGACGCGTCCGCCGCGCTGACCGCCTGTCTGACCGCCCAGCGGGCGCTGGCCAACCACGACTGGCCGACGTCGGAGGCCGCCCCCCGGGTCCGGATGGGTCTGCACACGGGTTGGGCCGAGCCCCGCGACGGCGAGTACGCGAGCCCGGAGGTGCACCGGGCCGCCCGGGTCGCCGCCGCGGCGCACGGTGGCCAGGTGCTCTGCTCGGCGTCGGCGGCCCGCCACGCGGACCCGTTGCCGCCCGGCGCCTCCCTCCTCGACCTCGGCCTGCACCGGTTGCGGGGCTTCGACGACCGGGAACGGCTCTTCCAGCTCGTCGCCCCGGGCCTGGAACGGCAGTTCCCGCGACCGCGTACCGCCGACGCGGTCGCGCACAACCTGCCCACCCAGGTCACCTCGTTCGTCGGCCGGCAGGCGGAGCGGGCGGAGCTGCGGCGGCTGATGGAGGCCCACCGGCTGGTGACGGTGCTCGGCGCGGGCGGGACGGGCAAGACCCGGCTCGCCGTGGAGCTCGCCGCCGACCTGGTGGACTCCCACCCGGACGGGGTCTGGTTCGTGGACATCGCCACGGTCACCGATCCGGGTCTGGTGGCGTTCGCGGTGGCCGCCGTGCTCGGCCTGCGTCCCGAGCCGGGCCGCCCGGTGGTGGACACCCTGGTGGAGTACGCGGCCGGCCGGCGGATGCTGATCGTGCTCGACACGTGCGACGCCCAGCCGGTCGCGTCCGCCGACGTGATCTCCCGGCTGCTGGCCGGCGGCACGGGTGTCCGGGTGCTCGCCACGAGCCGGGAGCCGTTCGGCCTGCTCGGTGAGGTGGTGTGGCGGATCCCGCCGTTGTCGGTGGACCCGCCGGTGGCCGGCGCGGAGAGCGACGCGGTGGCGCTGCTGCTGGACCGGACGGCGGCGGCCCGGGGCGGCCGGCAACCGGACCCCGCCGAGTCGGCCGACCTGCGCCGGGTGGTGCAGCGCCTGGACGGCCTGCCGCTGGCGATCGAGTTGGCCGCCGCCCGGTTGCGGGTGTTGTCGGTCGGGCAGCTCGCGGAGCGCCTCGACGACGTGCTCGGCACCCTGGACGCCGGGCGGGACGTTCCCGAGTCACCTCCGGCCGAGCGGGCGTGGACGGGCAACCAGCAGGACACCGTGGACCTGGTGGCGGCGGCAGTCGGTCTGTCGCCGCCGTCGCCGGCCACCCGGGCGGTGCAGCGGTCCGCCACCGAGCGGCACCTGACGATGCAGGCCACGGTGACGTGGTCGTACCGGACGCTCGGTCCGCGCGCCGCGCGCCTGCTGCGGTGGCTGTCGGTCTTCGCCGGGCCGGTGGACCTCTCCACGGTGGAGTGGCTGCTCGCGGACGACCCGTTGGACCCGCTCTCGGTGCTGGTGGACAAGTCGATGGTGCTGGCCGAGCCGCACGCCTCGGGCAGCACGTACCGGATGCTGGACCCGATCCGGGCGTACGCGGCCCGGCGGTTGGCGGAGGCGGGTGAGGAGGAGGCCGCCCGTAACCGGCACGTGGCCTGGTCGGCGCACGCGCTGGAGCGGGCGCACCTGGGCCCGGACGGCCGGCCGGTCACCCTGTCCCTGTACGCGCTGGACCCGCTCGCCGGTGAGTCGCGTGCCGCGCTGCGTTGGTGCGCCGTCGGGGGCAGCGCCCGGGCGGGGCTCCGCCTCGCGGGTGGCCTCGACCAGTGGTGGCGGGAGCGAGGGCTGGCCCGTGAGGGGCGGCTGTGGCTGTCCCGGCTGTACGGGCGGCTGGCCGAGACGGGGGAGCGGGTCCCCGAGGCGGAGCTGGCGGCGGCGTACCACATGCACTCGCTGCACGCCGGCGCGGACGGTGAGTTCGTCGAGGAGCTGCGTTTCTCCCAGCGGGCGGAGGCGGCGGCGCGGCAGGCCGGCGACGCCGGCCTGCTGGCCCGGGTGCTCGCCGGGCGGGCCGCTCCGCTGGTCGACATGGGACAGTTCGCCGAGGCCGAACGGGTCTGCCGGGAGGTCATCGACTGGGCCCACCGGCAGGACGTGGTGGGTGACGCGCTCCTCGCGGTGTACGCCCTGGCCGAGCTGCTGTGGCGGCGCGGTGCCCTGGACGAGGCGGCGGAGCTGCTCGGCGCGGCGCGCCCGGTGGAGGCGGCCCGCCCCCTCGACCGTGGTCGGCGTTCGGTCGACATGCTGCTCGGCATGGTCGCCCTGGCCCGGAACGACCTGATCGCCGCGCACGAGCACCTGGTGGTGGCGCTGCGCTCCCGGATGGCGCACGGCTTCCACGGGCGTGCCTGCGACACGCTGCACGCGATGGCGGTGCGGTGCGCGGTCGGCGGTGACCTGGCGACCGCGGCGCGGCTGTTCGGCGCGGCGCAGGCGACCCGGGCGAGCCTGCGTTCCACCGCCGGCATCCACGGGGCGTACTGGGCCGAGCAGCAGGCGGAGCTGCGCCTGCGGATGGGTGACGCGGCCTTCGACGCCGCCTACGGCGAGGGGGCCGACCTGGGTCTGGAGGAGGCCGCCGCGGTGGCCCTGGGCGTCGAGCACCCGGACCTGGCCGCCGACTCGACGCGCTTCCACACCCGCGCGAGCCCTCCCCGGCCAGTTCCCCCACGCCAACCCTCCGGCGCCCCCGACCGCCACACCGAACACGCCTAACAGCGCCCCCTCCCCTCCCATCCCCCCTCCCCCCTCCTTCCCTGGTTGATCAAGGGGTTTGCGTCAGGTCCGGCTCGGATGCTGACGCAAACCCCTTGATCAACTCCTTCCGGGGAGGGGAGGGGGGTGGGGGGTGGGGGTGGGGGGTGGGGGTGGGGTGGGGGTGGGGGTTAGGTGCGGGCGGCGGTGGCCTCGGCTTGGGCCTTCATGCGGGCGGCGCGGTCGATGTCGGACTGCTGGACGGCGGCCGTCGAGCCGAAGACGCTGACCGCCTGGTAGTAGGTCCAGGCGAGGCTGTAGCAGGCCGGCCGGACGATCGAGCTGTACGTGGCGCAGGAGCGCTTCAGGTCCGCGTAGAAGGCGCTGTCCAGGCGGGCCTTGTTGGCGGAGAACAGGCCGACCGCCTTGTAGTTGCGGTAGCCGAAGTCGTGCCGGTAGCAGGAGAGGTCGAACCTGAACCCGAGGGGGTTGTCCGGGCTGGACGAGCAGTAGTCGGTGGACCAGTCGAAGGCGTACGCCGACCAGGCGGCCTTGTTGAGCCGTGCGGAGTTCCAGGCGTTGTAGCTGGTGGCGCTGGTCTGGGTCCAGCTGGACAGGACGGCGACCTTCTCGGTGGTGGTGACGGCGGCGGCGGGGGAGGCCACCCCGAGCACGCCGAGCAGGGCGATGACGACCGAGGCGAGTCCGGTGGTGAGACGTCTGGGCACGGGTACCTCCGCGGGGGTTTGCGGGTGGGACGGTCGTTCACTGGCGGGTAACCAGGTGTCGACAAGTGTCGATCAATCGACCGGCCGGGACCTGTGCGGAGGGTCAAGGATTCGTGACGGGTGTGGAAACAGACGAATGCCCCGGGCGCGGAGAGCGCCCGGGGCATCGGTCAGACCGGTCGACCGGTCAGCGTACGAAGGCCGGCGGGCTGGCCGGACCCTCGTTCGCCAGCCGGTCCAGGGCCGTCACCACGTACGTGTACCGCTGACCCGGCTGGGCGGTGGTGTCCACCCAGGTCTGGGTGGCCGCATCGGGCCGGGCGCGGACGGTGTCGACCAGGTGCGCCGCGTCCGCCAGGTCGCAGCGGTCGGCCAGGTCGGTCCCGTCCAGCCGGTAGATCGCGTACGACGTCGCGGTGCCCAGCGGGTCCACCCCGTCCGCCGGCTGCCGCCAGCTCAGCCGGACCCCGTCGTCCTGCCGCTGGGTCCCGGTGACCACCGGCATGAGCAGCGGCTGGCGCGGCAGGTGCGGCATCGCCGGCACCAGCGCCGGCCGGGAGTAGTGCTCGGCGGCGTAGATGTCGGTGGCGCCGAGCCGGTTCGCCCGGACCTGGACGGCCGAGAAGTGGACGTTGCCCAGGACCTCCGGGTACGACCGGTTGAGCGTCAGGTGGTCGGACAGCTCCCGCGGGTTCTGCCAGAACGGCCCGTACACCGGTTCGCCGCTCTTGTAGTCGGCCTGACCGATGTAGAGCTGCACGCGGGTGCCCCGCACCTGCTCGGCCCACCACGGCACCAGGCGTGCGTAGTCGGCGGCCGGGTACTGGCCGATGTACCAGTACAGCTGCGGCACCACGTAGTCGATCCACTCCTCCTTGATCCACTTACGGGTGTCGGCGGAGATGATGTCGTACGACTGGCTACCGGTGGTGTCCGAGCCGAGCGGGTCGACGGTCTTGTTGCGCCAGATGCCGAACGGGCTGACGCCGAACTTCACCCACGGCTTGACCGCCTTGACCTTCTCGCCCATCTCCCGGACCAGCAGGTTGATGTTGTCCCGCCGCCAGTCGGCCTTGTCGGTGAAGCCGCGGTTGAACTCCGCGAACGTCGCGTCGTCGGGCACCTGCCAGGTGCCGCTCGGGTAGGGGTAGAAGTAGTCGTCGAAGTGGACGCCGTCGACGTCGTACCGCTGCACCGCGTCCATCATCGCGGTCTGGACGAACTCGCGGACCTCCGGGATGCCGGGGTTGTAGTAGAGCCGGCTGCCGGCGACGCCGGCCGGCGGGTACGCGAAGGTCCACTCCGGGTGCTGCTGGGCCGGGTGGCCGGGCGCGAGCCTGGTGACGTCGGCGCCCGCGCCGGAGGGTGCCGGCATGGAGACGCGGTACGGGTTGAACCAGGCGTGGAACTCCAAGTTGCGCGCGTGCGCCTCGGCGACGAGGAACGCCAGCGGGTCCCAGCCCGGGTCCTGGCCCCGGACGCCGGTCAGGAACTCCGACCAGGGCTCGTGCGGTGACGGCCAGAACGCGTCGGCGGTCGGCCGGACCTGGACGACGACGGCGTTGTGGTTGAGCCGCTCGGCCAGGTCGAGCAGGCTCCGGTACTCGGCCTGCTGGGCGGCGACCCGGTCGGGCGCGGTCTGGGACGCCTTGCTCGGCCAGTCGATGTTGACGACCGAGGAGATCCACATGGCCCGGAACTGCCGCTTCGGCGTGGCCGGGTCGGTGACGCAGGTGGTGGTGGAGTCGGCGGCGGGCGCGTCGGGCGCCGCGCTCGCGGGGGTGACGGCGACGAGCGCGCCGAGCAGGGCTGCGGCCAGCCCGGCTGCTCCGAGCCGAGGTGCCTTCATGGGGCCTTTCCCTTCGTTGGGGCTCCCGTGGCAGGGTCCGTCGCGGCAGGAGCGTCATCGGCACAATTCGCCGCTGAGCATCTGCCGCTGG
Organism: Micromonospora sp. NPDC049497; assembly: GCF_044465805.1. Classification (NCBI taxonomy): domain Bacteria; kingdom Bacillati; phylum Actinomycetota; class Actinomycetes; order Micromonosporales; family Micromonosporaceae; genus Micromonospora; species Micromonospora sp. NPDC049497. The sequence continues at coordinate 57,648 of NZ_JBITMC010000021.1, read as the reverse complement.
TAGGAAATTTTCACACCACGTGGGCGTCGCGCAAGAGGTCTGCGCCGATCGATCCGTTCGTCGGGTTGGTCGCCACCGTTGTGGCCGGCCCCACCACGCCGACGGTGACCGGGCACACGCGGGCGGTGACGCCTTTATTGGGTGGAAGCGTGGCGGTTGGGGAGGGTCCGCCCTGGGTAGCATCGCCCGGCACCAGCCACCGCGGGGGTGGTCAGGGGAGGGGAAAAAACGCGGTGTCCGTGCTGCGTACCAAACCGATCAAGGACGTCATAGCGCAGAGCGAGGCGGACGGCGAGGACGGCCGCCCCGGGTTGAAGAGGCGGCTCGGCGCGCGCGACCTCACCGGCTTCGGCATCGGCATCGTGATCGGCACCGGCATCTTCACACTCACCGGCATCGAGGCCCGCGACAGCGCCGGGCCGGGCGTGGTGATCTCGTTCGCCATCGCCGGCGTGGTCGCCCTGCTGGCCGCGCTCTGCTACGCCGAACTGGCGTCCAGCGTGCCGGCCGCCGGCAGCGCCTACACCTACGCGTACGCCACGATGGGCGAGATCGTCGCGTGGATCATCGGCTGGGACCTGCTGCTGGAGTTCGCGCTCGGCGCGGCAGTGGTGGCCCGGGGCCGTGGCGAACCTCGGTGAGGAGACCCGGCGTGTCGGTGGAGACCTGGATGCGGTTCGGCGCGTGGATGCTGCTCGGCGCGGTCATCTACTTCGGCTACGGCTACCGCCGCAACCGCCTGGCCGAACGCGAACACCGCGCGGCCTGATCCCCACCCCCGAGGGGCCTGTTTCACGGAAAGAGTGGCCATTCCACGGGAATGGCCACTCTTTCCGTGAAACTGCGACCGTGCGGTGGGGGCGGCGGCGGGTCAGGGGCGGGGTTGGGGGGTTCCGGTGGGGCCCTTCACCACCGGTTTGCCGTTCTCCCAGACGACCTCGTCCAGCCAGACCTGGCGACCCGGGTCGACCGTGCCCTCCTGACCGGGCGGCCAGGCGTGGTAGAGCAGCCACGTGCGGCCGTCGGCGACCACCATGCTCGCGTGACCCGGGCCGGAGGCGACGTCGTTGCTCTTCAGGATCGGGTTCTCCGGCGCCTTCACGCACGGGCCGGCCGGCGACTCGCAGACGGCGTAGCCCTGGGCGTACTCCGCCCGGTCGTACGCGTTGGCGGCGAAGAACAGGTACAGCTTCCCGTCCTGCCGGTGCAGGAACGGCCCCTCGATGAGGGTGCCCTCCCACGGCTCGGTCTGCTTGAGCAGCTTCGTCGGCTCGCCCACCAGGGTCAGGCCGTCGTCGGCGAGGCGCTGCGACCACAGCCAGGTGTCCACGCCGACCGCGTTGCCGTCGTTCTTCCACAGCAGCCAGAGACTGCCGTCGGTGTCCCGGAACGGGCTGGCGTCGATGGACCCGCCCGTCTCGGCCTGGCAGATCAGCGGCCCGGTGGAGTCGTCCCGGTACGGCCCCTGCGGCGCGCTCGCCACCGCCCGCCCGACGCACTGCCGGCCGGATTCCTTGTCGGCCACGGTGTAGTAGAGGACGAACCGGTCCGGGGCCAGCTCGATCACCTCCGGCGCCCACGTCTTCCCGGTCAGCGCCCAGGCCGGCAGGTCCGGCAGCGCGTCCCCGGCCGGGGACCACTCCACCAGGTCCGGCGACGTGAGCACCGGGACGTTACGCCCACCGGCGTTGGTCGAGAAGAGGTACCAGGTGTCGCCCACCCGGATCGCCTGCGGATCCGGGTTGTCGCTCCGGACGACCGGGTTGGTGAACGTCGACACGTCGTCTCCCGTACTCGTGCTTGTGGGGTTCGGTCCGCAACCGGCGACGAGCAGCGCGGCGGCGAGAACCGCCGCCGCGCCGCGTCGCCGGGACGTTCCCGCCCTCATCCCTTCAGGCCGCTGCGGGACACACCCTGGATGATGTGCCGCTGCGCGAGGACGAAGAGGATCAGCACCGGCACGCTCGCCAGCACCGCACCGGCCATGATCACCGGGTAGTCGGTGACGTAGGAGCCTTGCAGCAGCCCCAGGCCCGGCGGCAGGGTGAGCATCTCCGGGCTGAACAGCACGAAGATCGGCCAGAGGAAGTCGTTCCAGTTGGTGAGGAACGACAGCACCGCGAGGGTCGACAGGGCCGGCTTCGACAGCGGCAGCACGACCTTCCAGAAGATCTGCCACTGGCTGGCCCCGTCGAGGGTCGCGGCCTCCTCCAGCTCCCGGGGCAGGGAGAGGAAGAACTGCCGCAGGAAGAACACCCCGAACGCGCTCGCCGCGCCGGGCACGATCACCACGGCGAGGGTGTCGATCCAGTCCAGCGAGTCGACGATCAGGAAGTTCGGGATGATCAGCGACGTCGGCGGGATGAAGAGCGTGCCGACGATCAGCGCGAAGAGCACCTTGCGGCCGCGGAACTGCAGCCGCGCCAGCGCGTACGCGGCCATCGAGGCGGTCACCAGCACGAGGAACGCGTGCAGCGTGGCGGCCACCATGCTGTTCAGGAACCAGCGCAGCACCGGGTTCGCCGTGTTGTTGAGGATCTGCTCGTAGCCGTACCCGGAGAACGGGTTGGGCAGCCAGGAGGGCGGGATCTGCTGGGCGGCGGTGTAGGTCTTCAGCGAGGTGATGACCATCCAGACCAGCGGGGCCAGGAAGACCAGGGCCAGGGCCACCACGACCACGTACAGCCCGGTGCGCCGCAGCGTGGCGCCCGGTGCCCGGGTCGCGGGCCTCTCCGCCGGGCTCGGGGTGGTGGCGCGCGGGGCGGGCCGGGTGTCGCTCGTGGGCGTCGTCATGGCGGTCCCCTCAGTCTTCCCGGTAGCGGAAGAGGCGGAAGTTGGCGATGCTCACGACCGCCAGCATCAGGGCGAACACGATGCTCATCGCGGCGGCCCGACCGGCGTCGTTGTCCCGCAGCCCCTCCTCGACGATGAACCAGACCACCGTGCGGGTCTCGGTGCCCGGCGCGCCCTGCGTGATGAGGAACGACTGGCCGAACACGTTCGCCGAGGCGAGCACGGTCGTGGTGATCACGAAGAGCATGACCGGGCGCAGGCCGGGGAGCGTGACGTGACGGAACCGTTCCCAGGCGGTCGCGCCGTCGACCTTCGCCGCCTCGTACAGCTCCTGCGGGATGTCCTGGAGACCGGCCAGGTAGATCACCGCGTTGAAGCCGGAGGTCCACCAGACGGTCACGCCGACCAGGGAGACCCAGGCCCACGGCGTGCTGGTCACCCACGGCGTGTCCGCCGGTAGCCCGACGAGCGCCGCGAGCCGGTTGACCAGGCCCAGGTTGGCGTCGAGCAGGAACCGCCAGAGCAGGCCGATGACCGCGACACCCAGGACGTACGGGGCGAAGTAGACCGCCCGGAAGAAGGTGCGGCCCGGGAACGAGCGGTTCAGCAGCAGCGCGAGCCCCAGCGGCAGCACCACGAGCAGGGGCACCGAGAAGAGGGTGAAGATCGCGGTGGCCCGTACGCTCTGCCACCAGTCGCCGTAGACCGCCGAGTCGCTGGAGAACAGGTCCTTGTAGTTGTCGAGCCCGACGAACGGCCGGTTGGGCAGCTGGAAGTCCCACTGGTGCACGCTGAGCCAGAGGCCGAGGACGATCGGCAGCAGGCCGAACACCCCGAAGAGGATCAGGTACGGGGCGAGGAAGAGGTAGGGCGTCGCCCTCCCGGCCCGGTTCGCCCGGGCACCCCGCCCCGCCGGGTCGGCCGCCGGGGGCGGCGCGTCACCACGCGCCGCCCCGACCTCGATCACGTCCGCCACGGGGAATCAGCTCCCGTACTTCTTGCGGTTGTCCTCCAGCTGCTTGTTGGCCTTGGCCACGCCGTCGTCGAGCGCCTGCTTCGGCGACTTCTTGCCCAGGGCCGCCTCGTTGAAGGAGTTGTAGAAGGTGGTCATGACCTCGCCCAGGCCGGGGGCCGCCGGCGGGAAGGCCGCGTACTCCAGCTCGGGGGCCAGGGCGTTGACCTCGGCGAGGGCCTTGAAACCGGCGTCCTCGCGGACCGTCTTGCGGGCCGGCACCTGGCCGCCCTTGGCCCAGTCCAGCGAGTGCTCGCTGAGCCAGTTGATGAAGACCTTCGACGCGGAGACCTTGTTGGCATCGTTGGCCCGGCCCTTCACGATGGTGAAGTTGTGCGAGTTGGCCCAGGCGGCCTGCTGGCTGCCGATCTGGGGCAGCGGGGCCACGCCCCACTGGATCTCGGAGCTCTTCTTCAGGTCGTTGATCTGCCAGATGCCGTTCCAGTTGAAGGCGTTCTTCCCGCTCTTGAAGGCGAGGTAGTCCGCGTCCTGGCCGACGTTCGCCGGGGAGAACCCCTGCTTGACCATGTCGGTCAGCCAGGTGCACGCCTCGACCGCCTGGTCGGAGTTGAAGGTCGCGTTCTTGGCCTCGGCGTCGAAGACGCTGCCGCCCCACTGGTGCAGCAGGGAGTAGAAGGTCATGCCGCCGGTGAACTGGAACGGGCTGACCCAGAAGCCCTGCACGCCCGACTTCTTCAGCTCGGTCAGCGCGGCGGTGTACTCCTCGCGCGTGGTCGGCGGCTTGTTCGGGTCCAGGCCGGCCTTCTGCATGACGGACTTGTTGTAGTAGAAGCCCAGCGGGTGCATGTCCAGCGGGATGCCGTACCGCTTCTCGTTGTAGAGGCCGCCCTTCCAGACGGTGGGGGCGAAGTCGCCCTCGGAGAGCTCCAGGGTCTTCGCCACGTCGTCCAGCTCGGTGATCACGCCGCGAGCGGCGAAGGTGGCGAGCTGGTCCATGTGCATGACCGCGATGTCCGGGCCGTTGCCGCTGGACGCGGCGCCGGGGAGCTTGTTGTAGTAGTCCTCCCACTGGTAGGTGGCGACGCTGACCGCGATGTTCTGGTGCTCCGTGTTGAACTGGTTCACCAGCGACTTGAAGATGTCGCCGTCACCGCCGGTGAAGCCGTTCCAGAGCTTCAGGTCCACCTTCGGGCCGGTGTAGTCCTTGCCGCCGTTGCCGGCCGCGGGACCCGCGTCGTCGTCGCCACCGCAGCCCGCGAGGGTCAGCGAGGCCGCTGCGCCGAGGCCCAGACCGAGGCCGAGCAGGCGCCGCCGGCTCATTTCGTTGTGGATCATGCCTTTTCACTCCTTGGGGGACGGGATGAATTGTGCCTGGTCGGAGCCGGTACGACGTCAGCCGTTCACGGGGGCGAAGCGCAGCACGTTCCAGGAGGCGGCCGGCAGGAGCACGGAGCACCGGCCGCTGTCGGTGGTGGGGGTGTTCATCTCCCGGGGCGTCACCCGGTCGGGTTCGGCCTCGGTGTTCGTCGCCGTCGGGTCGTCCCCGGCGGCGAGGCTCAGGTGCTCGAGCGCGCGCAGGGCCGGCAGGCCGCGCAGGTCGAGGTCCAGGGGCAGGTCGGTCTCGCCCCGGTTGACCGCGAAGACGGTCAGCTCGCCGGACTCCTCGTCGTGCACGGCGACGGTGTCCAGCACCGGAACCTCGCCGTGCCGCTTCGTCTCGTACGTCGGACCGACCGGCTCGGTCCGCAGCACGGTGCCGCGCGCGTACCGGGCGGTCAGCGCGAACGGGTGGAAGATGCTCTGCCGCCAGGCGGGGCCGCCGGTGCGGGTGCGGATCGGGGCGATCACGTTGGCGAGCTGTGCCTGGCAGGCCACACCGACCCGGTCGGCGTGCCGGAGCAGGGTGATCAGCAGGTCGCCGACGACCACCGCGTCGACCGCGGTGAAGTCGTCCTCGATCAGCGCCGGCGCCTCGACCCAACCGCGCCGGTCCAGGTCGGCCTTGAGGCGGGACTCGTACCAGACGTTCCACTCGTCGAAGGAGATCTTGAGCTTGCGGCGGTGCCGCTGCTTGGCCGCGACGTGGTCGGCGGTGGCGATCACGTCGGCGATGAAGCTGTCCATGTCGACGGCGGAGGCGAGGATGCTCGCCCGGTCGCCGTCGGAGGGGTCGTAGTAGGTGTGCGCGGAGATGTAGTCGACGTGCTCGTAGGTGTGCTCCAGCACGGTCGCCTCCCACGAGGCGAAGGTCGGCATGGCCCGCTTGGAACTGCCGCAGGCGACCAGGCTGATCGACGGGTCGATCATCTTCATCGCCCGGGCGGTCTCGGCGGCGAGCCGGCCGTACTCGTCGGCGGTCTTGTGCCCGACCTGCCACGGGCCGTCCAGCTCGTTGCCGAGGCACCAGAGCCGCACCGCGTACGGGTCCTCGGCGCCGTTCTTGCGCCGTAGGTCGGACAGCTGCGTCCCGCCCGGGTGGTTGGCGTACTCCAGCAGGTCGCAGGCCTCCTGCACACCGCGGGTGCCGAGGTTGACCGCCATCATCGGCTCGACGCCGGCCTCGTCGGCCCAGGTCATGAACTCATGCAGGCCGAAGGCGTTGGTCTCGATCGTCTTCCAGGCCAGGTCGAGCCGGCGCGGGCGGTCGCCGACCGGGCCGACGCCGTCCTCCCAGCGGTAGCCGGAGACGAAGTTGCCGCCGGGGTAGCGGACCACCGAGACGCCCAGCTCGCGGGTCAGCTCCAGCACGTCGCCACGCAGCCCGCGGGCGTCCGCGGTGGGGTGTCCCGGCTCGTAGACCCCGCCGTAGACGCAGCGGCCCATGTGCTCGACGAAGGAGCCGAAGAGGCGCCGGTCGGCGGGGCCGATCGCGAAGGCCGGGTCGATGGTGAGCTGCGCGGTCCGCAAGGGGGTGCCACCTTTCCTGTTGCCGATCGGGGTGACCGGAGTCACCCTTCTGCCTTGATTTCTACAACGTTGTAAGCAACGTTGTAAAGAGGTCGTGATCTGGCCGTGACACGGTAGGGTTCGGTCCAGCTAGATCGGGGAGGCGTCAGTGCGGCACAGGCTCAAGGATGTGGCGGAGCGAGCCGGCGTGTCGGTGAAGACCGTCTCGAACGTGGTCAACGGCTACGTGCACGTCAAACCGGACACCCGGGCTCGGGTCGAGGAGGCGATCGCCGAGCTGAACTACCGGCCGAACCTGTCCGCGCGCAACCTGCGCAAGGGGCGGACCGGGGTGATCGCCCTGGCCGTGCCGGAGCTGGACATCCCGTACTTCGCCGAGCTGGCCCGGCACGTCGTGACGGCCGCCGCGGAGCTGGGCTGGACGGTGCTGATCGACCAGACCGGCGGTGGGCGGGAGCAGGAACGGGTGGTCGCCAGCGGCATCACCGAGCACCTCATCGACGGGCTGATCTTCAGCCCGCTGGCGCTCACCGCCGGGGACCTCGCCGGTCTCGACGGCACACCGATGGTCCTGCTCGGCGAGCGGGTCGACCACGGCCCCTACGACCACGTCGGCATCGACAACGTGGCCGCCGCCCGGGAGATCACCGCCCACCTGATCGGCCTCGGCCGCCGCCGGATCGCCGCCATCGGCTCGCAGCGCACCCCCGAGGGCGCCAGCGCCCGGCTCCGGCTCGCCGGCTACGCCGCCGCGCACGCCGACGCCGGCCTCGACGTCGACGAGGCCCTGGTGGCGCCCGCGCCGGCCTGGCACCGCGCGGAGGGCGCGGTCGCGATGCGGTCCCTGTTGTCCCTTCCGGTACGCCCCGACGCCGTCTTCTGCTTCAACGACACCCTGGCGTTGGGCGCCCTGCGGGCCTTGCACGAGGCCGGCCTGCGGGTGCCGGACGACGTCGCGGTGGCCGGCTTCGACGACATCGAGGACGGCCGGTACTCGGTGCCCACCCTGAGCACCGTCGCGCCGGACAAGGAGCGCATCGCCCGCCTCGCGGTGGAACTCCTCGCCAACCGCATCGACGGCGACCGCACAGCCCCACCCCGCGAACTCCCCGCCCCCTACCACCTCGAACTACGCGAAAGCACCCAAGGCCCCTAACCCCCCCCCCGGCCCCCGGCCCCCGGCCCCCCGCCCCCCGCCCCACCCGCGGTTGATCAAGAGCTTTGCGTCAGGATTCCGCCTCGATCTGACGCAAACTCCTTGATCAACACGCCCGAGGGGGGTCAGTCGAAGAAGCGGGCCAGGTGGGCGGGGGTGGGGCCGTCGGCATCCGGGGGGAGTGGGGTCAGGTCGGCGAAGATGGAGGCGCCGTCGCAGCCGGCGTGCAGGGGGTACCAACGGGGTGTGCCCGGGGGGCGTTGGAGGCAGATTCCCTTGAACGTCTGCACGTCCAGCAGCCGTACGTGGGTCGGGTCGGCCACCGCGTTGACGTGACCCCACCAGGGGCTCATCACGTGCAGCACGCCGCCGGGCCGGAGCACCCGGTGCGCCTCGTCGACCAGCGGCAGGAAGTCGATCAGGTGCTCCAGGATGTGCACCGCGAAGAACACATCCACCGAGTCGTCGGCCAGTGGCAGCGACCCGGACAGGTCGGCGACCGCGTCCACGCCGGGCGCCGGGAAGATGTCCAACCCGAGGTTGCCCGGCCACTGTTTGGTCGCACCGCAGCCCAGGTCGACCACCACCGGATCCCGGCCGCCGACCCGTACCCGGCACCACACCGCGAGCACCCCGGCGAGCCGGCCCACCCGGTCCCGGACCAGCCGCAGCTCACCCGGGTCGGAGACCTCCCCGCTCAGGTGTGCCACCCCGCGGTCGAAGCGGACCTCGACCGCGAGGTCCCGTAGCCGGTCGTCGTGCCGGGCCTGGTCGGTCCATGCCTCGGCGAGGAACCCGTCGACCGCCCGCAGCCGCTCGGCCGAGGGCGGAGTCTGTGCCAGCGCGACCATCGGCCCACCTCCGGCCGCCCGTTACCCGCATCCGCGCCCGTCATGCGTCGGTCGCCCGAAGGGGTCGTTCACCCCGGGATGGTGCGCCGGGGGCGGCCGGCGGCGCGCATCCGCTGGCGCGGTTGGGGCGTGGCCGCCCTGGGCCGCTTGAGGTGGTACCGGTGCAGCTCGTTGTTGCCGGGCAGGGACGGGTCCTCGCTCATGGCGACCAGCTCCCAGCCCTGGTCACCGGCCCGGTTCAGGTGGGCCAGCGCCGTGTCGCCGTACGCCGTCACGTCCACCATCGAGCCGTCCGGCCCGTACCAGACGAAGACGACCTCCCAGCCGATGTCGTTGGTGGCGGCCTGGCGACGGCGAACCAGCAGCGCGTACTCCCACTTGAGCATGGGCTCATTCTCACCCGGCGCGGCCGGGTCGGCACGGATCAATCCTCGGCGATCCGTCCGGCGTCCACCCGCAGGCGCCGGGTGGTCGCCACCGCGTCCAGCATCCGCCGGTCGTGGGTGACCAGCAGGAGCGTGCCCGGGTACCCGGCCAGAGCCGACTCCAACTGCTCGATGGCGGGCAGGTCGAGGTGGTTGGTCGGCTCGTCCAGGACCAGCAGGTTGACCCCCCGCGCCTGCAGCAGGGCCAGCGCGGCCCTGGTCCGCTCGCCGGGGGAGAGGGTCGCCGCGGGCCGCGTCACGTGCGCCGCCCGCAGGCCGAACTTGGCCAGCAGCGTGCGCGCGTCCGCCGGTGGGAGATCCGGTACGGCGGCGGAGAACGCGTCGATCAGGGGGACGTCGGAGAGGAAGAGTCCCCGCGCCTGGTCCACCTCGCCGACCACGACCCCGGGGCCCAGCGCGGCCTGCCCGGCGTCCAGCGGCAGCCGACCGAGTAGGGCGGCCAGCAGGGTCGACTTGCCCGACCCGTTCGCCCCGGTCACCGCGATCCGGTCGGCCCAGTCGACCTGGAGGGTCACCGGGCCGAGGGCGAAGCCTCCTCGGCGTACGACAGCTTCGCGGAGGGTGGCCACGACGGCGCCGGCGCGGGGCGCGGCGGCGATCTCCATGCGCAGCTCCCACTCCTTGCGCGGCTCCTCGATCACCTCCAGCCGCTCGATCATCCGGTCGGTCTGCCGGGCCTTCGCCGCCTGCTTCTCCGAGGTCTGGCCCCGGAAGTTCTTCGCGTGCTTGTCGTTGTCGCCGGCCTTGCGCCGGGCGTTGCGGACGCCCTTCTCCATCCAGGCGCGCTGCATGCGGCCCCGCGCCTCCAGGTCGGCGCGGGTGTCGGCGTACTCCTCGTAGTCCGCGCGGGCGTGCCGGCGGGCCACCTCGCGCTCCTCCAGGTACCCCGCGTAGCCACCGCCGTAGTGGTTGACCTGCCGCTGGTGCAGGTCCAGCTCCAGTACCCGGGTCACCGTGCGGGTCAGGAACTCCCGGTCGTGGCTGACCAGCACCGTGCCGGCGCGCAGCCCCGTGACGAACTCCTCCAGCCGCTCCAGGCCGGCCAGGTCGAGGTCGTTGGTGGGCTCGTCGAGCAGGAAGACGTCGTACCGGCTGAGCAGCAACGACGCCAGCCCGGCACGGGCCGCCTGGCCGCCGGACAGCCCGGTCATCTCCTGGCCCAGGTCGACGGCGAGGCCCAGTTCAGCGGCGACCTGCTCGGCCCGCTCGTCGAGGTCGGCCCCGCCGAGGGCGAGCCAGCGTTCCAGCGCCTCGGCGTACGCGTCGTCGGCGCCGGACACCCCGGCGCCCAGCGCTTCGGCCGCCGCGTCCATCGCGGCCTGCGCGCCGGTCACCCCGGTCCGCCGGGCCAGGAACGCGCGGACCGTCTCGCCGGGCCGCCGCTCCGGTTCCTGGGGCAGGTGCCCGACGCTCGCGGTCGGCGGGCTGAGCGTGACACCGCCGGCCTCGACCGGTGCCAGCCCCGCGAGCGTACGCAGCAGCGTCGACTTCCCGGCCCCGTTCGGCCCGACCAGCCCGACCACATCGCCCGGCGCGACCACCAGGTCCAGCCCGCTGAACAGCGCGCGATCCCCGTGCCCGGCCGCAAGCCCCTTGACCACCAACGTCCCACTCATCGCCGCCGACCCTATCCGGCGAAGGAAGGGCCCCCCGTTAACGCCTGGGGTTGTAAAAGGGCCCCTTCCTAACACCGGGGTCCGGCGGGCCGGCGGCGGGAACACGAGGCAGACTCACTCGGGTGGTGACCACTCTGGCGATCGACTGCGGGGGCGGTGGGATCAAGGCGTCCGTCCTCGACGCCGCGGGGACGATGCGGGCCCGCCCGTTGCGGGTGCCCACGCCGTACCCGCTCCCGCCCGACCTCTTCGTCAAGACGCTGGTGGACCTGGGTGGCCGGCTGCCGGCGGCGGACCGCCTGACGGTCGGCCTGCCCGGCATGATCCGGCACGGTGTGGTGGTGGCCACCCCGCACTACGTCACCCGTTCCGGCCCTCGGACGAAGGTCGACGCCGATCTGGTGGCCCAGTGGTCGGGGTTCGACGCCCGCACCGCCCTCGCCGACGCGTTCGGTGTCCCGGCGCTGGTGCTCAACGACGCCGAGGTGCACGGCGCGGGGGTGGTCGCCGGGACCGGCTGCGAGCTGGTCCTGACCCTCGGCACGGGGCTGGGCAGCGCGCTCTTCGACGGCGGGGTCCTCGCCCCACACCTGGAGCTGTCGCACGCCCCGGTGCGGTGGGGCACCACCTACGACACGTACGTCGGTGAGCCCGAGCGGCGCCGCCTCGGCGACGCGTTCTGGTCCCGGCGGATCCGACAGGTGGTGGAGGGGCTGCGCCCGGTGTTCCGCTGGGACCGGCTGTACCTCGGCGGGGGCAACTCCCGGCTGATCCGGCCCGAACAGCTGGCCCGGATGGGCGACGACGTGGTGGTGGTGCCGAACACGGCCGGGATCGTCGGCGGCGTACGCGCCTGGGACCTGGCCGCCGCCCGGCCCGTCTGACGGGCAACCCCGGTCGGGGGAACAGTCGCGGTACGGCCGGTGTTGTGCCAGCGTCGGGGGAGTGACGGCGTGACACGAGGGGGTGGGTCGAATGGATCTTCTGGCCGAGTACCGGCGAGCGACCATGTTCTTCGAGGCCGGTGACCCGACCGGGGCGGCCCGGCTGCTCGAGCCGATCGTCGAGGCCGAGCCGGCCAACGCGTCGGTGCGGCAGCTGCTGGCCCGCGCGTACTTCCAGTCGGCCCAGCTCAACCGGGCCGAGGAACAGCTCCGCGAGCTGGTCGACCGCGACCCCAGCGACCACTACGCCCACCACGTGCTGGGCCGGACGCTGGAGCGGCTGAACCGGCACGCCGACGCGCTGCGCCACCTGCGTATCGCGGCGGCCATGCACAGCCACAACGACGACTACACCACGGCGCTGCGCCGGGTGGAGGGCCGGGTCGGCGCAGGTCGCTGACCGTGCGAGGGGCGGGGACGTGGTGACGCGTCCCCGCCCCTTCGTACGATGGGACCGGAGGTGGGTACGGCGTGAAGCTCAAGCTCGACCTGCACGACATCTTCAACAAGGGCCAGGACATCGACCGTGCGCTGCGCGGGATCATGGACGAGGCGGTGGCGAAGAAGGCCACCCTCGTCGAGATCATCCCCGGCAAGGGGTCCGGCCAGCTCAAGAAGCGGGTGCTGCGGTTCCTCGACCAGAAGGACGTCAAGCAGCTCTACCACCGCGTCGAGAAGGACTCGAAGAACTTCGGCCGCCTCTTCGTCCACTTCCGCTGGAAGTAACCAACCCCACCCCACCCCCACCCCACCCCCACCCCCACGATCTTGCACTTTCGGCCGCTGCTCTGCACCCTTCGCCCCTTTTGCCGGGGCACAAAGTGCAAGATCGCGGAAGCCGGGGGCGGGGGCGGGGGCGGGGGCGGGGGGCGGGGTTACAGGGGGTAGGTGCGGGCTACCGCCAGCATTTCTGAGCTGTGGGAGCCGACCACGCCCACGTCGGGCGGGCGGGGGCGGAAGCCGGGCAGCCCGTCCAGGCCGTCGCTGGCGTCCATCACCCGGATGCCCACCTGACCCGCCTTCGGCATGAGCGTGAGCGTCACCTCGATGCCCTCGCCGGGCGGGGCGTGGAACACCACCCCGAAGCCCCAGCGACCCTCGCGGGGCTCCACCGGCACGGACCGGCCGGCCACCTCGGCGCGCAGCACGGTCGCGGTGCCGGTGTCGACGTGCAGGGTCGCCAGCCGCACCGGGCGCTGCGGGGTGAGCCGCAGCCGCAGGGTGCGCTCCGCGCCCGCCTTCGTGTCGGCGAGCACGTCCAGCTTCGGTGCAGCCAGGGAGGCGACGGGGGCGGGCCCGGAGAGCAGGTCCTCGTCGCCGATGCCGGGGAACTCGTCGGCGACGGAGACCCGGGAGTCGACGTAGGCGTCGGTCCAGGGCTGCGGTGACGCCTCGTGACTGAGCCAGCGGGCCTGGCCGGTACCGGCATCGAGGGCGTACATCAGGTGGGTGGGCGCGGGGTGCGCGGCGTCGAAGCGGTCGACGGCCAGCCCGACCCCGGCGAACACCGCCGCCGCGAGCGCCGCCGCGACGGCCGGCAGCGCGCCGAGCCGGCGGGCCCGGAGCGCGACCAGGCCCCGTTGACCGCCGGCCTGCGGGTGCAGAAGATCGACCATGGGCAGCGCGGCCAGGCCGAGCAACACCGCGAACAGCGCCGCCACCCCGCCCATCGCCATGCCGAGCGCCGGGAAGAGCAGCACGACCGTCGGCAGCAGGATCACCACGGCGACCGCGCCGGCCAGGGTCGTCGCGACCACCGGCCACGGGCCGTCGACCGGGGTGGCCAGCGCGATCAGCCCGGCCGCCGCGCCGGCCAGGGCCGGGAGGGTCGCGAGGTACGCCCCGCCGGGCACCAGCACCGCGAGCAGCACACCGAACAGGGCCAGCCAGGCCAGGCCGCCGACGGCCAGGGCGGCCGGGCCGATCCGGCGGCGGGCCAGCGCGTACCACGTGAACAGCACCGCGGCGGCGAGCGCGACCACGGCCAGCCGGTACCAGGTCGGCCGGTACGGGTCGAGCAGCTCCGCGTATCCGGGCCGGAGCGCGGTGATGCCCGTCCAGAGCAGGTACGCGCCCAGCGGGGCGGCCAGCACGGGCACCAGCGCCAGACCGAAGCCGGCGACCAGTCGCCCGGTGGTGGCCCGGCCGCGTCGGCGGGCGAGCCAGCCGAGGGCGACCACGCCGGCCAGCGCCAGCAGGGCCAGCGGCAGGGTGAGCCAGCCCGGGTAGCGGACCAGGCCACCGGGGACCGGGAAGTACGTCGAGTCGTGTCCGGACTCCAGCGCGGCGAGGTCGAGCCGGCCGAACTCCCGGGCCAGGCCGAGCGCGTTGTCGCCGTGGTGCTGGAGGCTGGCCCGGTCCATCGCGGCCGGCGTGTCCAGCGGGGTGTGGTAGATCGCTCCGCCGTCGATGTAGGCCGAGTTCAGCCCGACGAAGCCGTCGGCGTCGAGGAACGCCGTGAAGTCGGTGTCGTTCGGCAGGGCCCGGTAGATCTCCACCGCGAACGAGGTGCCCACCGGGTGCGGCGCGGCCCGACCGAAGGCGGCCACCAGGGCGGCGTTGTCCCGGGACGTCTCGAACATGATCACCGGCCCGGTGGAGCCGCGCGCCTCCAGGTTGAGCACCACGCCGCCGTCGGCGGCGAGCGGGTGGCTGGACGCGAACGCCGACGCGCCGCACAGGCACGCCTCCTCGGCGTCGGTGAGCACCAGGACGACGTCGTTGCGCGGCCGGGGACCGGCGGTCAACGCGCGGGCCACCTCCAGGATCGCCGACGTCCCGGCGGCGTCGTCGTTGCCGCCCGGCCCGGACTGCACCGAGTCGTAGTGCGCCACCAGGAACACCTTCCCGGTGGGATCGGTCCCGGGGACCGTGGCGACCACGTTGCGGACCCGGGCCAGCGTCGCCCCGCCGGCCGCGCCGCTGAGCTGCCCCGCCTCCGGTGCCACGGTGTCCTGCACCTCGGGGGACAGGCCGAGGCCGCGCAGGACGGTGACGAGGTGCTCGCGTACCTGGTCGTTGGCGGGGCTGCCGGCGACGTGCGGGCGGGCCGCGATGACCTTGACGTGCTCGTACGCCCGGGTCGCGCTGAACTCGCCCGGCGGCGCGTCAGCCGGCCGCGGCGCGGGACTGCGCAGGTCGAGAAGGGTGCCGGCGCCGACGGCGACGAGCGCGACCAGCGCGGCCGCCGCGGCGGCGAGCCGGCGACGGGGCCGGGCGAAGGCACGGTCCCGGGCCGGTACGTGGGGTGTCGGGCCGGCCGGCGCGCGGTCGGCCGGGAGGGGAGGTGCGCCCACGGGGACTCCTCGGGGGTGGGGGCGGGGTGGCCGTCGTGTTGTGTGCGACCGTTGTCTAATACAGGATCAGCAGGGCACTCGGAAGGAGCCCGACATCACCAGCGAACTCCCGCGTCTCGCGGCGGTGACCCGGCCGCACCGGGGGTCCGGCCATGCCGGTCCCTCCGTGGCACCCCGGGCGGTTCCGCACGCCGGTCTCGGGCACCACCCCAACCTGCCTCCGGGCGAGCGGCTGCGGGTGCTGCTGGTGGAGGACGACGAGGGCGACGCGTTCCTCGTCGGCGAGCTGCTCGCCGAGACGAACTCGATGATCGACCTGCTGGTGGCGACCAGCCTCAGCGAGGCCCGGCAGCGCGTGATGGGCGTCGACTGCGTCCTGCTCGACCTCGGCCTGCCCGACGCGCAGGGCCTCGACGGGTTGCGTCAGGTCCTGGAGATGGCCAGCGGGGCCGCCGTCTGCGTCCTCACCGGGCGCTCCGACGAGCACCTGGGCATCGTGGCGGTCGCCGAGGGCGCACAGGACTACCTGGTCAAGGGTCAGGTCGACGGCGTGCTGCTGACCCGGGCGCTCCGGTACGCGGTGGAGCGCAAGCGCGCCGACGAGAACGCCCGCCGGCTGCGCGAGGTCGAGCTGCGCCAGGCCGAGTCCGCCCGCCTGGAGCGGGGCCTGCTGCCGCAGCCACTGATGTCGACCGACCAGGTGGCGGTGCACACCTTCTACCGGCCCGGCCGGCACGCCGCCCTGATCGGCGGGGACTTCTACGACGTGGTGCAGACCCGCCCGGACCGGGTCGACCTGATCGTCGGGGACGTCTGCGGCCACGGTGTGGACGAGGCGGCGCTCGGCGTCGAGTTGCGGGTGGCCTGGCGGGCGTTGATCCTGGCCGGAGTCCCCGACGACGAGGTGCTGCCGGCGTTGGAGCAGGTGCTGATGAGTGAGCGGCGGCTCCAGGAGATCTTCGCCACGGTGGCCACCGCCCGGCTGGACCTCGACGTCAACCGGGCCACCGTCCGGCTCGCCGGGCATCCGCCGCCGCTGCTGCTCGCCGGCGGCAAGGTGGTGCCCGTACCGGCGCCGGGCGGCCTGCTGCTCGGCGTACGGCCCCGCCGACCTGTGGCATACGACCTGGAGTTCGACACCGATGACTGGTCCCTGTTGATGTACACCGACGGCCTGATCGAGGGGCGGGTGGGCGAGGGCGACGAGCGCCTCGACGTCCCCGGCCTGTCCGGCCTGCTCGCCGAACCGGCCAACCTGGCGGTGCCGCTGGCGGAACTGCCGGCCTGGCTGGTGGGGCGTGCGGAGCAGATCAACGGCGGCCCGCTCGCCGACGACGTCGCCATGCTGCTGGTCAGCCGCGGTGGTGGCCGGTGAGGCTCGGCAACCCCAACTGGACGCTACGGCGGCAGGTGGCCCTGCTGCTCGCCGTCGTCACGCTGATCCTGGTCGGTCTGGCCGGCACGGCCGCCGCCGTCGCCGCGCAGAACCGCAACCAGATCGACGCGATCCTCAACAAGACCGGGCCGCTGCGCGTGCAGGCGCAGGAACTGCTGAGCGCGCTGCTGGACCAGGAGACCGCGATCCGTGGTTACGCGGTCAGCGGGGACCTGGCCGACCTGACCCCGTACGACGACGGCGTGAAGCTGGAGCGCGAGCGGATCGCCTCGATGCGGGCGCTCCTGGACGGCGACCCGGCCATCGCCGAGGACCTCGACCGGGTGGAGGCCCGGGCGGCGCAGTGGCGGGAGAAGGTCGCCGTCCCGGTGATCACCGCGACCGGCGAGGACGGGCCGGACGCCGGGCAGGCCCTCGTCACCGACCGGGCCCGCGAGCAGTTCGACCAGGTCCGCGCCGCGGCCGACGACCTGCAGGCGGAGATCCTGGCCACCCGCGAGCGGAGCGCGGCCGACGTGCGGCGCAGCAGCAACCAGTTGGCCGTCCTCCTGATCGTCGCCGCCGCGGTGGTCGCGGTCGCCGGCATCGCGCTGGTGCTCTCCCTGGACCGCATGGTGATCCGCCCGCTGACCGACCTGGCCACCCAGGTCCGGGAGGTGGCCGAGGGCGACTACCAGCACCGGATCGCCGGGTCGGGTCCGCCCGAGTTCATCCACCTCAGCGACGACGTCGACGCGATGCGCCGCAAGATCGCCAAGGACCTCGACGAGGTACGCGAGGCGCGCGAGCGGATCGAGTGGGTCAACAGTCAGCTCCAGAAGCAGGCCGAGGAGCTGACCCGGTCCAACCGTGATCTGGAGCAGTTCGCGTACGTGGCCTCGCACGACCTCCAGGAGCCGCTGCGCAAGGTGGCGAGCTTCTGCCAGCTGCTCCAGCGCCGGTACGCCGGCCAGCTCGACGAGCGGGCCGACCAGTACATCGCGTTCGCCGTGGACGGCGCGCAGCGGATGCAGCGCCTGATCAACGACCTGCTGGCGTTCTCCCGGATCGGTCGTCTCACGACCGGCTTCACCGAGGTCGACCTGAACAAGGTGATGGGTGACGTGGCCGGGCAGACCGAGGCCGCCCTGCAGTACGCCGACGCCGAGCTGACCTGGGGCGAGCTGCCCGTGATCCGCGGCGAGGAGCCGCTGCTGACCAACCTGCTCGCCAACCTGGTGAGCAACTCGATCAAGTTCCGCCGCCCGGACGTCCCGCCGAAGGTGCACGTCTCGGCGCGGCTGGTCGGCGACGAGTGGGAGATCAGCTGCCAGGACAACGGCATCGGGATCGAGCCGGAGTTCGCCGACAAGATCTTTGTCATCTTCCAGCGGTTGCACGCGAAGGACGCGTACCCGGGCACCGGGATCGGCCTGGCCATCGTGAAGAAGATCGTGGAGTACCACGGCGGCCACGTCTGGGTGGACACCGGCACCGAGGAGGGGACCGCGATCCGCTTCACCCTCCCCGCGCTGCCCGAGGACGTCGAGGCCGCGACCCGGGAGTCCGAGGCGGCGGCGCAGGCCGAGGCGGCGGACGGTACGGCGGCCACCGGCGAGCCCGCCGGGATCGACGGGCAGGCGGAGGACGTGGGCGCCACCGCGGGCCCCGAGAGCGCGGAACGCCCCGACGCGGCGTCGGTAGGCGGTAGAACGGGTGCAATGAAGGAGACGGTGGGATGACCGCGCCGGCGGACGGCAAGAGCCCGATCGAGGTCCTGCTGGTCGAGGACGACCCGGGTGACGTGTTGATGACCCAGGAGGCCTTCGAGGAGCACAAGCTCCGCAACCGGCTGACCGTCGTCTCCGACGGCACCGAGGCGCTGGCCTACCTGCGGCGCGAGGCGCCCTACACGGACGCGGTGACACCCGACCTGATCCTGCTGGACCTCAACCTGCCCCGGCGCGACGGGCGGGAGGTGCTGAAGGAGATCAAGAAGGACGAGCAGCTCTGCCGGATCCCGGTGGTCGTGCTGACCACGTCGCAGGCCGACGAGGACATCCTCCGCAGCTACCAGTTGCACGCCAACGCGTACGTCACGAAGCCGGTGGACTTCGAGCGGTTCATCTCGGTGGTCCGGCAGATCGACGAGTTCTTCGTCAGCGTGGTCAAGCTGCCCCCGCGTGGCTGACACCCTGCTCGACGACGTCGCCGGGCTGCTGCGTGAGACCGCCGACCGGGTCGTGGTCCCGCTGTTCCGCAAGCTGGACGACGCCGACGTCGAGGAGAAGGCGCCCGGCGAGATCGTCACCGTCGCCGACCGGCAGGCCGAGGAGCTGATCTCCGCGACCCTGCGGCGGATGCGCCCCGGCTCCGTGGTGGTCGGTGAGGAGGCGGTCGCGGAGGATCCGGGGCTGCTGGGCCACCTGCGTGAGGCGGGCGAGGTCTGGTTGGTCGACCCGATCGACGGCACGTCGAACTTCGCCGCCGGGCGCCGGCCGTTCGCGTTGATGGTGGCCCTGCTGACCGACGGCGTGCCGACGGCCGGCTGGGTGTACGACCCGCTCGCCGGGACGCTGGCCGTGGGGCGGACGGGCGAGGGGACGTACGTCGACGGCCGGGCGGTGACGGCGGCGGACGCCGCGCCCGCGGTCGGCGGGCTGCGGGGCGCGGCGATGACGCGTTTCCTGCCGCCGCGCGAGCGGGCCAGCGTCGAGACGGGCGGGGAACGGCTGGGCGAGCTGCTCCCCGGCCAGCACTGCGCGGGCCGGGAGTACCTGGACATCCTCACCGGCGCGCAGCAGTTCGTGCTCTTCTGGCGGACCCTCCCGTGGGACCACGCCCCCGGCACGGCGCTGGTGCGGGCGGCCGGCGGCGTGGCGCGCCGCTTCGACGGCACCGACTACGACCCGACGGACGACGGTCGCGGCCTGCTCGTCGCCGCGAACGAGCGGATCTGGGCGGACGTCCGGGAGGCGTTGCTCGGCGGAGCGTGAGCACCGGTACGACGCACCGTCGACGTTCGATGTCGGAGAGGGTCGCGGGCCTGGTCACACGCGGCCGTTCCGGTATCCTGACCCGCGGTCTCCACCGGCCGGTCGTCGACCGGCCCCGACGGGGGCCGCCGCCGCGCAGGGGTCACCGGGGGGTCGGCGGTCGACGGAAGGATGCTCTCGTGCGTACGACCATGCCCTCCGGGCGTCGCAGCCCGCTGATCGCTGTCCTCGCCGCCATCGCGATGCTCCTCGGCGTCGGGGCGGTGCCGGCGTACGCGGAGCCGAACGAGGGTGGCTCGAAGAAGCTGCGGGACACGCTGGAGGCCACCGCCAAGGCCCACATCGAGGCCCAGGCGAAGCTGACGAACTCCAAGCGTCGGCAGAAGGAGCTGACCAGCCAGCTCGCCGCGGTCGAGGTCCGGTTGGTCGACCTGACCGAGCAGGTGGGCGAGGTGGCCGCGCAGTCGTACCGGCTGGGGCGGCTGAGCGCGGCGGCGATGCTGCTGGAGAGCACCTCACCGGAGGCGTTCCTGGAGCGGGCCGCGAACCTGGACACGATGGCGCAGCGGGACGGCAAGAAGATCCGGGAGCTGACCGACGTCCGCGAGGAGGCCCGCGCGGCGAAGATCGCCATCGACGGCGAGATCCGCGAGCAGCAGAAGCAGGTGCTCGTGATGGCCAAGCGGAAGCGGGAGGCCGAGGCGGCGCTCGCCGCGGTCAGCTCCGGCAGCAGCGGCGGCTTCAGCGGCGGCAGTTCCACGTCGGCGAGGCCGGCGCCGCGCAACTCCGACGGGTCGTGGCCGTCGGAGTCCTGCTCGGTGAACGACCCGACGACCTCCGGCTGCATCACGCCGCGCACCCTGAACGCCCTCCAGCAGACCCAGGCCGCCGGTTACAAGCGCTACGTCTCCTGCTACCGGAGCGGCGGCTCCGGCGAGCACCCCAAGGGCCGGGCCTGCGACTTCTCGGCCGCCGCCGGTGGGTTCGAGGACCGGACCGCCACCGGTGGGGACAAGGCGTACGGTGACGCCCTGGCCGCCTGGCACGTGCGCAACGCCGGCCGACTGGGAGTGTTGTACGTGATCTGGTACCGGCAGATCTGGCATCCCGGCACCGGCTGGCGGTCGTACGGCGGCAGTGGCAGCCCGGCGGCGGACCACACGAACCATGTTCATCTCTCGATGTACTGACCCGGGGCCCCAGGTTCACTGCGTACCATCGCGCGGGTGAGCTCCCCAACCTCCGACGTCACGGTCCCGCCGGCGGGGCACCTGCCGGTGCCCTCCCGGGCGCTGCCCAACGGCCTCGCCGCGTTCCTGGTCTTCTTCGCCAGCGGCGCCGTCCTGGTGCTGGAGACCGCCGCGCTGCGGCTGGTCGGCCCGTACGTCGGGGTGACCCTCCAGGTGACCAGTTCGGTGATCGGCATCGCGCTGGCCGCCATCGCGTACGGCGCGTGGTCGGGCGGCTGGCTGGCCGACCGCCGCGACCCGCGCACCCTCATCGCTCCGGCCCTGGTGCTGGCCGGCATCGCCACCGCGGTGACCCTGCCGGTCGTGCGGTACGCCGGTGAGGTGCTGCGCGGTGGCGCGGCCAGCGCCATCCTGCTGCTCGTCGCTCTGGCCGTGTTCGTGCCGGCGATGCTGCTGGCGGCGGTCACCCCGCTGGTGGTCAAGCTCCAGCTCGCCGACCTGCGCCGCACCGGCCAGGTCGTCGGTCGGCTCTCCTCGATCGGCACGCTCGGCGCGGTCACGGCCACCCTGGTCACCGGGTTCGTCCTGGTCGCGGCGCTGCCCAGCACGGTGATCCTGCTCGGTCTGGCGGTGTCCCTCGGGGTCAGCGGGATCGCCCTCGGCGTGTGGCTGCGCCGGCAGGACCGCACCGAGCTGCCCGGACCGGCCCGTGCCAAGGCCGCCCTGGCGGTGCTCGGTCTGGTCGGCGCCGGCCTGACCACGGTCGCGCCGACCCCGTGCGACATCGAGACGGCCTACCACTGCGCCCGGGTGACGTCGGACCCCAACCGCGACACCGGACGTACGCTGCTGCTCAACTCGGCCCAGCACTCGTACGTGGACCTGGCCGACCCGACGTACCTGGAGTACGCGTACACGAAGTGGATCGGGGCGGTGGCCGACGTGGCCGCCCCGGCCGGTCGCCGGCTGGACGCGCTGCACCTCGGCGGTGGCGGGTTCACCGTGCCCCGTTACCTGACCGCCACCCGGCCGGGCACCGACAACGTGGTGTTCGAGATCGACGGCGGGCTCGTCGAGCTGGGCGAGCGGAAGCTCGGCGTACGCCAGGGACCGGACCTGCGGGCGGTGGTGGGCGACGCCCGGATGCTGGTCGCGGGGGAGGGCACGGACAGCCGTGACCTCGTGGTGGGTGACGCGTTCGGCCACCTGGTGGTGCCCTGGCACCTCGCCACCCGGGAGATGGCGGCGGAGATCCGCCGGGTGACCCGGCCCGGCGGCGTCTACGTGCAGAACGTCATCGACTACCCGCCGCTGCGCTTCATCCGCAGCGAGCTGGCCACCGTCGCCGCCGAGTTCGGGCACCTCGCGCTGATCGCCCCGGCGGCCGCGCTGGCCGGGGAGGACGGCGCGAACTTCCTCATCGTCGCCTCCGACGCCCCGTTGCCGCTGCCGGCGATCCAGGCCCGCCTGACCCGGGCCGACCCGACGGCGGCCCTGCTGTCCGGGGCCGCCCTGGACGACTTCGTCGGCGAGGCGCTGGTGCTGACCGACGACTACGCCCCGGTGGACCAGCTGCTCGCCACCGCCTGATCGGGTGACATCGCTGACCGATTCCGACCTTCCAGGTGTAGCCGGGACGGTCCCGGGCAACAACGACTCCCATGGGTGGAGGAGTCCGTGACGGCGCGCAGTTGCTCGGGGAGCGGTACCGGCTGATCGAACAGCTCGGTGCCGGCGGCATGTCCGTGGTGTGGCGCGGCTACGACGAGGTGCTCGGCCGCCAGGTGGCGGTCAAGGTGCTCGCGTCCCGGCTGGCCAGCGACCGGGCGTTCCGGCACCGGATCCGGGTGGAGGCCCAGGCCGCCGCCCGGCTCTGTCACCCCAACATCACCAACGTGTACGACTACGGCGAGTCCGTGCAGGGTGAGCTGACCGTGCCGTACGTCGTCATGGAGCTGGTCGACGGCGAGTCGCTGAACGGCCGGCTGCGCCGGGGCAGGCTGCCCTGGCGGGAGGCCGTGTCCATCGGTGCGGAGGTCGCCTCGGCGCTGGCCACCGCGCACGCGCGTGGTGTGGTGCACCGCGACGTGACCCCGGGCAACGTCATGATCACGGCCACCGGGGTCAAGGTGGTCGACTTCGGCATCTCGGCGCTGGTGGGGGAGAAGGAGAAGGGCCCGGACGGCGCGTTGCTCGGCACGCCCGCGTACCTCGCCCCGGAGCGGCTCGACAACGGCGAGGTCTCGCCGGCCACCGACGTGTACGCGATGGGCCTGCTGCTCTACCGGATGCTCACTGGCCGGCTGCCCTGGCAGGCCGACACGACCACCCAGATGCTGCGTGCGCACATGTACACCGACCCCGATCCGATGTCACCGGTGACCGGGCTCCCGGACGAGGTGCGCGACCTGGCGCACCGGTGCCTGGCCAAGCGGCCGGCGGACCGGCCGACCACGGCCGAGGTGGCCCGTACGCTCGCCGAGGCGGCCGGCATGATCCCCGCCGTGCCGGTGTCCCCGGCCCCGGTCGGTGACCATTCGGTCGAGCTGGCGAACGCCGGCACGACGATCCTGCCCTGGTCGGTGGCCACCGACGCGCTGCCCTTCTCCGTCGCCCGGAACCGCCGGTCGACCCGCCGGCGCCGAAGGGCCGAGGCGCTCGTGGCCGCCGGTGGCCTCGTGGCGGTGACGGCGGCGATGTGGGGGGTGACCTCCGGCAGCTCGGCCAGTGGCGGTGTCGACCAGCCCACCGAGGCGCGGATGGGCGCCGACAAGAAGCCTTCCTGCCAGGTCGCGTACGCCCTGCGCGCCGACTCGGGGAAGGACTTCGCCGCCGAGGTGGCCCTGACCAACACCGGCGGCTCCGAGCTGCGCGACTGGCGGATGAGCTTCACCTTCCCCGGGCAGCAGACGGTGACGAAGGCCGAGCCGGCGACGGTACGTCAGCAGGGCTCGACGGTGCAGGTCGAGCCGGCGCCCCAGCGGGCCGCCCTGGCGCCGGGAGTCACCGAGAAGGTCTCCCTCGCGGGCCGGTACACCGGGGCCAACCCACTGCCGGTGGAGTTCCGCGTGGGCGACCAGGTCTGCGCGGTGCAGGTCTCGGGCGTCGCCGGATCGGTCCCCAGCACCGCCCCGGCGCCGAAGCCTTCGGTGCGGAAGGCGCCGCCCAGGAAGACGACGACCTCGTCCGGCCGTGACGAAAGCGGCTCCCGCGACGGCACGAAGAGCGGCAGGTCGGAGAACGCCGGCAAGGGCAAGGGCGGTGGTAAGGGAAAAGCGTGAAGCCGGGCAACGGCGGCCGGGGAGGCCAGGGCAAGGGAAAGTGACGCGGGTCAGGTCAGGGCGGCGAAGCGCTGCACCTGGTCGATGCTGCCCTCGACGATGAGCACACTGCCCGGCACGAGAACCCGGTCGTCGGTGGCGTACCGGAATCGTTCCCCGGGGTCCTTCACGCCCACCACCCGCACCCCGTAGTGCTCGACCGGGGCCAGTTCGCGCAGCGAACGTCCGGTCAGGCCCTTCGGGGTGGGTATCTTCGCGATGGCGAAGTCGTCGCCGAACTCGATGAAGTCCAGCATGCGGCTGACGATCAGGTGGGCCACCCGTTCACCGGTCTCGGCCTCGGGGAAGATGACGTGGTG
Source organism: Micromonospora sp. NPDC049497 (assembly GCF_044465805.1). Taxonomy (NCBI): domain Bacteria; kingdom Bacillati; phylum Actinomycetota; class Actinomycetes; order Micromonosporales; family Micromonosporaceae; genus Micromonospora; species Micromonospora sp. NPDC049497. The sequence goes on along the minus strand of NZ_JBITMC010000021.1, from coordinate 33,465 downwards.
CGCGCCGACCGACCCGAGGATCTTGGCGTGCTTCGCCGAGGTGGCCCGCGCCCAGATCTGCGGCACCCCCAGCTCGACCAGGGCCAGGACGCTCAAGACGCTCGCCTCGACCGAGGCCCCGATGGCCACCACCGCCCGCTGCAGATCGGCCACACCGATCTGGCGCAGGACCCCCTCCTCGGTGGCGTCGGCCTGCACCACCCGGTCCAGCCGGTCCGCCCACCTCTGCACCCGCTCCGCGTTGCGGTCGACGGCCAGCACCTCGTGGCCCTGCGCGGCCAGCGCGCCGGCCAGGTGGTGGCCGAACCGTCCCAGGCCGATCACCAGGACGGCGCCGGAGTTCGTTCCTCTAGCCGACAATGGGTTGCTCCTCCGGGTATCGGTACCGCGACCGTCGGGTGTTCAACGCGATCGCGGAGCCGAGGGTCAGCGGCCCGATCCGGCCGATGTACATCAGAAGGGTGAGCAGGTACTGGCCGCCGTCGGAGAGCGACTGGGCGATCCCGACGGACAGGCCGGTGGTGCTGAACGCCGAGGTCGCCTCGAACAGCGCCTGGTTGAACAGGACGCCCTCGGTGAGCACGATCAGGGCGGTCGTGCCGGCGGCCACGAACGCGACGCTGAGCAGGGCGATCGTGATCGCCTGCCGCTGACTCGCGGTGGCCACCCGGCGGTCCCCGATCCGCACGTCCGGCTCACCGCGCAGCTCCGCCCAGATGACGAAGGCGAGCAGGAAGAACGTGGAGACCTTGACTCCGCCGGCGGTGCTGGCGCTGCCGCCGCCGATGAACATCAGACCGGTGAGCAGCGGGAAGCTCTCCTCGCTCAGCGACGCGGTGGGCAGCACCGCGAACCCGCCGGTACGGCTCAGCGCGACCTGGGTGAACGAGGCCAGGATCTTGCCCCGGACGTCGTACTGGCCGATGGTCCTGACGTTGGTCCACTCGGCGGCGAGCAGGGCGGCGAAGCCGATCACGAGCAGCACGACGCTGCCCCAGATGGTCAGCTTCGTGGCCACGGCCCAGCGGCGGGGTCGCCGCCACTCCCGCACGGCCTCGAACAGGGCGGGGAAGCCGAGGCCGCCGACGATGGCACCGACGGCCAGTGGCAACGAGACCCAGGGATCCAGGGAGAAGGCCAGCAGGCCGTCGGTGTAGAGCGAGAAGCCGCCGTTGTTGAAGGCCTGCACGGAGTGGAAGGCGCCGGACCACAGCGCCCGGCCCACCGGGTAGTCGTAGGCCAGCGACAGGCGACCCGCGACGACCAGCGTCATCACCGCCTCGCACGCCAGGACGGTCGTCACGATGCGCAGCAGCAGCCTCCGCACGTCGCCGACCCCGTACTCGGCGGTCTCGGCCTGCACCAGCAGCCGGTTGCGCAGCCCGAGCCGGCGGGACACCGCGAGGACGACCAGCGCGGCGCCGGCGAGGATTCCCAGGCCGCCGATCTGCGTGAGGACGGTGATCAGCGCCAGCCCGGAACCGGACCAGTAGTTCGGGGTGTCGTTGACGGCCATGCCCGTGACGGAGACCGCCGACGTGGCGGTGAACAGCGCGGTGGCGAACGGTGTGCGCTCGTAGACGATGGTCGCCGGACGGAGCATCAGCAGCCCGGTGCCGAGCAGGATCAGCACCAGGAAGGCGAGCGGCACCAGCCGTACTGGGTGACGAAGAAGCCGGCGCACCAGACAATCTTCCTTTTCCGCCCCAGCCGTGGTGCGGAAACGGCGACGACGCCCGCTGCCAGCCCGGTCCGTCGCGACCGGTCCGCCGGCACCCCGCAAGTGTTCACCCGGTCGCCAGACCCCGACCAACTGCCGGCCAGGGAACGAGGGTCTGCTGTCGTCGATCCCCTCGACGACAGGAGACGGCCTTGCGACGTACCCTTTCCGTGCTCGGTGTGGCCGGCGCGCTGCTGGCGGCGGCGGTGGCCGTGCCGACCGCGGCCGCGGCCCGCGACGACCGGCCCGAGCACGCCGACCGCGACCGCGCCACCCACCGCCCGATCGTCATCGGTCACCGTGGCGCCAGCGGGTACCGGCCGGAGCACACGCTGGAGGCGTACCGGCTGGCGATCCGCCAGGGCGCCGACTACATCGAGCCGGACCTGGTCGCCACCCGCGACGGCGTCCTGGTCGCCCGGCACGAGAACGAGATCAGCGGTACGACCGATGTCGCGGCCCGCCCCGAGTACGCCGCCCGGAGGACCACGAAGACCATCGACGGGGTGTCCGTCACCGGCTGGTTCACCGAGGACTTCACCCTGACCGAGCTGAAGACGCTGCGCGCCAAGGAGCGGCTGCCGCAGGTGCGGGTCGCCAACACCGCCTTCGACGGCCGGTTCGAGGTGCCCACCCTCCAGGAGGTCATCGACCTTGCCCGGGCCGAGGGTCGGGCGCGCGGACGGGTGATCGGTGTCTACCCGGAGACCAAGCACCCGACGTACTTCGCCTCCATCGGCCTGCCGCTGGAGAAGCCCCTGGTCGAGGTGCTGCGGCGCAACAAGCTGACCCACCGCAACTCACCGGTGATCATCCAGTCCTTCGAGACGGCGAACCTGCGTGAGCTGAACCGCGTCGTCGACGTCAAGCTGGCCCAGCTGCTCGACGCGGCAGGCCGCCCGTACGACTTCGCCGTCGCCGGTGACACCCGCACCTACGCCGACCTGGCGAAGCCGGCCGGCCTGGCGTGGATCGCCACGTACGCCGACGGGATCGGGGCGAACAAGAACCTGATCGTGCCCCGGGACGCCACCGGCCGGCTGCTCGCCCCCACCACCCTGGTGCGGGACGCGCACGCCGAGCACCTGATCGTCCACGCCTGGACCTTCCGGGCGGAGAACCAGTTCCTGCCGGCCGACTTCCGGATCGGCACCGACCCGGTCGCCCGCGGCGACATCCAGGCCGAGTACGAACTGTTCTACGGCCTGGGCCTGGACGGTGTCTTCACCGACCACCCGGACACCGCCGTCGCCGCCCGTGCGGGCCTGCCCCGCCGCTGACCACCTGGCCCGCCCGTCGGGCCCCCCCCCCCCGGCCCCGGGGGGGGGGCCCCCCCCCCCCGCCCCCCCCCCGCCCGCCCCCCCCCCCCCCGGGGCGGGGGGGGCGCCCCGACTCGCGCCCGGCACCGTCTCGGTGGGAGCCTGTGGTGTCCGCTTCCGGCCGACCGCGACGGCGCGTGCGTCCCGCCGACGCGGTCGAGTGGAACACCATGTACGTCACCGCCCGCCGGAGACAGCAATGGTGTTCCACCCGTCGCGCACGGACGGAGGGCGGCGGCGTGAAGGCGTGACGGGTGGCGCGGCGCGGACCGTAGACCGGCGACGGGTGGTGCACTGGTGGCGGGGGGCGACACACGGCCGGGGTTGGCGGTGGCGACGAGGGCCATCGCCTCCGTACGCCGTCACTGCCCGGCGCGGGCCGCTGTAACCGTGCGCCACCCCGCTCCTGTTACTTGTGTGTTTCCGCCACATAGCCCGTGGGTGACGTCACTTCTAGCGTGAGCCGACAATGAGTTCCCCTTCCTCCGAGTCCTCACGTGGAGTCGCAATGACGGTCCGGACGACGCGGCGGGTGTTCCTCTCCGCCGCCACGATGATGGCCGCGGCGCTCGCCGCCACGGCCTGTGGCAGCCCGCAGGAAACCGCCTCCGGCGGCGGCGACAGCGCCGCACCGGTCAAGGTTGGCCTGGTGTACTCCCAGTCGGGAGCGCTGGCCAGTTACGGCAAGCAGTACATCGAGGGGTTCAAGGCCGGCCTCGACTACGCCACCAAGGGCACCAACAAGGTGGGCGAGCGGGCCATCGAGCTGACCGAGGTCGACGACGCCGGTGACCCGGCGAAGGCCGTCTCCGCGGCCAAGGACCTGATCGGCAAGGGGCACAAGATCATCGCCGGCTCGACGTCGTCCGGCGTGGCCCTCCAGGTCGCCCCGATCGCCGCCCAGAACAAGGTCCTCTTCATCTCCGGTCCGGCCGCCACCGACGGCGTGACCGGCGCGAACAAGTACACGTTCCGCTCCGGCCGGCAGTCGTACCAGGACGTGGTGACCGCCAGGTCGTTCATCGGCGACCCGGCGGGCAAGAAGGTCGTGGTGTTCGCCCAGGACGGTGCCTTCGGCGACGCCAACGAGGCGGCCGTCAAGAACGTCATCGGCGGTGCCGGCGCGACCGTCACCAGCGTCCGGGCTCCGGCGAGCGCCACCGAGTTCACCCCGTTCGCGAGCCAGATCAAGGCCGCCAAGCCGGACCTGCTCTTCGTGGCGTGGGCCGGCACCACCGCCCCGGCCATGTGGCAGACCCTCGACCAGCAGGGCGTACTGTCCTCGACCACGGTCGTCACCGGGCTCGACATCCGCGCCTCGTGGCCCACCTTCGGCGCCGCCGGCAGCAAGATCTCTTTCCTGTCGCACTACTTCGACGGAGCCAGCGACACCGAGGCCGCCAAGGCCGCCAAGGCCAAGATCCCCGGCGGGACGCTCGACCTGTTCCACCCGGACGGGTTCGCCGCGGCGCAGATGGTCGTGCGTGCGGCCCAGGAGGGCGGCGACGACGTGGACAAGATGATCACCGCCCTGGAGGGCTGGAGCTTCGACGGGATCAAGGGCAAGATGACCATCCGCAAGGAGGACCACGCCCTGCTCCAGCCGATGTTCCAGGCCAAGCTCACCGGTAGCGGCCAGGCCTTCACGGCCAGCGCGCAGAAGAGCCTGACCAGCGACGAGACGGCGCCGCCGGCCGTGGCGATGAAGGGCTGACGCAGAATGCTCACCACCCGCGGTCTGACCTGGCGGATCGGTGAGGTCGCCATCGTCGACAGCGTCTACCTCGACCTGGCGCCCGGGGAGTTCCTCGGCGTCATCGGGCCCAACGGCGCCGGCAAGACCTCACTGTTCAACCTGATCACCGGCCTGCGCCGGGCCACGGAAGGTCGGATCACCCTCGACGGGCAGGACATCAGTGCCCTCCCGCCGCACCGGCGGGCCCGCCTCGGGCTGGGTCGTACCTTCCAGGCGTCCTCGGTCTTCGGCTCGCTCAGCGTGCGGGAGAACGTCCGGCTCGCCGTGCAGGCGTACCGCGGGGGTTCGATGAAGCTGTGGCGGCGGGCGGCGGCCGACCGGGAGGTCGCCGCCGCCGCCGACGCGGCGCTCGACCGGGTCGGCCTCACCCACCGGGGTACGGCGCTCGCCGGCACCCTCGCCCACGGCGAGAAGCGCAAGCTGGAGATCGCCCTGCTGCTCGCCGGCGAACCCCGGGTCATGCTGCTCGACGAGCCGATGGCCGGGGTCAGCGCCGAGGACGTGCCCGAGCTGGTGCAGGTGATCCGCTCGCTGACCGGCGACAGCGGCCGGTCCGTGCTCATGGTCGAACACCACATGGACGTGATCCTCGAACTGGCCGACCGGATCGCCGTGATGCACCACGGTGCCCTGCTCGCCTGCGACACCCCGGAGACGGTGATGGCCAACCCGACGGTGCAAGAGGCCTACCTGGGGGAATCGCTATGACTGAGCCGGTACTCAGTGTGGAGGACCTGTCGGTCCGCATCGCCGGGCTGCACATCCTCCAGGGGGTGTCCTTCACGGTCGCGCCGACCGGCGTCACCGTGCTGCTCGGCCGCAACGGCGTCGGCAAGACGACCACCCTGCGGGCGATCGTCGGGCTCACCCCCCGCAACGGCGAGGTGCGCGGCGCCGTCCGGATGGGCGCGCAGAGCCTCCTCGCGCGCCCCACCCACCGGCTGGTCCGCGGTGGGCTGGGCTACGTGCCCGAGGACCGTTGCGTCTTCGCCGGCCTCACCGTCGCGGAGAACCTGCGGCTCGCCGAGCGGCGGGGCACCACCCCCGCGTACGACCGGGTCTTCGCGCTCTTCCCGGAGCTGGACCGGCGCGGACGGCAACGGGCCGGCTCGCTCTCCGGTGGGCAGCAGCAGATGCTCGCCATCGGCCGGGTGCTGCTCAACGACAACCGGCTGCTGCTGGTCGACGAGCCGACCAAGGGCCTCGCGCCGAAGGTGGTGACCGAGGTGGCCGAGGTGCTGGAACGGGTCGCCGAGTCCGTCCCGGTGCTGCTGGTCGAGCAGAACCTGGCGGTGGTCCGGCGGCTCGCCCGCGACGCCGTGGTGCTCTCCTCCGGGCAGGTGGCCTGGACCGGGAACGCGCAGGAGTTGCTGCTGGAGACGGGCCTGACCAAGTCCCTGCTCGGTGTCGGTTCGGCGGAGGTGCATCACTAGATGGACACGATCGTTCTCCTGACGTTGACCGGGCTCGGCCTGGCGGCGCTCTACTTCCTGGTCGCCTCCGGACTCTCCCTGGTCTTCGGCCTCGCCGACGTGCTGAACTTCGCGCACGGCCTCTTCCTCGGCGTCGGCGCGTACGCGACGTGGTGGGCGGCGGGCAACCTGCCCGGTGCCGGGCCGGACGGGTTCGGCTTCGTGGTCGCGGTCGCCTTCGGCGTCGCCGCCGGAACGTTGGTCGCGGTGCTCGTCGAGCTGGTGCTGATCCGGCCGCTGTACTCCCGCACCATCGAGCAGGTGCTGGTCACCGTCGGTCTCTCGCTGGCCGGCGTGGCACTGCTCCAGGCCACCTGGGGCGCCGACGCGCGCACCTTCCCGCGGCCCGAGTGGACCCGCCAGGTCACCTCGGTCCTCGGGGCGAACGTCCCCAACGGCGGCCTGCTGCTGATCATCGCGGCGGTGGTGGTGCTCGGCGCGATCCTCGCGTTCCTCCGGTGGACCCGCTACGGCCTGGTGATCCGGGCCGGGGTGGAGAACCGGGAGATGGTGACCGCGCTCGGCATCGACGTGCGCAAGGCGTTCACCCTGGTCTTCGCGATCGGCGGGGCCGCCGCGGCGCTGGCCGGTGCGCTCGGCAGCGTCTACTTCGGCACCGTCTCGCCGGGCCAGGGCGGCTCCCTGCTGATCTTCGCCTTCATCGTGGTGGTCATCGGCGGGATGGGGTCGGTCGTCGGTTCCGCGTACGCGGCCGTCGCCGTCGGGCTGCTGCAACAGTTCGTCAACTACTACGGCACCTCCGGGCTGGGCGACGTCTGCGTGGTCGGGCTGCTCGCCGTGGTGCTGCTGCTGCGCCCGCAGGGCATCGCCGGAAAGGTGGCAACGGCATGACCGAGGTCAAGAGTCCCGAGGTTCCCGCGCCCCCGGCGGCGGTGCCTGCCGAGTTGACCCCCGGAGACCGGTGGGGACGGGTGCGCCCGTTCCTGCCCCTGATCCCGCTGCTGGTGGCGCTGGCCCTGCCGTACTCGAAGCTGGAGCTGCCGGGCATCTTCGAGGGTCCGCTGAACTCGCCCGGCACCCTGCAACTGCTCGCCGTCTGCCTGGTGTTCGGCGGGCTGGCCGCCGGCTACGACCTGCTGTTCGGGCGGACCGGCATGCTCTCCTTCGGGCACGCGCTCTACTTCGCCGCCGGGGTGTACGGCACGGACATCCTCGTCACCCGGGCCGGGCTCCCGCTGTGGCAGGCGGCGCTGTTCACCATCACCGGCGGGACGATCCTCGCCGCCCTGCTCGGCGCGGTGGCGTTGCGTACGGTCGGGATCGCCTTCGCCATGGTGACCCTCGCCTTCGCCCAGGTCGGCGCGATCCTGGTGGCCCGCGACTTCGGCGGGCTCACCGGCGGCGAGGAGGGCCTGCCGCTGGACGTGTCCGGGCTGCCGGAGGGGCTGGTCGGCGTCACCAACACCGTCAACCTCTACTGGCTGGCCCTGGCGTACCTGGTCGTGGTGGTCTTCGTGGTGCACCGGGTGTCCGGTTCGCCGACCGGCCGGGTGCTCGCCGGCCTGCGGGACGACGAGCGGCGGATCGGGGTGCTGGGGCTGGACCCGTACCGGTTCAAGCTGGTGGCGTTCACCCTGGCCGGCGGGCTCGCGGCGGCCGGCGGCGTGGTCTACTGCCTGATCGTCGGCGGCGCCTCGCCGCACATCACGTCCAGTGAGCTGACGCTGTCGCTGCTGGTCATGGTGGTGCTCGGCGGCCCCGGCACCCGCTGGGGGCCGGTCATCGGGGGCATCCTCTACATGTACCTGGACCACCGGCTGGTCGCCTTCGGCACCAGCGACGCGGTGGACGCCCTGCCGGCGTTCCTCAGCCGCCCGCTGTCCCAGCCGCTGTTCGTGCTCGGCACGGTGTTCATCCTGGCCGTGTACTTCTTCCCCGGCGGCCTGGCCAGCCTGGCCCCCCGCCTGACCCTGCTCCGCAACTCCCTCCGCACCCGCCCCCGGGAGCGCTGACCCGCGTCGATCATGAGGTTGGCGGGGCGGCACACCGGCGTGTCGCCCCGCCAACCTCATGATCGACGGGTTCGGCGTGGGGGGCGGGGGGCGGGGCGGGGTGGGGGGCACCGGGGGCGAGAGCCGCGGCGCCCCGTGTGGCCGCGGCTCCGTCGCTGTGCGTCGTGCGTCAGCCGTTCAACATCTCGTACGCCGAAGCCGGTGCGGCCTGCACGTCGTCGCCGGTCGGCGCGGTGATCTTCGGGGCCGTGCCGAAGTCGTAGTACTTGACGGCGTACTTCGCGGCCTTCTTCTTGCCCGCCGCCGGGATGTCCAGGGTGAGCGTGGCCAGGTTCCCGTCCGGCCCGACCGTGGCGGTGAACGGCACCGCCTTGGCCTTGTCGGCGAGGGCGGCGAGGTCCAGGCCCTCCATCGCCTCGGCCACGGCCGGGTCGCCGGTCAGGTCGACCGTGCCGGTGTACGACCCGTCCGCCTGCTTCGCGACGCCGTCGGCGACGCGCAGGATGACGCCGGTGTTGCCCGGGTCGGCGCCCTCGTACCCGGGCACGCCCTCCGGGTCCTCGATCTTGGTCTCGTCCAGCTCCATCCACTTTTTCGGCAGCTTGAGCAGGGCGGCCAGCTCGTCGGCACCGTCGAAGTCGACCTTCATGAAGGAGCGCTCCTCGACGACCCGGAACGACAGCTTCATGGTGAAGCCCGCCTCCGCGTCCTTCTCGATCACGGTCAGCTCGGTGCCCTTCGCGGCCGGGTCGACCAGCCCGGAGACGGCGGAGCCCGTCTCGTCCGTGCCGCTGAACCGGAACGCCGGGTCCTTCTCGTCCGGCACGGCGGCCAGCAGGTCCGTCTTCGGGTCCGGGCTCTTGGACGGCGCGGACGTCCCGCCCGTGTCGCCGCTGCACCCGGCCAGCAGGGTGGTGGCTGCCAGCACGGCGGTCGCGCCGGCGGCGACCCGCCGGAGCAGTCCAGCGGTGCCGATTCGCTGCGTCATGTCGCTTGTCTCTCTCTCACGGGGCTTGATGCCGAGGCCGATCCTGACACGAGCACACCGTCATGCTGCCGTCCGACCGCCGTGCACTGCCGATCGGGGCCCCGGCGGGTGTCGGGAGGGGAACACCGCCGGTGTCGTCCGGCGCTGGTAGAAATGCCGGATGGGTGTGGATCGGACGGCGGTACGGGAGCGGGCCGAGGCGGTGCTGCGGCGGTTGGCCGGCGAGCACGCCCGGCTCCGCGAGGACCAGTGGCGGGCGATCGAGGCGCTGGTGGTCGACCGGCGCCGGGTGCTCTGCGTCCAGCGCACCGGTTGGGGCAAGTCCGCGGTCTACTTCGTCGCCACCGCGCTGCTGCGCGACCGCGACGTAGCCGGCCCGGCGCCGGACGCCGGGCCGGTCGGTCCGACGGTGATCGTGTCGCCGCTGCTGGCGCTGATGCGCAACCAGGTGGAGTCGGCTGCCCGGGCGGGCATCCGCGCCCGCACGATCAACTCCGCCAACCTGGACGAGTGGGACGAGATCACCACCGAGATCCACGCCGGTGCGGTGGACGTGCTGCTGATCTCCCCGGAGCGGCTGAACAACCCGGACTTCCGGGACACGGTGCTGCCGAAGCTCGCCGCCACCACCGGTCTGCTGGTGGTCGACGAGGCACACTGCGTCTCCGACTGGGGGCACGACTTCCGGCCGGACTACCGCCGGCTGCGTACCTTCCTCGGCAACCTGCCGGAGGACACGCCGGTGCTGGCCACGACGGCCACCGCGAACGCCCGGGTCACCCAGGACGTCGCCGAGCAGCTGGGCGACGCCCTCGTGCTGCGTGGCAGCCTGGACCGGGAGTCCCTGCGGCTGGGCGTGCTCGACCTGCCGAGCCCGGCGCACCGGCTGGCCTGGCTCGCCGACCACCTCGACGAGCTGCCCGGCTCCGGGATCGTCTACACGCTCACCGTGGCCGCGGCGGGGGAGGCCACCGAGTTCCTCCGTTCGCGGGGCTACCCGGTCGCGTCGTACACGGGGCAGGCCGAGGACGCCGACCGCCGCGCCGCCGAGCAGGACCTGCTGGACAACAAGATCAAGGCACTGGTCGCGACGAGCGCGCTGGGGATGGGCTTCGACAAGCCCGACCTCGGCTTCGTGGTGCACCTGGGCGCGCCGCCGTCGCCGATCGCGTACTACCAGCAGGTCGGCCGCGCCGGTCGCGCCGTCGCCCACGCCGAGGTGCTGCTCCTGCCGGGCGCCGAGGACGCGGCGATCTGGCGCTACTTCGCCTCGCTGGCCTTCCCGCCGGAGGAGCAGGTCCGGGCCGTGCTCGCCGCCCTGCACACCGATCGGCCGCTCTCCACCCAGGCCCTCGAACCGATCGTCGACCTGCGCCGCGCCCGGCTGGAGCTGATGCTCAAGGTCCTCGACGTGGACGGCGCGGTCCGCCGGGTGCGCGGTGGGTGGCTCGCCACCGGCGAGCCGTGGGCCTACGACGAGGTCCGGTTGCGCCGCGTCGCCGCCGCGCGCACCGCCGAGCAGCAGGCCATGCGGGAGTACGCGACCACGCCCGGCTGCCGGCTGCGTTACCTGCGCGAGTGCCTGGACGACACCGGGGCGGCCGACTGCGGGCGGTGCGACCGCTGCGCCGGCCCGCTCTTCCCGGCCGAGGTGTCCGAGGCCGCGCTGACCGCCGCGCAGACCTTCCTGGGGCGGCCCGGTGTGGAGGTCGCGCCCAAGAAGCTGTGGCCGACCGGGTTGGACGCGGTCGGGGTACCCCTGAAGGGCCGCATCCCCCCGACGGAGCAGGCGCTGCCCGGGCGGGCGGTGGGCCGCCTGTCGGACCTCGGCTGGGGTGGGCGGCTGCGCACCCTGGTCGGGCCGGAGGCGGCGGACGCGCCCGTGCCCGACGACGTGGCCGCCGCCGTGGTCGAGGTGCTGAAGGCGTGGGCGCACGGCGACGACCCATGGCCGCGTCGTCCCGTCGGCGTGGTGGCGGTCGGGTCGCGGCGTCGGCCCCGGCTGGTCGGGTCGCTGGCCGAGCGCATCGCCACGGTCGGTCGGCTGCCCCTGCTCGGTCACGTGACCCCGGTGGGCCCGTCCGGCGCCGGGGGCGCGCGGGGCAACAGCGCCCAGCGGGTACGCGCGCTGCACGGCGCCTTCACCGTGCCCGACGAGGTCGCCGATGCCCTCGGCGGGCTGGCCGGGCCGGTGCTGCTCGTCGACGACCTGGTCGACTCGGGTTGGACCATGACGATGGTCGCCCGGGAACTGCGCCGGGCCGGTGCGCCGGACGTGCTGCCGCTCGCCCTCGCGGTCGCGGGCTGAGCGGGCCGGCGGCGTTCCGGCCGAGCTGCCCGTTCCGTCGTCCGGCGGGGCGGGAAAGTTCCCGGCCGGGCCGGACTGCGACGGTCGCCACGCCGCGGCGCCGCCGGGCCGGAGCACCCGGGTTCGCCGGTAGCGTGGAGGCCATGACCGACCGGCAGCCCGCTGACCAGGTCTCCGCCGTGCCGGACCGGAGCACCCTGCGTCTGGCGCTGGTCGTCGGCGGGCTGGTGCTCGCCGTCCTGCTCGGTTTCGGCCTCGGCCGGATCAACGGTGGCCCGTCGACCGCCGCCGGCGCGGCGAGCGTCCCGGGCGACCACAGCCACCCGGCCGGCACCGGCGCCCACGAGCACGGTGGCGACCAGGGCGTGGCGGCGGAGACGCGGGGACTTTCGGTCAGCTCGGCGGGTTACACGCTGGCACCGGCCGGCGTGGAGTTCGCCCCCGGACGGCCGGGCGAGCTGCGGTTCCAGGTGCGGGACGCGCAGCGTCGGCCGGTCACCCGGTTCGCCGTCGTGCACGACAAGCCGATGCACCTCATCGTGGTCCGCCGCGACCTGACCGGCTACCAGCACCTGCACCCGACCATGGCGGCCGACGGCACCTGGTCGGTGCCGCTGACCCTGGCGGAGCCCGGCGTGTGGCGGGCGTACGCGGACTTCACCGCCCTGGCCGACGACGGTCGGCAGACGGCCGCCACGCTCGGGGTGGACCTGGTCGTGCCCGGCGGGTACGCCCCCCGGCGGCTCCCGGCGGCGGCCACCTCCGCGACGGTCGACGGGTTCACCGTCGCCCGCCGGGGCGATCCGGCGGCCGGCGTGTCGGCGCCGCTCACCTTCCGGTTCACCGCGTCCGACGGCGGTGCGGCGGCCCTGGAGCGGCACCTCGGCGCGTACGGGCACCTCGTCGCGCTGCGCGAGGGGGATCTCGGCTACCTGCACGTCCACCCCGAGCCGGAACTGGTGGACGGTACGCCGACGTTCTGGGTGACCACGCCCGCCACCGGGCGGTACCGGCTCTACCTGGACTTCAAGGTCGGCGGAGTGGTGCGGACCGCCGAGTTCACCGTCGACGTGCCCTGAACGGGACGGGCCCGGTCGGGCGGCTCAGCCCACCCGGCGGATCGGCCGGCGGGCCAGGTAGCGCAGCAGATCGCGGATGTGATGCTTCTCCTCGGCCGGCACGGTGGGGTCGGCGAGCCGTTGCAGGATCACCCGGACGTCGGCCTCGACCGGGCCGTCGTCCGCGCGGCGGCGCGGCGCGGGCCCGGCGTCGGGCAGACCGAGCGCGCGGAACGCGGCCGCGACCGGCAGGTCGAGCGCGGCGCAGAAGCCCCGCACCTTGGCGAGTTCCGGGTAGTCCTGCCAGTCGCCGGCGAGCCAGCGGAACACGGTGGAGCGACCGACCCCGGTGTGGGACGCCAGGTCGGTGACCGTCCAGCCGCGTTCCTCGCGGGCGTCGTCGATCGCGCGCCGCACGAAGCGTGCGAACGCCACCTGCGGCGATACCTCTGACGAAGCCATTCCAGCGGGTCGTCCCTCCCGACCGGCACCCGGTGGTGCGCATCGTCGAGGGTAGTACGGGGTATCACGGAAGCAATTGACTGATCGACCAGACCGTCCCGTCGGCGGGACCGGCCGGTGGATCAATGCCGCGAAGCGGCACGGGACCACTTGATCATTGTCATTCCTCAACTAAAATCGACGCTTCGTCACCCATCGAACACATTTTGACCGCGCCGGACCGCCGACGGGAACGGCCGCAGCACGAGGAGCAGCATGGCCGCCCCCGACCGTCCAATGCCGCACCGCCCGGGTGCGGTGAGTCTCTTCTTCGTGGCGAAGGCCGGCGTCTTCGCCGCCGGCTTCTGGATCTGGCTGCTCGTCCTGGCGGTTCGCGGCGACACCGCCACCGGCCTGCACCTGCTGGCCGCCACCGGCGCGATCACCACCACGCTCGTCGCCGTGGTGCTCGGTGCCCGGATGGCGCTGCAACGCAACGCGGCCGAGCGGCACGCCGAGTTCAAGCGACTGCTCGTGGACATCTCCTGGAATGCCTTCGCCGCCGCCGGCAACGCCGAGAGCACCGGAAAGGTGGTGCCGTTCCCGTCCGTGCCGTCGGACTCCGAGCGGCCGCTGACCGGCGGGCGCACGCGGAACAACGGGGACCGACGCCGCTGATCAGGCGGTCAGCAGCGCCTGCAGACGCGGGGTGATGCGCCACTGGTCGACCAGGGCCTCGTACTCGGCCCGCTGCGCGGGTGTCGGGTCCGCGCCGGTGCGTCGGGCCCGGATCAACAGGTTGCGGGGTGTGTGCCGCGAGTCGACGAACTCGACCACCTCGGCCCGGTAGCCGTGCAGCCGGAGCTGCCCGGCCCGCAGCGCGTCGGTGAGGACGTCCGCGAAGCGCTCCCGCAGGATGCCCTGCCGGGTCAGCAGCTCGTACGGCGCCGGGGCCGGTCGCGCCCGCAGTTGGGCCGCCACGTCGTGGTGGCAGCACGGTGCGGCCAGCACCCAGCGCGCCTGCCAGCGCACGGCCCGGGCCAGGGCCTCGTCGGTGGCCGTGTCGCAGGCGTGCAGCGCCAGCACCAGGTCGGGGGCGGGCTCGACGACCGCCTCGGCGATCGTGCCGGCCACGAAGCGCACCCGGTCGCCCCAGCCGAGGCGTTCGGCCAGCTCGGTGTTGCGCTGCCGCTGGTCCTCCCGGACGTCCACACCGACCAGCTCGACGTCGAGTCCGCGCTGGGCCAGCCACCGGTACGCGGCGAACGTCAGGTACGCGTTGCCGCAGCCCAGATCCACCACCCGGAGCGGGCCGGTCAGCTCCTCGGGGAGGGTGGCCGCGAGGGCGCGCAGGAACGCGTCGACCTGCCGCCGTTTCGCCGCCGACCCGCCGATCTCCACGAAGATCGGGTCGCCGGGATCGAGCAGCCAGTCCTTGGCGCGGTCGTGCCCGGTGGGCTCCGGCGCGGGACGGCTCACGGCGGCGCGGTGCACCTGCGCCTCGCCCGACTTGGTGACCCGGAGCTGGAGTGTGGCGTCGGCCGTCTCGACGTGCCAGTTGCCGAACGGCTCGGCCAGCAGCGCGTCCACGGCGGCGCCCGCCTCGGGACCGGGTGCGACGTTGCGGGTGTACGGCCGGGCGCCGTCGGAGGTGGAGATCTGCAGACGGGGACCGGCCTTGAGGGTGACCGGCCGCAGTTCGGCCCGGACCACCGAGGGGCGCTGTCCCCGCCGTCGCCCGGCGCCCACCGCCCGTGTCAGCGCGGGATCGAGCAGCAACGCCCGCACCTCGGCCAGCGCGCCCTCCAACGACTCCGGCACCGCTCCACCCTCCTTGCTGGTCCGCGCACCCGTCACGCGAGCCGCGTGGTCGTCCCTGACAGCCCGTCCGCAGCGAACGTCCCCCGCTCCGGGACCGGGGCGGGGGACGTTCGTGGTCGGTCGATCAGTCGACGCTGGTCGCCTCGGCCGGCGTACCGGCGGCGGAGCCACCGCCACCACGACGGCGCCGGCGGCGGCGGGGCTTCGTGGCCTCGCCCTCGACGGCGGTCGGGGCGTCGCCGGCCTCAGCCGTGATCACCGCGGTCGGCTCGCCCGCGACCGTCTCGCCGGCCCGACGGCGCCGGCGGCGGCGCGGGGTACGTGCATCCTCCTCGCCCTCGGCGACGGCGGGCGCCTCGGCGGCGTCCGGCCCGGTGGCGGGGTTGTCGGTGCCCCGGCCCCGGCGGCGCTCACGGCCGCCAGCGTCGCCGCGACCGTCCCGACCCTCACCGCGCCGGGTGCCGCGGCCCTCGCCGCGCCGCGAACGGCCACCCAGGTCCTCCTCGACCTCGGCGGCGAGGCCGGCGCGGGTGCGCTCGGCCGTCGGCAGGGTGCCCGAGATGTCGGTGGAGATGCCCAGGTCGGTGTAGAGGTGCGCGGACGTGTGGTACGTCTCCGGCGGCTCCGGCATGTCCAGGCCGAGCGTCTTGTCGATGATCCGCCAGCGGGGCATGTCGTCCCAGTCGACGAAGGTCACCGCGACACCGGTCGCCCCGGCCCGGCCGGTACGACCGATCCGGTGGGTGTAGGTGTCCTGGTCCTCGGGGCAGTCGTAGTTGATGACGTGGGTGACGCCGGTGACGTCGATGCCACGCGCGGCCACGTCGGTGGCGACCAGCGTGTCGATCTTGCCGGCCCGGAATGCGCGCAGCGCCCGCTCCCGTGCGCCCTGGCCGAGGTCACCGTGGACGGCGGCGACCGCGAAACCGCGGAAGTCGAGGTCCTCGGCGACCCGGTCGGCCGCCCGCTTGGTCCGGGTGAAGATCATGGTCAGCCCGCGCCCCTCGGCCTGGAGGATCCGCGCCACGATCTCGATCTTGTTCATCGAGTGGGTGCGGTACGCCAGCTGCTGGGTCTGCGGCGACGGACCGGTCTCGGCCGTGTGCCCGGCGTGGATGGTCACCGGACGGCGCAGGAAGCGCCGGGACAGCGTGACGATCGGGTCCGGCATGGTGGCCGAGAACAGCATCGTCTGCCGGTCCTCCGGCAGCATCGCGAGGATCTTCTCGACGTCGTCGAGGAAGCCCAGGTCGAGCATGCGGTCGGCCTCGTCGAGGACCAGCGCGCGCACTCGGTCGAGTCGCAGGTGCTTCTGCTTCTGCAGGTCCATCAGCCGGCCCGGGGTGCCGACGAGGATCTCCACGCCCTTGCGCAGCGCGTCGATCTGCGGCTCGTACGCCACGCCGCCGTAGATCGGCAGCACGCGCACGCCGCGGGTGCGGCCCGCGGCCTGGAGGTCCTTGGCGACCTGGATGCCCAGCTCGCGGGTCGGGACCACGACGAGCGCCTGCGGCACGCCGTCGCTGCCCTCGGCGGGCGCGAACACCCGCTCCAGCAGCGGTACGCCGAAACCGAGGGTCTTGCCGGTGCCGGTGGGGGCCTGGCCGATCAGGTCGGTGCCGCGCAGCGCGATCGGCAGCGCGTACTCCTGGATGGCGAAGGCCCGGGTGATGCCGGACGCGGCCAGCGCGTCGACGGTCTCCTGACGTGCGCCCAGCTCGGCGAACGTGGGCGCCTCCGGTCGTACCGGAGCGGTGGGGGCCAGTTCCTGGCCGTCCATGAGATCTTGGGTCAGCTCGCTCATATGGATTTGGGGGTGCCCTCTCGTGGGTGCGCCCCTTTAGTCCTCAGGGCGCTGTTCGGGTATGGCGCGGGCCACACGGTCGGCGGCAGACTGCCGGGCCGGACCGGGCCGCACGCGCGCCGTGGGGGAACGTCGACCGGATCGAACGTCGGTCGGTGCCCACGGCAACTGCTCCAGTCTACCTGAACCGGCCGGTCACCGTCCTGATTCCGGATGGCGGTCCGCGTCCAGGGCCGATCGGTGTGACCTGGGCCACGTGCCACGCCCGGGAAGGTCGGGCGGTAACCTGCCCAGATGTCCGCCTCCACCCCGTCCGACCACACCGCCGACATTCCGCCCGAACGTGCCGTCGTGGACCTGCTCGGCCTGGTGGCCCTCGGCGAACTGCTGGCCTTCGAACGGATGGCCGCCGACGCCCGGCTCGCCCCCGACCTGCGCCGGCGGGCCGCGCTCGGCGAGATGGCGGCCGCCGAGATCGCCAACTACCGCCGGCTGGCCGACCGGCTCGCCGCGCTGGGCGTACTGCCCGACGACGCGATGGCGCCGTACGTCGCGCCACTGCAGGCGTTCCACGACTCGACCGAGCCGAGGGACTGGGCCGAGGCGGTGACCAAGGCGTACGTCGGGGACGGGATCACCGACGACTTCATCCGGGCGATCGCCGGCGCCCTCACCGAACCGGACCGCCGGCTCGTCCTCGACGTGCTGCACGAGTCCCGGTACGCCGACTTCGCCGCCGCCGAGATCCGCCTCGCCATCGAGACGGACCCCCGGGTCGCCAACCGGCTCTCGATGTGGGCCCGGCGGCTGGTCGGCGAGGCGCTGTCCCAGGCCGGCCGGGTGGCGTCCGCCGACCTCGGGGCACTCACCGCGCTGATCGCGCGGGACGAGCAGGCGGACGTGGCGGGGCTGTTCCGACGGCTGACCGCGGCGCACACCGCGCGGATGGGCGCCGTCGGCCTCAACAACTGACCCAGGCTCCCGACGGCGGTGGTGGCTGCGGCCACCACCGCCGTCGGGAGCGCGGAACGTCAGCGGACGGTGAAACCGACCGCGCGCGGGGACGCCTCGGCGATCTCCACGTACGCGACCTTGTCGACCGGCACGATGATCCGCCGGCCCTTCTCGTCGGTGAGGGAGAGCGTCCCGCTGTTGTTGGCGAAGGCGTCGGTCACGGCCTGCTCGATCTCGGCCGGCGACTGCGCGCTCTCCAGAACCAGCTCGCGCGGCGCGTACTGCACGCCGATCTTGACCTCCACGGTGCCTCCTCAACTGGGGCGAATGAGCCGCCGTGCGAAGGCTATCCGATCACACCGGTGGCGGTCAGGCTGACTCACCTTGCAGCGGGAAGCTCGCGATGCCCCGCCACGAGAGCGCCGCGACGAGCGCCTCGGCCTCCGCCTTGGGCACCTGCCGTCCACCGGCCAGCCAGAACTGCGCGGCCGTCTCCGCCGCGCCGACCAGCCCGGAGGCGAGCAGCTCGGCGTGCGCCCGGCTGACGCCGGTGTCCGAGATGATGGTGTCGGTTATCGCCGCGATGCAGCCCTGCTCGACCCGCTCGACGCGCTGCCGCACCGCCGGGTCGTTGCGCAGGTCGGACTCGAAGACGAGACGGAAGGCCTCGCTCTCGTGGTCGACGAAGTCGAAGTACGCCCGTACCGAGGCACCGACGCGCTCCTTGTTGTCGATGGTCCCGCGCATCGCGTCGTGCACCTTCGCCACGATCGCGTCGCAGTGCGTGTCGAGCAGCGCCAGGTAGAGCTCCATCTTGCCCGGGAAGTGCTGGTAGAGCACGGGCTTGGAGACCCCGGCCCGCTCGGCGATGTCGTCCATCGCGGCAGCGTGGTAACCCTGCGCGACGAACACCTCCTGCGCCGCTGCGAGCAACTGCTTGCGGCGGGCGGAACGGGGCAGGCGGGTGGGCCGGCCGGCAGTGTGTGCACCGTTCCCCACAGCGGTCATGGGAACCTCCGAGTTTCGTCGTACGAGCCGGCATTTCACCCGTACCGGTCGGGGCTTGTAGCCCGTCGCGGAATTGGCCCGCCGCTGTAACTTATCGCCACTGTCACCACACGGTAGCCTCAGCGGGGGCGACCAAGGAGCGCGCGGTGAGTGAAGCAGGGCAACCCGGAGCCGCCACCCCGGGAGAGCACGGTGACGGGACGGGTCCGCACGACGACCTGGCCCGTTCCGGCGACGGGTGGGCGCCCCCGGCGACCGGTTGGCCCCGGCTCGGGGACCGGCCACCGTCGCGGGAGCCGGCGTCCCCCTGGCGTACACCGGATCCGCACCCGGGATGGGCCGCCTCATCGTCACGGCACGGTGACCTGCCGTCACCGCTGCCCGCTGTTCCGGGCGACCCCGAGCCCCCGGTCCGGGTCAACGGCCACCGCACCAACGGCGTCCCGCGGCCCGGCGCTGACGTGCCGGCCGGGCGACCCGCACCGGTGAGCGCGCCGCCCGGCCCCTTCGACGAGTCGCACCGCGACACCGACGGCGATCGACTGGTGGTGCCGGCGCAGCGCCCCGCGACCGACGCCGAGCAGTCCCCACCGGGTGGCGACACCGAGTCCGGCCCGGCGCGGCACACCTCCGACGAGCGGCCGTTGCGGCCCCGTTGGGCCGAGCCCGGCCTGCCGACGTCCGCGCCCCCCGCCGTGCAGGTTCCGCCGGTCGGCACCGCCGCCAGCGGGTTCGAGGTGCCGCCGGGGTTCCACGCGCCGACGGTCGACCGGTCCTCGCCGGCGGAGCCGCCCGTCGGCGACGAGGCGCGGTGGAACGATCCGTACGCCCCGCCGCCCGCCGCCCCCTACCCGCCGGCGCCCGAGGCCCGCGCCTTCCCACCCGCCGTCGAGCTGCCCACCGCCGACCGCCCGAGCACGGACCGCACGGGCGCTGCCGACCGGTCCTACGCCGACCGTTTCGCCCCCGACCGGTCCTTCCCGACCGACCTCGACCGGCCGAGGGCCGCCGACCGGACGGGCGGTCCCGAGCCGACGGCCGGTGACCTTCCGACGGCTGGCGCCTACCCGGCCAGCGGGTCCGGCGGAGCTCAGCGGGCACGCGACTGGTCCGGCGTCAGCGTCGAGCGGGGCCGGCCCCGGGACGACGCGGAGGCCGTGCCCGGTCGGACGCCGAACCGGGAGTCCGGTGCCGACCGGCCGGCGTTCCCGCCCGCCGACGAGCGACCCGGCGGGACCGAGCCGGACTGGTCCGGTCCCAACTGGAACCGGCCGAGCTGGGGCAACGCCTGGGCGCCGCCCTGGGCCCGCGAGGAGCCCGAGCCGCCCGCCCGCACCCGTGACGAGCCGGCCGGGCGCGGCGTCCGTGCCGAGCCCGAGCCCGTCGCGCGCGGCGTCCGCGAGGAGCCGGAGTCCGCCGGGCGCGGCGTCCGCGAGGAGCCGGAGTCCGCCGGGCGCGACGCCCGCGAGGAGCCGAAGCCCACGTGGGCGACCGAACCGGGCCGGCCGTACGAGCCGGTACGCACCGAGTCAGCCCGTCCCTACCAGGAACTGCGTGCCGAGCCGACCCGTCGGTACGAGCCTGCCCGGTCCGAGCCCGCGCCCCGCCCGGCGTACGAGCCGGCCGCCGCGCCCGTCGAGCGGCCGTCCCCGACCGACCGGCCCGCGTGGGCCCTCGGACGGCCGGCGAGCGCGCCACCGGCCCCGTCCGCACCTGAGGCGCCGCCGTCCGGTCCCGGCACCACCGAGGGCGAAACGACGGCCGGCGCCACCCGACCCTTTCGGCTCCGTCCGGTCAGCGGGGTCCCCGCCCCCGCCGCCCCCGAGCCGCCGGCCGACCCACCGGCCCCCACCGCCCCCGCGACCGCCCCCGCCACCAGCGTGGCCGGTAGCCGTGACACCCCCTTCGCGCCCGCCCCGACGAGCGCACCCCCCTACGCGGCCCGCCGATCTGCCCCGGACCCGGTGCCCCCGGCCGGGCCGGTCGACGGCGACAACCTGCCGGACGGTACGTCGGCGGTCCTGCCGCAGCGCGTCCCCGCCCAACCGGACGTGCCCGTAGTGCCGGAGCCGCCAGCCGTGGAGCCACCCGCCGAAACCCCGGAACTCGCCCGGATCGCCAAGCACCTGCGCCGCGAGGACGAGCCGGCGCCGCTGCGCGAGCGCCCGGAGGGCTTCGACGTCGACGCGATCCTCGCCGCCGTGCGGGGCGTGGCCGGTGTCCGTGACGCGGAACTGCGCCGTACCCCCGCCGGTGCGCACAGCCTGCGGTTGGACCTCTCCGACGGTGCCGACCCGGCCGAGGTGAGCCGCCAGGTCGCCCGCCTGCTCCAGGAGCGGATGGGGTTGGCCGCGGCTCCCCGCAACGTGCCCGGTCTGCCGACCGCGCCGGTGCGCCGACGCTCCGCCGACCCACAGACCCCCGAGGCCCGCTCGCAGGCCCCCGAGGCCCGGTCGTCGACGCCCCGAGAGGTCGCCGCGCCCCCGGTGCCGGGGAGCCGGACGCCCGGCGGCCGGCCGGAGACCCTGCCGGCGCGTGCCGAGCAGCGGGAGGTCTCCGCCCCCGACACGCCGCGTCGTCGCCGGCAGGCTTCCGGCCCGCACCGCGGCAGGGCCAGCGTGGAGGAGCCGGGCTCGGTTTCGGCCGCCCCTGCGGGTACGCCGCCCGGCAGCCCGGCGACGCTCGGTACGTCGTACTCCGGTGGGCAGGTGACCACGACGGAGACCGCGCCCTCCCGCCCGCTGGACACCGGTGGCGCGCCGGGGCCCCGGGTGGTGATCGACCACGTCCAGGTCAGCACCTTCGGGCTCGACGCCACCGTGGAGATCCGCCTGATCGCCGGCGGGCGCACCGCCGCCGGTCACTCCACCGGGCCGGCGGTCGACGGCTACGTGCTGCGGCTCTGCGCGGTCGCCGCCGCGGCGGCCGTGGACGAGTTGCTGCGCGGCGCGGAACCGGACTCCGACCGGGGCCGGTGTTTCGTCGAGCACGCCGCGGTGGTGTCGTTCGGCAACTGTGAGGTGGCCACGGTGGTCGTGCTGCTGGTGTGCGACGGCTGGGTCGAGCAGCTCGCCGGCTCGGCGTTGGTCGCCGGCGACCCCCGACAGGCCGTGGTACGGGCCACCCTCGCGGCGGTCAACCGTCGGCTGGAGGCGCTGCTGGCCTGACGGTGGTGCCGGTCACGGGGCGGGCGCCCCGTGCCGCGCTGCCGGGCCGCGTCGCTTTGGGCAGACTGGAACGATGAAGCGCGCCACCCTCTGGCCGGAGCACCTCCTCCCGGAGCACTCCGTCCCACCACCCTGGCCGGGCCGGGCGGTACGTCTCGACGGCACGGTGACGTACGTGCGGGACACGCCGGCCACGGCCGCCGGCGCGGAGCCGGCGCTCTACGTGCACGGGCTCGGTGGCTCCTCGCAGAACTGGACCGACCTGGCCGGCCTCCTCGCGGACCGGTTGGACGGTCAGGCCATCGACCTGCCGGGGTTCGGCCGCAGCGAACCGGGCCGCCGCTACACGATCCCCGCCTTCGCCGAGCGGGTCATCCGCTGGATCGAGTACTCCGACCGGGGACCGGTGCACCTGTTCGGCAACTCGCTGGGCGGGGCGATCGCGGTGCACGTGGCCGGGGTTCGGCCGGACCTCGTCCGGACGCTGACGCTGGTCTCGCCGGCCCTGCCGTTCCTGGACTTCCGGCGGTCGTTGCAGGGCCGGATGCTGCCGCTGCTGGCGATCCCCCGGGGCGAGCGGCTGGCCGCCTGGCGGCTGGCCCAGCTGGAGCCGGAGCTGATGGCGCAGCAGGTGATGGAGGCGTGCGTCGCCGATCTCAGCCGGATCAGCGAGCAGCGCCGGCAGGAGGCGCTGGAGGAGATCCGGGTGCGGTACGAGGCCGCGCACTACGCCGCCGCGTACGTCCGCACGTTCCGGGGTCTGGTCTCCAGTTTCCTGCGGTCGTACCTGCCCGGGTCGGGGTCGCTGTGGCGGCTGGCCGCCTCGATCCAGGCCCCGACCCTGGTGGTGGGCGGGCGGCACGACCGGCTGGTGGACGTCCGGGTGGCGCCGCAGACCGCCCGCGTGATCCCGGACAGCCGCCTGATGATGCTCGACGGCGTCGGCCACGTCGCCCAGTTGGAGGTGCCGCGCCTGGTCGCCCGCGCCGTGCTGGGCCTGCTCACCGAAACGGGGGACCCCGCGAAGCGGCCTGACATGGCAGGCTGAGCGCGATGCCCACGTACCGCCGCCGTACCGACGACCCGACCCTCGGCCACCGATCGCACGTTCGGGGTGACGGCACCGGACGAGCCGCCGCGCGGGCCTCCGTCCCCTCCCCACGGACCGCCCCGCCGACCGGTGTAGCTGCGGACCGCCGGTCGGCCGGTTCGGAGCACGGGCGTCACCGGCGTACCGGTCGAGGGAAACGGCGCATCGTCGAGCTGGCCGTGCTGGTCCTGGCGATCGGTGCGGCGGTGGCCGTGATCACCGACCGGCGCGGCGCGCAGGTCGGGGCCGAGGTGTTGGCGACCGGGCCGGAGGCGCCGGCGCTGGAGCCGGTGACACCGGCGGTGGAGCCGTCGGTGGCCCCCTCGCTGACGGCCGCGCCGTCCGCGTCGACGCCTCCCGTGCTGCTGATGCCGGGGCCGGTGCCGTCGGCGGGGGAGGGCACGTTCTCCTACGACGACCGGGTGGGTCCGGTGCTGGGCGAGGCGGGCGCGTTGCGTCCGTACCGGGTGGCGGTCGAGGTGGGCGCGGACGAGGACGTCGCCGATTTCGCCTCGGCCGTCACGGTGGCGCTCACCGGGCCCGGGAGCTGGGTGGACAGCGGCCGGGTGCGGTTGCGGCAGGTCGGGCCCGGTGCGACCGCCGACTTCACGGTCTACCTCGCGACGGCCCGTACGGCGGCTCGGATGTGCGCGGCAGGGGGTGTCGACATCCGGATCGGCGGTCGGCCGTACACGTCGTGCCGGGCTCCCGGCAAGGTCATCGTCAACCTGGACCGGTGGCGGCGGTCGGTGCCGCACTACGTCGAGGCGAAGGTGCCACTGTCGGTCTACCGGACGTACGTGGTGAACCACGAGGTGGGCCACCAGTTGGGCAACCGGCACGAGCGCTGCCCGGGGGCGGGCCGACCGGCGCCGGTCATGATGCAGCAGACGCTGTTCCTCAACGGATGTGTGGCCAACCCGTGGCCGTACCGGAATGGGCGCCGCTACGCCGGTCCACCGCTCTGAAACACCCACTTTTGCGGGTGTAAGCGGGGAATGCCCGATTGATCTGCCAGGCTGGGTCCATGACGTCGTCGTCCCCTTACGACCCGCCTGATCCGTCCGCCGGCCCCGCCCGCGCCGATCCGACGGGCCGTACCCCGCTGGTCCCGAGGCTGAGCGCGGTCCGCGTGCGTCGCCGTCGCCGCGGTGCCGTCGGACTCGTTCTGGCCCTCGCGCTGGCCGCGACCGCCGGGGTCACCCTGGCCCGGGCGGGTGACGACGGGACGGTGCGGCGCGGGACGGGGGGCGCCGGAGCCGCCGTGCCCGCCCGGTACCCGCACACCGGCGGGGGCGGCTTCACCACGGCGGCCGGGGACAGCCCGGTGCACGGCGTGGACGGGCCGCTGTGGCGCTACCGGGTCGCGGTGGAGGCGGGCACCGGTCAGGATGCCGGCGCCTTCGCCGCCACCGTCGACGCCGTCCTGGCCGATCCGCGCGGCTGGACCGCCACCGGGGAGCTCCGGGTGCAGCGCGTGTCCGACGCCGACGCCGCCGACTTCACCGTCTACCTCGCGACGCCGGGCACCTCCGAGCAGATGTGCGCCGAGGGCGGGTTGAGCACCGAGGGCTACACCTCCTGCCGGCTCCCCGGGCAGGTCGTCCTCAACCTGGCCCGGTGGATGGAGGCGGTACCGGACTACGGCGCGCCGCTCGCGGTCTACCGGGAGTACGTGGTGAACCACGAGGTCGGGCACGAGTTCGGCGAGGGGCACGAGGCCTGTCCCGGCCCGGGAGAGCCCGCGCCGGTCATGCAGCAGCAGACGTACGGCCTGGACGGCTGCGAGGCGAACGCCTGGCCCTTCGTCGACGGCAGCCGGTACGGGGGCGAGCCGGTCGACGGCGTGTAGGGGCGGGTGTCGGAGGGGTCCCGGAGCGCGCCACCGTTATTCCCGCTCCCGGAGTGCGGACGACGTGTCCCTCCTCATGGCCGCAGGTGCGGCCGGCGAGTGACAATGGCTCGGTTCGCCATCAGCCGATCCCGGGGAGTCCACCGTGTCGCTGCCCCCGCTCGTCGAGCCCGCCGCCGAGCTGACCGTTGACGAGATCCGCCGCTACTCGCGCCACCTGATCATCCCGGATGTCGGGGTCGAGGGGCAGAAGCGGCTGAAGAACGCCCGGGTGCTCTGCGTCGGTGCCGGTGGCCTCGGCTCGCCGGCCCTGATGTATCTCGCCGCCGCCGGGGTGGGCACCCTCGGCATCATCGACTTCGACACCGTCGACGAGTCCAACCTCCAGCGCCAGATCATCCACGGCGTCTCCGACGTCGGCCGGTCCAAGGCCGAGTCCGCCGCCGCCTCGATCCGCGAGATCAACCCGCTGGTCAACGTGGAGATCCACAACACCGCGCTGGACCGGGAGAACGTCCGGGACATCTTCTCCCGGTACGACCTGATCGTCGACGGCACCGACAACTTCGCCACCCGGTACATGGTCAACGACGCCGCGGTGCTGCTCGGCAAGCCGTACGTCTGGGGGTCGATCTACCGGTTCGACGGCCAGGCGTCGGTGTTCTGGGCCGAGCACGGCCCGTGCTACCGCTGCCTCTACCCGGAGCCCCCGCCGCCCGGCATGGTCCCCTCCTGCGCCGAGGGCGGCGTCCTGGGCGTGCTGTGCGCCTCCATCGGCTCGATCCAGGTCAACGAGGCGATCAAGCTGCTCGCCGGCATCGGTGAGCCGCTGGTCGGCCGGCTGATGGTCTACGACGCCCTGGAGATGTCCTACCGCAAGATCAAGGTGCGCAAGGACCCGAACTGCGTGCTCTGCGGCGAGAACCCCACGGTCACCGACCTGCTGGAGGACTACGAGGACTTCTGCGGCGCCGTGTCGGTGGAGGCCCAGGAGGCGGTGGTCGACGCGACCATCACCGCGCTGGAGCTGAAGGAGTGGCAGGACGCCGGCAAGGACGTCTTCCTGGTCGACGTCCGGGAGCCGGCCGAGTACGAGATCGTCCGCATCCCCGGCTCGACCCTCATCCCCAAGGGCGAGTTCATTTCCGGCGATGCGCTGTCGAAGCTGCCGCAGGACAAGCAGATCGTGCTGCACTGCAAGTCGGGCGTCCGCTCCGCCGAGGCGCTCGCCGCGCTGAAGACCGCCGGCTTCCGGGACGCGGTCCACGTCCAGGGCGGCGTGCTGTCCTGGATCAAGCAGATCGACCCCTCCCTCCCCGCGTACTGAGCTGTAAGGACGAATGAGCCGGGGGCGCTCCGGCGCAGCAGGCGCCGCCGGCTTGTTCGCAAGGGCCCCTTCTTAACGCCTGGCGTAGAGGAGGGGCCCCTTCTTAACGCCTCGGCCGGTCCGGTACCCGATTCAGCGAAGCGGGATCGCATTTCCGCCGGTAGCGTGTCCGCCGTGGTGGACATGGACGCCGCGATCGGGTTCGTCGTGGCACACGGAGACGCGGTGGACCGTGCGCGGCTCTCCCGGCTGCGCAGCGGCACGGCTCCGGCGCCGGACCTGCTCGACGTGGCCGAGGGCGGTCAGACGCCGGACGGCGGCTGGCCCGCGTACCTCGACGGGCCGGTGGCGTCGGTGGACGCCACCTGCTTCCGGCTGGCGGAGCTGGACGACCTGGGTGCGCTCGGCCGGCCCGCGGCCCGGCGGGCACTGGACTGGCTGGCCTCCCGACAGCTTCCCGACGGCGGCTGGCACGAGGACGCCGCCCTGGCCGAGACCGCGCCGGAGTGGGCGCGGCCGGGCGATCCGGAGGCCGGCTTCTACCTGACCGCCAACGCCGGCTTCTGGCTGACCGTCGCCGGCCTCGACGCCCGGGCCGCCGGGCCGCTGGACCACCGGGTGGGTGGGGTGTACGCGGGCGTCGTGCACGCCGCCGCGCAGTCCCTCGTGGCCCGGCTCAACCCGGACGGCAGTTGGCCGTCCTTCCTCGCCGCCGGCTGGCTGAGCGCGGCGGTCCTGCACCGGCAGCACATGTTCCAGGAGTCGGCCCGCATCCAGGTCGCGCTGGCCGAGCGGGTCGCGGACATGTCCCCGGGCGACGTGGCCTGGCTGGCCGCCACCCTGCGCCGCGTCGAGGTCGAGGAGAACGACTGGGTGGTGGTGCGGGCCCGCCGCCGGCTCACCGAGACGCAGCGCAGCGACGGCGGCTGGGAGAGCGACGACGGGCACCAGTTCGACGTGCACACCACCCTCGCCGCGATCCGCGGCTGCCGCTGACCGTTCCCGCACCTCAGGCGCGCAGGTGCCCGTCGCCGGTGACCACGTACTTCGTGCTGGTCAGTTCCGG
Source organism: Micromonospora sp. NPDC049497 (assembly GCF_044465805.1). Taxonomy (NCBI): domain Bacteria; kingdom Bacillati; phylum Actinomycetota; class Actinomycetes; order Micromonosporales; family Micromonosporaceae; genus Micromonospora; species Micromonospora sp. NPDC049497. Next base: position 6,341 of record NZ_JBITMC010000021.1, on the reverse strand, counting down.
CAGCCCCATCGGGCCCCGGGCGTGCAGCTTCTGCGTGGAGATGCCGATCTCCGCGCCGAAACCGAACTCGCCGCCGTCGGTGAACCGGGTCGACGCGTTCACCATCACCGCCGCCGCATCCACGCGGGCCACGAACTCCCGCGCCGCCGCCTGCGAGTCGGTGACGATCGCCTCGGTGTGCCCGGTGCCGTACCGGCGGATGTGCGCGACCGCCGCGTCCAGCGAGTCCACGACGGTGACCGCGATGTCCGCCGACAGGTACTCGGTGGCGAAGTCCTCGTCCGTCGCGGGCACCACCGCGTCCGAGAACCGGGCGACCTCCTCAGAGCCGTGCACGGTCACCCCGGCCTCGGCGAACGCGGCGAGCATCGGGGGCAGGAAGGCGTCCGCGGCGGCGGCGTGCACCAGCAGCGACTCCGCCGTGTTGCAGGTGGAGAGCCGCTGGGTCTTGGCGTTCAGCGTGATCGCGACGGCCCTGGACACGTCGGCGGCGGCGTCGACGTAGACGTGGCAGTTGCCCACGCCAGTCTCGATCACCGGCACGGTGGACTCCTCCACCACGGTCCGGATCAGCGACGCGCCGCCGCGTGGGATCAGCACGTCCACCAGGCCCCGGGCCCGCATCAGCTCCTTCACCGAGTCGCGGGAGGTGGCGTCGAGGAGTTGCACGGCGTCGGCCGGCAGGCCCGCGTCGGCGACGGCGTCGCGGAGCACCGCGACCAGCGCGGCGTTGGAGTGGGCCGCCGACGAGGAGCCGCGCAGCAGCGCCGCGTTGCCCGACTTCAGGCAGATGCCGGCGGCGTCCACGGTCACGTTCGGCCGGGCCTCGTAGATGATGCCGACCACGCCGAACGGCACCCGTACCTGGCGCAGTTCCAGCCCGTTGGGCAGCGTCGAGCCCCGGACCACCTCGCCCACCGGGTCGGGCAGCGCGGCCATCTGCCGCAGCGCGTCGGCGATGCCCGCCACGCGCCCCGCGTCGAGGGCGAGCCGGTCCAGGACGGCCGCGCTCAGTCCGGCCTCGCGACCCGCCGCCAGGTCCGTCGCGTTCGCGGCCAGGATCTCCGGCGTACGCGCCACCAGCGCGTCGGCCATCGCGACCAGCGCGGCGTCCTTGGCCGTACGCGTGGCGACCGCCAGCGTCTCCGCCGCCACCCGAGCCCGGCGCGCCTGCTCGACGACACTCATCGTGCACTCCTCGAAGTGTTAGGAAGGGGCCCTTGTACAACGCCAGGCGTTAAGAAGGGGCCCTTGCTTACAGCAACACCAGGTCGTCGCGGTGGACGACCTCCCGTTCGTACGCCGGGCCGAGCGCCGCGGCGAGTTCACCTGTGGAGCGGCCCAGCAGTCCGGGCAGCTCCACCGCGTCGTAGTTGACCAGCCCCCGGGCGACCGGTGCGCCCTCGGCGTCGACCAGGTCGACCGGGTCCCCGGCGGTGAACGCGCCGTCGACGGCGGTGATGCCGGCCGGCAGCAGCGACTTGCGCCGGCCGACCACGGCCGCGACCGCGCCCGGGTCGAGGTGCAGCCGCCCGCGGGGCGAGGTGGCGTGGGCCAGCCAGAAGAGCCGGGCGGCCGGGCGTTGCCGGCTGGGGTGGAAGAGGGTGCCGACCGGCTCGCCGGCCAGGGCGGGGGCGGCCATCGGCGCGGCGGTGAGCACCACCGGGATGCCGAAGCCGGTGGCGATCCGGGCGGCCTCCACCTTGGTGACCATGCCGCCGGTGCCGACGCCGGCGCGGCCGGCCCCGCCGATGTCGATGCCGGCCAGGTCGCCCTCGCCGCGTACCTCGGTGATCCGGGTGGCGCCGGGCCGCGTCGGGTCGCCGGTCCAGAGGGCGTCGACGTCGGAGAGCAGCACCAGCAGGTCGGCGTCGACGAGCGCGGCGACCAGGGCGGCGAGCCGGTCGTTGTCGCCGAACCGGATCTCCTCGGTGGCGACCGTGTCGTTCTCGTTGACGATCGGCACCGCGCGCAGGTCGAGCAGCTTGCGCAGCGTCCGGTACGCGTTGCGGTAGTGCGCCCGCCGGGTCACGTCGTCGACGGTGAGCAGGACCTGCCCGACGGTGAGCCGGTGCCGGGCGAAGGCGGTCGCGTACCGGCCGATCAGCAGGCCCTGCCCGACGCTGGCGGCGGCCTGCTGGGTGGCCAGGTCGCGCGGACGCCGGGGGAGCCCGAGCGGGGCGAGGCCGGCCGCGATAGCGCCGGACGAGACCAGCACGACCTCCCGGCCGCCGGCGGCGAGCGCGCCGAGGGTGTCCACGAGCGCGTCGACCCGCCCGTCGTCCAGACCGCCGGTGGCGGTGGTCAACGACGAGGATCCGATCTTGACGACGACCCGCCGGGCCGTCGTGACCATGTCGCGCACCTGCCCATTCTGCGTGGTCGGTCCCGCGCCGCCCGGCCGCGTTCCCATATCGTGGCGCGTCGTGGGACCTGAGGAGTACGTCGAGGCGGTGCTGGAGCTGGTCGAGCGGATCCCGCCGGGCCGGGTGATGTCGTACGGGGCGGTCGCCGACGCGCTGGCCGACCGGTCCGGGCGGGCGTCCGCCCGGCTGGTCGGCTCGATCATGGCGCGGCACGGGGGCGGGGTGCCCTGGCACCGGGTGGTGACCTCGTCCGGCCGGCTGCCGCCGGGGCACGAGCGGGAGGCCCGCGCCCGGCTGCTCGCCGAGGGCACCCCGCTGCGCGGTCCCGGGGTGGACATGCGCAGGGCGAGCTGGCTCCCCGAAGAGGGGATGTGACCGGCGCCATAACGTGAGTAACATTCGGGCCCATGGACGCGCCGCCGGCTGGAACCGGCTCGCCCGCCGTCGGCACGCCGCCCAGGACCGTGGGCCCGGCTGCCGACCGCCTGCCGCGCGGGGTCCACGCGGGCTACGCGCTCGGATCGCTGGCCACCGGCGCGTTCGGCACCGTGCCGGGGCTGTTGCTGCTGCCGTACCTGACCGACACCCTCGGCGTCGCCGCCGGCGTGGCCGCCCTGCTGGTACTGCTGCCCAAGGCGTGGGACGTGCTGGTGAACCCGGTCGCCGGGCGGATCTCCGACCGCACCCGCTCGCGCCGGGGCGCCCGCCGGCCGTACCTGCTCGGCGCCGGCCTGGCCCTGGCCGTGCTCTTCGCGGCCATCTTCGCCGCACCGTTCGGCACCGGTCCGGCCGCCGGCGCGTACGTGGCGCTGGCCTTCCTCGCCACGGCCACCGCGTTCGCGTTCTTCCAGGTCCCGTACGTGGCGATGCCGGCGGAGCTGACCGGCGACTACGCCGAACGTACGCGGATGATGACCTGGCGGATCGCGGTGCTGGCGCTGGCGATCCTGGTCTCCGGCGCGGTGGCCCCGCTGGTTCGCGACGCGGGCGGCGGTGGCGTGCCGGGGCACCGGTGGATGGGGTTGTTCGTGGCCGGGCTGATCGTGCTCGGTGCCGTCGGCGCCTACCTGGGCACCCGCTCGGCACCGACCGGCACGGTGGGGGAGAGTGAGCCGACGCTGCGCGCCCAGCTGCGGGTGGCGGGTCGCAACCGGCCGTTCCGGGCACTGCTGCTGTGCTTCGTGGTGCAGTCCGCCGGGGTGGCGACCATCCTCGCCGGAGTCGACTACTTCGCGACCCAGATCCTCCGGAACCCGGACGGCGGGCCGACCGTCCTCTTCGTCTGCTTCGTCGCGCCGGCCCTGCTGGTGATGCCGTTGTGGAGCCGGGTCGGCCGGCGGTACGGCAAGCTCGCCGGCCTGGTCGCCGCGTCGCTGATCTTCGCGGTGGGTGCGTTGGCCCTGGTCGCCGCTCCGATCCTGCCGGCCGTCGCGGTCTACCTGCTGGTGGCGCTGATCGGCGTCGGGTACGCCGGCCAGCAGGTCTTCGCCCTGGCCATGCTGCCGGACTGCATCGCGTACGACACGGCGCGCACGGGCCGGCGGCAGGCGGGCGTCTTCACCGGACTGTGGACGGCGGGGGAGACGTTCGGTCTCGCCCTCGGGCCGGGTCTGTTCGGGCTGATGCTCCAGCTGACCGGCTACGTTTCCTCGGACACCGGCGAGGCGGCGACCCAGTCCGGGACCGCCCGCCTCGGCATCCTCCTCGGCTTCACCGTCCTTCCCGCCCTCCTGGTCGGCGCGGCGGTCCTCCTGCTCCGCCCGTACGACCTGACCCCGGCCCGCCTGGCGGGCGCGCATCCGCACGGAAGGGGCACCACCACTTCATGACCGACGACGAGACGAGCGCGCTGCCCGTGCACGGGGTGCCCGCCGACGAGGTGCTCGCGGAGGTACGGGCCCTGCGGGAGCGGGACCGGCCGACGCACGGCGGGCGGCTGTTCGCGTACGTGTACGACCCGGCGGTGCCGGGGCTGGACGACCTCACCGCCGCCGCGCACGGGGCGAGCGCGCACGTCAACGGGCTGGACCCCACGGCGTTCCCGTCCCTGCTGGCGATGGAGAACGCGCTGGTCGGCGCCGCCGCCCGGCTGCTCGGCGGCGGTCCCGGCACCGCCGCGCCGGACGTCGTCGGCAGTGTCACCAGCGGCGGCACCGAATCGCTGATCCTGGCCGTGAAGGCCGCCCGGGACGCGCACCCGGAGATCACCGCGCCCCGCATCGTGGTGCCCGCCAGCGCCCACGCGGCGTTCGCCAAGGCGGGGCACTACCTGCGGGTGGCGGTGGACACCGTGCCCGTGTCCGCGGACACGCTGCGCCCCGACCCGGCCGACGTGGCCGCCGCGATCGGCCCGGACACCGTGCTGGTCGCCTGCTCCGCACCCTCGTACGCGCACGGCGTGGTCGACCCCGTCGCGCCGATCGCCGAGGCGGCCGCCGCCGCCGGGGTGCGCTGCCACGTGGACGCCTGCTTCGGCGGCTGGGCCCTGCCCTGGCTGCGCCGCCTGGGCGAGCCGGTCCCGCCGTTCGACTTCGCCGTACCGGGGGTCACCTCGATCTCGGTGGACCTGCACAAGTACGCGTACGCGCCGAAGGGCGTCTCGGTCCTGCTGCACCGCGACCCGGCGAGACGAGCCCCGCAGTACTTCGCGTACGCGGACTGGCCCGGGTACACGATGGTCAACCCGGTGATCGCCTCCACCCGCTCCGGCGGGCCGATCGCCGCCGCGTACGCCACCCTGCGCCACCTCGGCGAGGACGGCTACCTGCGGTTGGCGGCGGCGACCCGGGACGCGGTGGCCGGGCTGGCCGACGCCGTGCGGGCGACCCCCGGCCTGCGGCTGATGGCCGAGCCCGAGTCGACCGTGGTCTGCTTCACCGCGACCGGGGACGGCCCGGACCTCTTCGTGCTCGTCGACGAGCTGGCCGCCCGGGGCTGGCACACCCAGGCGCAGCTCTCCTACGCCGACCTGCCGCCGAGCGTGCACCTCACGGTCACCGCGTCGGTCGCGCCACAGGTGGCCCGGTTCGGCCCGGACCTGGCCGAGGCCGTCGCCGCCACCCGGGCGGCCGGACCGGTCCGGCTCCCGGAGGAACTGCGCGCCCTCGCCGCTTCGCTGACCCCCGAGTCACTCACCCCGGACCTGGTCGCCGGGCTGGCCGCCGGCCTCGGCCTCGGCGGCGGGGCGTCGGCCGATGCTGAGGCGGCGGGCGCCGAGGGGCCGGTCGGGCGGATGTCGGTGGTCAACACCCTGCTCGACAACGTGTCGCCGGCGCTGCGGGAGCGCCTGCTCGTCGAGTTCGTCGGGCTGCTCCAGCGCCCCGCCTGGTCCACGCACTGACGGCACCGTCCGTACGGGGACGGGGCAGTGCCGTGGACGGATTTCCGAGACAATGCACGAGCCGCACGGGGCGGGCAAGAGGCATTTACGCACATTTATGTAACTAAACGGCGGTTTTGTCGAATTATCCGTCTTCCTAGGCTCATCTCATCGATTCCTACTCACGGGGAGAGCAGAGATGAGCGTTCGGAAGACGATGGCGGCCGGTGCGCTGGCCCTGGTCGGGCTGGCCCTCGGTCTCGGCGGCGTGGCCGCGACGGTCTCGGCGATCGGTCCCGGCCCCGGCGCCCCGAGCCCGATCGGTCCCGGCCCGGGCGTGGCGGTGGCGATCGGCCCCGGCCCCGGCGCCCCGAGCCCGATCGGTCCCGGCCCGGGCGCGCCCCAGGCCTGATCGGTTCCGGCCCTTCGGTAGCCGAGGTGTGAACGGCGCTGCCGGTGCGGACCGGCGGCGTCACTGTCGAAACTGGTGCCCGGTGCGCTGCAGGCGTGCCGGGCACCAGCGTGTCGGCCGCCGGGCCCGGGTCGCGACCCGGGCCCGGCCGCCCCCCCGCCGGGGGGGGGGGGGTGGGGGGGGGCCGGGGCCACCGGGGCCCCCCCCCGCCCCGGGGGTGGCTGGGGGATCGGGGGGCCGGCGA
>NZ_JBITMC010000020.1:2393-107054 GCF_044465805.1 Micromonospora sp. NPDC049497 | reverse complement strand
ACCCGCTGCCTCAAGCGCTACATCGCCCGACAGCTCTACCGCACCATCACCACCCACCACCGAACCCCTTGACAACCCCCACTCACAGATCGCGGCGATGAGGGGTGGGGGACCCGGGGGGGTGGGGATTGGCTGCGCGGGGGGCTGGTGCGGGATTAGCGTCGGGGCGTGGCTGGTGGGCGGAGTGGCAGGGGTGGGCGGGCGGCGCTGGTGGCCGGGGCGGTCGGGGCGGCCGGGGTGGTGGGTGCGGTCGGCGCGGCGGCGGCGTGGGTGGCGCGGACGCCGGACCTGGACGGCACGCCGACCGTTGACCTGACCCGGCACGGCTTCGCGCGGCGGGACGTGGACACCCCCGCCGGCCGTGTCGCGGTGTACGAGGCGGGCACCGGCGACCCGGTTCTGCTGCTGCACGGCGTGGGCGGCGGCGCGTCCTCGTACTACTGGCACCGCATCGGGCCCGAGCTGGCCCGCACCCGGCGGGTGCTCGCCCCCGACTGGGTCGGTTTCGGCTGCTCGGAGCACCCGGACCGACCGCTGCTGTTCGACGACTACGTCGCCCAGGTCCGCGCGCTGACCGCCCTCACCGACCCGGCCCCGGCCGTGGTGGCACAGTCGCTCGCGGTCGGGTTCACCATCGCGGCGGTCCGGGCGGGCGCGTCGGTCCGCCGGCTCGCGATGCTCGCGCCGACCGGTGGGCGGGACTTCGGCGAGGACGCCTTCGGCCCCGTCGCCCGGCTCACGCTGAGCCCGCTGGCCCGGTCCCCGCGGCTCGGTCCGGCCGCGTACCGGGTGCTGTTCCACCGGCGCTCGGCGATCGAGGGGTGGTTCCGCCGGCAGGGCTTCCGCGACCCGGCGGCGGTGCCGGCCGAGGTGGTCGACGCGGGCGTGTTCTCGGCACGCCAGCCGAACGCCGCGTACGCCGCGCTGCCCTTCCTCTCCGGTGACCTCCGCTACGACCTGGCGCCGCTGCTGCGCGACCTGCCGGTGCCCGGCCTGATGCTGTGGGGCGAGCAGGAGACGCAGATCCGACCGTCGGTGCGGGAGCGGCTGGAGCGGGTCAACCTGGCCGTGCCGGTGGTCCGGATTCCCGGGGCGCGCTCGAACCTGGAACTCGAACAGCCGTGGGCCACCCTCGCCGCCCTGGAGCCGTTCCTCACGGTCGGAGAGTTGAGCCCGCCCACCGGATAGCATTCGCCGCGTGCAGCTGCCCATGGTCCTCGCGGCCGCCGAAGGCCCACCCGCGTTCCTCGCCGAGATCGTCGCGTTGATGCTGGCCGCAGCGGTGATCGGCTACCTGTCCACCCGGATCCGGATCGTGCCGATCGTCGGCTTCCTGCTCGCCGGTGTGGCGATCGGCCCGCACGCGTTGGGCCTGGTGCGCAGCCAGGAGGCCGTCGACGTGGCCGCCGAGGTCGGTGTGATCCTGCTGCTGTTCACCATCGGCATCGAGTTCTCGCTGAGCCGGCTCGCGGCCATGTGGCGCCTGATCGTGATCGGCGGCGGTCTCCAGGTCGCGCTGACCGTGGGCGTCGCCACCGCCGCGCTGGCGCTGTTCGGGGTGTCCTGGCAGATCGGCGTCTTCACCGGCTTCCTCGTGTCGCTGTCGTCGACGGCCATCGTGCTGCGGCTGCTGGCCAGCCGGGGCGAGACGCAGACCGACACCGGGCGCACCGCGCTGGCGTACCTGATCTTCCAGGACCTGGCCATCGTGGTGATGGTGCTGCTCGTACCGATGCTGGGCGGCTCGGGCGGGTCGGCGCTGGACGTCGCGGCGGCGCTCGGCACGGCGATCGGCATCGTGGCGGTCGTGCTGGGCGTGGCCCGGTGGATCATGCCGCGCCTGCTGGAGGTGGTGGCGCGGGCGTGTTCGCCCGAGGTGTTCCTGCTGACGGTGATCGCGATCTGCTTCGGCACCGCGTACCTGACCAGCCTCTTCGGGGTGAGCGTGTCGCTGGGCGCGTTCCTCGCCGGCATGGTGGTGAGCGAGAGCCGCCACTCCGAGCACGCGCTGGGCGAGATCCTGCCGTTGCAGATCCTGTTCTCGGCGACCTTCTTCGTCTCCGTCGGCATGCTCCTCGACCTGGGCTTCCTGGTCGCCAACCTGCCGCTGGTGCTGGCCGCCGTCGGCGGCGTCCTGCTGGTGAAGAGCGTCGCGACGGCCGCGTCGGCGGCCGTGCTGCGGGTACGGCCGGCGGTGGTGGCCGGCCTGTCGCTGCTGATCGTGCAGGTCGGCGAGTTCTCGTTCGTGCTGGAACGGGTCGGCCGCGAATACGGGCTCTCCCCCGCCGGTCTCGGCGAGGACGGGGTGCAGGCGTTCATCGCGGCCACCGTGCTGCTGATGGTGGCCACCCCGTGGCTGGGCAGCGCCGGCCGCGGCCTGGGTGGCGCGCTCGAGCGGCGGGGCCGCCGGCTGGGGACACCGACGGAGGACACCGCCGCGAGCGCCGCGGCCGGCGGCGGGGCCGGCGGCCACGTCATCATCAGCGGGTACGGCGCCGCCACCCGTTCCCTCGCGTCCGACCTGGCCACGGCCGGCGTACCCCTGGTGATCGTGACCCTCAACCCGGACGGCGCGGCGGAGGCCGAGAGCGACGGGCACGAGGTGCTGCGCGGCGACTCGACCCGGCAGCACATCCTGGACCGGGCCGGGCTGGCGGAGGCCCGGATGGTGGTGATCCCCGAGGACGACCCGGAGACCGCCCAGCGGATCGCGTCCGTGGTCCGCACCGTCGCCCCCGGCGCCAGCATCGTCGTCCGCCTCGACGAGCCGGCCGACCTGGACGCGCTGGCGACGGCCGGCGCCGACCGGCTCGTGGACGCCACCCGCGCCGGCCACACCGCCCTGACCGAGGCGGTCCTCGGCGGCCTGGCCGGCCCCCGGCGCGGTCCGACCCGGGTGGACGTGCACTCCATCGTCACCTGGCGGCCGGACCCGGAGACGCCCTGCCCGCACACCGGCACGATCGTCCCGGTGCTGCCCAGTGCGCCGGGCTGCCAGGAGTGCCTCCTCGAGGGCACCACCTGGGTGCACCTGCGGATCTGCCTGTCCTGCGGGCACGTGGGCTGCTGCGACTCCTCGCCGCAACGGCACGCCTCGCGGCACTTCCAGGAGACGGACCACCCGATCGCCGCGTCGGTGGAACCGGGCGAGGAGTGGGCGTGGTGCTACCTCGACGAGACCCTGCTGAACCAGGCCGAGGTGCCGTCGCCGAGGCGGTAGCGAGCGAGCCACCGCCCCGATCGGTGACGCCTCCCCGGTACGACACGCCGTCCGTGTCACCGGGGAGGCGTCACCGGTCGACGGCGTAGGTTGGACGTGATCACGAGATGGGGGTCGCATGGCCGAGACGGCGCGGGGGCCGCTGCGGGTGGGGCTTCTGGGGTACGGCGTGGCCGGTCGGGTGTTCCACGCCCCGCTGATCGCCGCGACGCCCGGCCTGCGGTTGCACGCCGTGGTGACCCGGGATCCGGAGCGCCGCCTGCAGGTGCGGAGGGAACACCCCGACGCGCGGCTGGTGGACGACCCTGAGCTGCTGTGGCGCTCCCCCGAGGCCCTCGACCTGGTCGTGGTGGCCACCCCCAACCGGCACCACGTTCCCGCCGCCCGCGCCGCGGTGGCCGCCGGCATCCCGGTGGTCGTGGACAAGCCGCTGTCCGCCACCGCCGCCGAGGGTCGCGAGCTGGTCGCCGAGGCGGCCCGGCGGGGCGTGCCGCTGACCGTCTTCCAGAACCGCCGCTGGGACGGGGACTTCCTCACCGCCCGTCGGCTCGTCGGCGAGGGAGCGCTGGGCACCGTCAACCGCTTCGAGTCCCGCTTCGAGCGGTGGCGTCCGGCGATCAAGCCCGGCTGGCGCGAGAGCGGCACACCGGACGAGGCCGGCGGGGTCCTCTACGACCTCGGCGCGCACCTCGTCGACCAGGCGGTGCAGCTCTTCGGGCCCGTGTCGTCCGTGTACGCCGAGGTGGACCGCCGCCGGCCGAGCGCCCAGGTCGACGACGACGCGTTCGTGGCACTGACCCACATCGGCGGGGTCCGCTCGCACCTCTGGATGAGCGCGGTCGCCGCTCAGCTCGGGCCGCGCCTGCGGATCCTCGGCGACCGCGCCGCGTACACCTCGTGGGGCCTGGATCCGCAGGAGGCCGCGCTGCGCGACGGCGGCCGGCCGGGCACGCCGGGCTGGGGTGCGGTCGCGCCCGAGCGGTACGGGCGGCTCGGCTCCGACGACGACCTGCGGCCGGTGCGGACGGAACCGGGGCGCTACCAGAGCTTCTACGCCCAGGTGGCGGCGGCCCTGCGGGACGGGGCTCCACTACCGGTCGACCCGCGCGACGCGGTGGACACGGTCGCGCTGATCGAGCTGGCTCACCGCTCCTCCGCCGAGGGCACGGTCCTCCCCGTACCGTCGTGATCGACGCGAAGAAGGGCGGCGGTGCCGGCGGCGAGGGCCAGGAGGGCCAGCGCGCTCCACGGTGAGGTCCGCAGGACGGCCAGGTTGGTGATCACCGCGCCGGTGAGCAGCAGCGTGAGACCCAGCGCGGCGTACCGGGCCATCCGGGGCACCAGCAGCCCGACCGCACCAGCGACCTCCAGGGCGCCGACGAGGTACCGGAACCACCGCCCGGCGCCGATGTCGTCGAACATGTCCACCATGGCCGGCTCCCCGCCCAGCTTCGCGGCCCCCGCCGCGAGCATCACCAGGGCAAGCACCACCTGCGGGATCCAGCGCAGGCGCCGGAGTCGGTGCGGGGTTCGGTCGGTCTCGACGGTCATGACGGGCTCCTTCGACGGCGGTGGTTCTCCACCGGTACGTCGAAGCGACACCCCGACACCGGACACGTCCGGCGACGCCGTGCTCAGGAGGGCGGGGCGGTGAGCAGGTAGTCGTCGGCCTCGGCGCTCCAGTGCAGGTCGACCGCGCGGGCGGTGGCGGCGGCCTTGCAGAACTGGAGGAAGCTCCGGTAGCCGAGCTTCTTCTCGCTGAAGTCCGGCCGGGCCCGGCGCAGCTGGTTCTTCAGCCCGGACAGGGCCACCTCGCCGTTGCGGCCGGAGAGGTCCTGCACCACGGAGCGCAACAGGGCGAAGGCCACCTCCCGGTCGCCGTGCTCGGGCAGGGAGACCTCCGGGTCACCCTTGGCCGGGCCCTCGGCCAGCTCGATCACGTTGTGCGCGGCGAGGTGGCGCAGAAGTTCGCCGAAGGTGCGGAAGCCGTAGTCGGACTCGCTGAAGGTCGGGTCCTTGCGCAGCAGGGTGCGCTTGAGCCGGGACGCGGTCACCTCGCCACCGGAGCTGCCCTGGAGGCCGGCCACCGTCTGGGCCACCAGGACGGCGAGCGTCTCGACGTCCCGGGCCGGCTCCTCGACCGCGGGCTGCGGCTCCGGCTCGACCTGCTCCACGGGCTCGACGTGCTGCGGTTCCGGCCGGATCGCCCGGGTCGGACGGCCGCGCCGGCCGCGTGACGGCGGGAGGTCGACGCCCTCCAACCGGTCGTAGTAGAGGAACTCGTCGCACGCCGGCGGGAGCAGCGCCGAGGTGGAGTTCTCGACGCCGACGCCGATCACCTGCTTGTTGAGCTCCCGCAGCTTGTGCACCAGCGGGGTGAAGTCGCTGTCACCGGTGCAGATCACGAACGTCGAGATGTAGTCCCGCTCGAAGGCAAGCTCGATCGCGTCGACGGCCATCTTGATGTCGGCGGCGTTCTTGCGCGAGGCGCCCATGCGCTGCGGTATCTCGATGAGCTCGACGTGGGACCGGGTCAGCATCCGGCGGTCCTCGTCGAAGTACGACCAGTCGGCGTACGCGCGCCGCACCACCACCCGCCCTCGCTCGGCGAGAGCGTCGGCGACGGGCCGGAGGTCGAAGGCCACGCCGCCGAGATGGTCCCGTGCCCCCAGTGCGAGGTTCTCGTAGTCGAGGAACAGGGCGATCCGGTCTTCTTGATCCACGGAAGCAGCGTACGCCGGGGAGCGCGTCTCGCGGACGAGGTCAGCGGCGTGGCCAGGCGTACGCGAGCGGCAACGGGGTCAGCTGGTCGGGCCAGGTCCCGGTGAGCACCCGCCCGGTCAGCGCGGCGTCCTCCGCGGGCCGGCGCAGGACGGCCAGGTCGGCGGTGTCGGTGGCGATCCGCTCTCCCCCGTCGCCGGGCCCGCCGGCTGCGGCGGTGCCGTCGACGGCGACGGTCATGTTCGGCGGGCGGACCTCGCGCCGGCCGTCGACCTCGAAGAACTCCTCCGCCTGCCCGGTGCCGGCGAGGATGGCGTCGGCCAGCGCGGCGGCGTAGACCGGGTCCCCGCAGCCGTCGTACACCCAGCGCTCGCCGAGCACCGAGTGGTGGGTGGTGCCGACCAGGCGGTCGTCGGCCCCGGCCAGGGGCGCGTCCCGGTACGTGAGCGGCACCTGGTGGACCGGCCCGTCCCCGACGCGGACGAGCAACGTCTCGATGCCGACCTCGCCGGCCGGGTCGTCGAAGCGGTACGCCGCCACGCGCTCCACCTCGGCGCCGGTCCCGCCCCCGAACCAGGGCTGCCCGGGCAGCCAGGCCGCGAGGAGTTCGAGCTTGGTGGGGCGGATCTCGGCCCGGTGCAGCAACGCCATGCGCCCGATCCTACGGATCACGCCCGGCCGGCACCGCACCGTGGCATTTGTTGATTGACAAGGATCAGCGGCGGGGGAAGGCTGGCTACCGGCACGACGTCGCACGCGCAGTGGCACACGGGGAGAGCCATGGAGCGTCCACGCATCAAGCCGGAGCACGCCCCCTGTCGGGTCGCGGACGGCCGCGTCCGGATCGGCGGGCCCACGTACGGTGTCGCCGCCGAGGTGACGGATCCCAGCGGTGCGGTGTGGACGCTGCTGGAGAGCATGGACGGCAGCCGCGACACGGACCAGATCGTGCGGCGGGTCGTGGCGGCGCATCCCACCGAGTCGACCGACGGGGTCCGGGCGGCGCTGCGCCGCTTCGTCGAGTCCGGGTACGTCGAGGACGCGGGCGCGCCGGATCCCCCGGAGCTGACCGAGCAGGACAAGCGACGGTACGACCGCGGCCGGGCGTACTTCCGGTGGCTGGACCTCACGCCCCGCGCGAGCACCTGGGAGCCGCAGGTCGCGCTGGGCCGGGCCCGGGTCACCCTGGTCGGGCTGGGCGGCACCGGTGGGGTCGCGGCGACGGCGCTGGCGGCCAGCGGCGTCGGCCGGCTGGTGTGCGTCGACCCCGATGTGGTGGAGCTGTCCAACCTGAACCGCCAGGTGCTCTACACCGAGCGGGACATCGGCCGGCCGAAGGTCGATGTGGCGGTGGACCGGCTCCGCGCGCTGAACTCCACGGTCGAGGTCAGCGGTGTCCGGCGGCGCGTCACGGGCGTCGACGACGTGGTCGGCCTCGCCGCGGAGTGCGACGTGCTGGTGCTCTCCGCGGACCGGCCACCGGCCCTCCGGCGCTGGACCAACCGGGCCTGCCTCGCCACCGGCACACCCTGGGTGGACGCCGGCTACCACGGCCCGCTGGTCCAGGTCGGCACGTACGTGCCGGGCACCGGGCCCTGCTGGGAGTGCGTACGCGCGACGGACGACGAGCGGCACCGCGTGGCCGGCGTCCGGTACGAGGACACCCGGCGGCGCGACGAGGCGGTGGCCAACGCCGTGGCGGCCCCCTCGGCGGGCATCTCCGGCCATCTGGCGGCCCATCACGTGATCTCTCTGGTCACCGGCGTGCCGGCGCTGCCACCGGGGCGGGTCGACGCGGTGAACCTGCTGGCCCCGGACGCCACGTTCGTCCGCCGGGACGCGCGCCGGCCGGACTGCCCCGCCTGCGGGACGTTGGCATGAGTGGAGCAGGGGCGGCGGCGGTCGACGGGTCGAGCGTGGTGCGCCTGCACCCGCTGCACGTCCGCGCCGACGGCGACTCCTGGGTCGTCGGCCGTGTCGACACCGGCGACTTCATCGCCGTGCCGCCGGTCGGGCACCGTGCCATCACCCTGCTGTCCCGGGGCACCGTCGACGACGTCCGCGCCCGGCTGCGTGACGAGACCGGGGGCGACGTGGACGTGGCGGCCTTCGTGTCCGCCCTCGTCGACGTGGGCTTCGTGGCGGAGATCGACGGTCACCGGCTGGAGTCGGCACCGCCGGCCGCGTCGATGTTCCCGTGGCTGCGGCCCCACCACCTACGGTGGCTGCTCCACCCGGCGGTCGCCGTGGCAGCCGGGGCCGTGGTCGGCGTGGCCGTCGTGGCGGCCCTGCGCGATCCGACGCTGGCGCCCCGCCACCGCGACCTGCTGTGGAGCGGCAGCGGCGGCGCCGTCGTCCTCGGCAACCTGGCCCTGGTGTGGGCGCTGATACTTCTGCACGAGCTGGCGCACCTGCTCGCCGCGCGGGCCGCCGGCGCGCCCGGCCGGATGAGCCTCGGCACGCGCCTGCAGTTCCTGGTCGCCCAGACCGACGTCAGTGGGGTGTGGGCCGCGCCGCGCCGCGCGCGGCTGACCGTCTACCTGGCCGGTATCGCGACGAACCTCGTGGTGTGGGCGGTCGCCGTCCTCGTGCGCGGCGTGGGCGGCGTCGACGGTCGCGCCGGCGCGGTGGTCGCGGCAGTCGGCCTGCTCTCGCTGACCCTGGTCCCGGTCCAGTTCCTGGTCTTCATGCGGACCGACGTGTACTTCGTGATCCAGGACCTGGCCGGCTGCGCCAACCTGTACGCCGACGGCTCGGCGTACGCCCGGCACCTGGGCGCGCGGCTGCGTCACCGGCTGCTCCGCCGTGGCGTGCCGCCGGGGGACCCGAGCCGGCGGCTGGGCGCGCGGGAACGCGCCGCCGTCCGCGCGTACACCGTCGTGCTGCTCGCCGGGACCGCCGCGTGCCTGGCGGTGGCCGCCCTGGTCACCCTGCCGGTGAGCGTCGCGGTGCTCACCGCGGCCCTCCACGGTGCCGTCGGGGGCGGGTCGACCCGGGAGGTCCTCGACGCGGGTGCGGTGCTCGGCGCCGGCGCCCTCTTCACCGTCCTGTGGACCCGTGCCTGGTGGCGACGCCACGGGTCGCGGGTCCGACAGGCGATCAGCCGTACGCGGCACCGACTCGGAGGGAGGTGGACGGCGTGAAGAAGACCGAGAATCAGAAGGTCGAGAAGACCCGGACCGGCAAGCTCGACACGATCGAGATCCGGAAACTCGACAAGATCGAGACGACGGCTCTGAGCAGCAACCCGTCGGGCTGACCCGACGCACCTCGCCGGCCCGGGCACAACGCCCGGGCCGGCACCGACGACAGGGAGGTGTCCGGTGCGTGACCTTCTCGACGGGACCGCCGGCGAGCCGATGACCCGCGCCGACTACCTGGTCGACTTCTGGGACCGGTTCTGGACGGCCGGCGGTGCCGGGGTCTGGAAGCTGGAACGCGGGCAGCACTTCCGGGAACCCGGCTACGACGTCTGGGAGGCGTTCGACCGGGGTGACTGGGCCGGGTCGCTCCGGCTGCTGGAGGTCGGCCGTGCGCAGATCGCCGCCGAGCACCGGCGGATGCGGCAGCGGGGCGTCACGCTGTCCTGGGTGCGCGTGGTCGAGCGGCCGATCAGCGCGTACGTGCGGTGGAACCTGCACGTGCTGCGCGTGCGGCAGCAGTGCGGCACCGACGCACGGGTCGTCGGCGCCGGGACCCTGGCGGCGCGGGAGGCGGCCGGGCCGCTGCCGGAACTGGTCACGGTGGGGACCTCGGTCGCGTACGAGTTGCGCTACGACGGCGACGGCACACTCGACGGGGCGTACCGTCACACCGACCCGGACCTGGTCCGACGCTGCCGGCGGGCGATCGCCGACCTGCACGCGGCCGGTGAGCCGCTGCGCGGCTACTTCCTCCGCGAGGTGGCCGCCGCGCCGGGCGGGTCCTGAGCGACGGGGTCCCCGGAGCGCGGCCCGAACGCGCGCCCCACGGCCAGGGCGATCAGCAGCGCCACCGCCCCGGACACCGCGGTGACGACCGGGATCAGGTCGAGCTGCCCCAGCCGGTAGCAGAGCGACCCGACCGCCGACCCGCCGAGGATGCCGACCTGGAACGTGATGCTGTGCAGCGCGTTGCCGGTCTCGGCGTGGGCGTCGTCGACCCGCCGCAGGACGGCCAGCGCGGTGAGGACCGCGAGCACCGAGAACGACGCCCCGGACAGGGCGAGCAGCGCCGCCCCCAGCAGCGGCGCCCCGACGACGCCGCTGGCCCAGAGGGCCGCCGGCACGACCATGAACAGCGCGGTCGCCGCCCGCGTACTGGCGACCGGCCGGGCGTCGGCGAGCCGGCCGCCGATCGCGCTGCCCGCCACCGAGGCGACGCCGAAGACGAAGAGCACCACGGAGAAGGCCGGACCGCGCACGCCCGGCCATCAGGAACCCGACCGTCGGCGCGGCGGCGACGAGCACGTGCCCGGCGGCGAACGCGCCGGCCGCGACGACCAGGACCCGCCGGCGGGGCCAGCGCGCGAGCAGCCGGGTCACCGGTACGGCGGTCAGCGCGGCGATCGCCGCGTACACGGTCACCGACAGCCCGACGACGCCGGGCGAGGTGTCCAGCCCGGTGGCCATGTCCCCGAGCAGCCCGACGGGCAGCGTCTCACCGGTGACGAAGGCGAAGGCGAGCGCGGCCAGCACCAGCGACGGCAGCAGACCGCTCCCCCGGTTCGTCCGGTCCGGCGGCGCGGCGACCGCGACGTCGTGCGTACTCATCCGCTCCTCTTCCGGCAGCGAGGGCCCGCCCAGCGGTAGGGCCGCTGACCTGCGGATACCCGGCCGAGGCCGGTCCGGGACGGAGCGGGCGGCGCGTGGCGATGCTGTCGCCGTCAGGCTCTCACGGCCCGGCCGCGCCGCGCCCCGGCCCCGGCCCGACGTGACGCACGTCGTGGCGGCACACGACGCCCGCCTCCTGTAGTGCCGTTGCCACCCGGCGTCCGCCGATCTACCGTCGGGCTTTCCCCGCTATTTCGGTCCCCTGTGATCGCCAGTTGTCCACCGGCACCCGGAGGCGGCCGGACGGGCGTCCCCACGACCCATCGAGGAGCGGCATGGCACGAGTCACGGCAGGCACCCGGCGGCGTCGGGCGTACGTCGCACTGATCGCGGTCGCCGCCACCGCCGGGTGCGGTGGCGGCGACGGGCGCGAGGAGGGCGCCGCGCGGCCGTCGCAGGCCGTGGCCACGAGTGCCGCCGCCAGCGCCCCGACCGGTACGCCGGACCTGGGGGCCGCCGAGGAGATGGCGCAGGGCGTCGACGTGCCGTGGGGCCTGGCGTTCCTGCCCGGTGGCGACGCCCTGGTCGCCGAACGGGACAGCGGTCGGGTGCTGCGGTTGACGCCGGGCGGCGGCGCGGCCCGGCAGGTGTACGAGGTGCCGGGGGTGGCGGCGCAGGGTGAGGGCGGCCTGCTGGGCCTCGCGGTCTCGCCCGGCTTCGCGCAGGACAACCTGGTCTACGCGTACCTCACCGCGGAGCGGGACAACCGCATCGTCCGGTTCCCGCTGGACGGCGGGGACCCGGAGGTGATCTTCGACGGCATCGCCAAGGCCGGCATCCACAACGGCGGGCGCATCGCGTTCGGTCCCGACGGCCTGTTGTACGTCGGCACCGGCGACGCCGGTGAGACGCGGCTGTCGCAGGATCCGGCGAGCCCGAACGGCAAGATCCTGCGCCTGACCCCGGGCGGGCAGCCGGCACCCGGCAACCCGCGCGCGGGCTCGCCGGTCTACAGCCTCGGCCACCGCAACGTGCAGGGCCTGGCCTGGGACTCGGCGGGCCGGCTTTTCGCCACCGAGTTCGGGCAGAACGAGCTCGACGAGGTGAACCGCATCGAGCCGGGGCGCAACTACGGCTGGCCCGGGGTCGAGGGAGAGGGCGACACCGACGGCGGGCGGTACACCAATCCGCTCGTCACCTGGAAGACCCGCGACGCCTCGCCGTCGGGCATGGCCATCGCCGGTGACACCGTCTACGTGGCAGCGCTGCGCGGTGAGCGGCTGTGGACGATCCCGCTGGACGGTGACCGCCTGGGTGAGCCGTCGGCCCAGCTCACCGACCGCTACGGCCGGCTGCGGACGGTGCAGGTCGCACCGGACGGCGCACTGTGGGTGACCACCTCCAACACCGACGGCCGTGGGGACGTCCGCGACGGCGACGACCGGATCCTGCGCTTCCCGGCCCGCTGACCACCGACGGGCGCCGGGCGGCTCCGGGGCCGGAGCCGCCCGACCGCTCATCGGGTCAGGAGGTCACGCAGCGCCTTGACGACCTCGGCGGGCGCCTCCTCGGCCATGAAGTGACCGCAGGAGACGGTGGTGTGCCGCAGGTCCGGTGCCCACGCCCGCCAGAGGGCGGCGGCGTCGAAGCCGAGAGCGGCTCCCCAGTCCTGCTGCAGGACGGTCACCGGCATGCGCAACTGGTTACCGGCGGCGCGGTCGGCGCGGTCGTGCGCCACGTCGATGCCGGCGGACGCGCGGTAGTCCGCGACGATGGACGGGACCGCGTTCCGGGACGCCGCCAGGTACGCCGCCCGCACGTCGGCGGGGATGGCGTCCGGGTCCCGGGTCCAGAGGTCGAGGAAGTAGCCGAAGAAGGCGTCCGGGCTGGCGGCGATGAGCTGCTCGGGCAGGCCGGCCGGCTGGGCCATCAGGTAGAGGTGGAAGGCGACGGCCGCCGAGGTGCCGTGCAGGACGTCCCACATGTCGAGGGTGGGCAGGACGTCGAGCGAGGCGAGGTGGGTGACCGTGCCGGGGTGGTCCAGGCCCGCGCGGACGGCGACCAGGGCACCGCGGTCGTGGCCGGCGAGGGCGAAGCGCTCGTGACCCAGGGCGCGGGCGAGCGCCACCACGTCGGCGGCCATGGTCCGCTTCGCGTACGCGGTGCCGTCGACGTCGACGGGCTTGTCGCTGTCGCCGTAGCCGCGCAGGTCCGGACAGATGACGGTGTGGTCGGCGGCGAGGTCGGCGGCGACGTGCCGCCACATGAGGTGGGTCTGCGGGAAGCCGTGCAGCAGCACCACGGGGCTGCCCGAGCCGGCGACGGCCGCGTTCAGCGTGACGCCGTCGGCGACGGTGATCCGGTGGTGGTCGAATCCGTTGATCGTGGGGTTCACGGGGAACCTTCCTGCTCGTCGTGGGGTGTTCGAGGTCGAGCCTGCCCGGGGGCGATGAGCAACGGATCAGCGCCGGATGAGCGCCGGCGCGCTGCCTAGAGTGGTGCCATGACCTGGCGGGCGGGGGCACCGGCGGTGACCTTCGGTGTGCTGGGTCCGGTGGAGGCGGTCGGTGACCGGGGTCCCGTACCGCTGGGCGGCCCGCGCCACCGCGCCGTGCTGGCCCGCCTGGTGGTCGCCCGGGGGCGGGTCGTGCCCGTGGACCGGCTCGTCGACGATCTCTGGGAGACGCCGTCGGACGGCGCGGTGGCGGCGATCCGCACCTTCGTGGCGGACCTGCGCCGGGCGCTGGAGCCCGAGCGTGCGCCGCGCCGACCGGCCCGGCTGCTGGTGACGGCCCCGCCCGGCTACGCGCTCCACGCCGAGCCCGAGGCGGTCGACGCGTGGCGGTTCGAGGCGGCGGTCGCCGACGCCGGCCGCCTGCTGGCGGAGGATCGGGCCGCCGAGGCGCTGCCCGGCCTGACCGACGCCCTGGCTCTGTGGCGGGGCCCGGCGTACGCGGAGTTCGCCGACGCGGGCTGGGCGCGGGCCGAGATCATCCGGCTGGACGAGCTGCGGGCGATCGCCACGGAACGCCGGGGCGAGGCGCTCCTGGCACTGGGCCGGGCCGCCGAGGCGAGCGTCGAGTTGGAGGCGCACGCCGCGGCCCATCCCCTGCGGGAGGACGCCTGGCGGTTGTGGGCCGAGGCCCTGTACCGGTCAGGCCGGCAGGGCGACGCCCTGGCCGCCCTGCGCCGTCTGCGCGACACGGTCGTGGCGGAACTCGGCCTCGACCCCGGCCCCCGGCTGCGTCGGCTGGAGACCGACATCCTCGCCCAGGCGGCGCACCTGCACCCGCCCGGCGACACGGCGAACCGGACACCGGTGACCGGCACCGGCCACCCGGCGTCGCCCGGCACGGCCGGGGTGCCGCCGGAGGGACCGCGCCCGCTGGTGGGCCGCGACGAGGAGCAGGACCGGCTCCGTGCGGCGGCCGAGCGGGCCGCCCGCGAGCGCCGGCCGGTGGTCGCCCTGGTGTCCGGAGGGGCGGGAGCCGGCAAGACGGCACTGGCGGAGGCGCTCACCCGGCGACTGGCCGCCGACGGGTGGACCACCGCGTGGGGGCGCAGCCCGGAGTACGAGGGCGCTCCCGTGGACCCGCCGTGGTCGCAGGTCGTCGGGGCGCTGACCCCCGGTGACCCCCCGGTGCGGGCCCCGGCCCCGGGTGGGGACCCGGCGGTGGCCCGGTTCCACCGGCACCGTGCCGCCGCCGCCCTCCTCACGTCGGTGGCCGCCCGGGGGCCCGTGCTGCTGGTCCTCGACGACCTGCACCGGGCCGACGAGGACACGCTGGACCTGCTGACCGCCCTGGTCGCGGAGTCCCGCCCGGTCACCGGTCCGGTGCTCGTCGTCGGCCTCTACCGCGCCACCGACATCACCGGCGCGCTGACCGCCGCCCTGGCCCGCCTCGCCCGGGTGGAACCCACGCGGATCTACGTCGAGGGGCTGGACGAGCCCGCGACCGGCGCGCTCGCCCGCTCCGTCACGGGCGGGGAACTGGACCCGCCGACCGTACGTCTGCTGCACCGCCGCAGCGGCGGCAACCCGTTCTTCGTCCGGGAACTGGCACGGCTGCTCGCCGCCGAGGGACCAGCGGCGCTGGAGACCGTGCCGGCGGGCGTGCGGGACGTCATCCGGCACCGCCTGGCGTACCTTCCCGACGGTGTGCGGCGGGTGCTGGAGTCGGCGGCCGTGCTCGGCCGGCACGTCGACGCGGAAGCGCTCGCCGCCATGGTCGGCGACGACGCGACCGTACTCGACGCGCTGGACGCCGCGGTGCACGGCGGATTCCTGACCGAGCGGGGCACGGAGGGCCGGCTGCGGTTCGCGCACGTCCTGGTCCGGGACACGCTGTACGGGGACCTGTCGCCGCCGCGCCGGGCCCACTGGCACGCCGCCGCCGGTGACGCCCTCGAACGGCTGCGTCCCGACGACCTGGCCGCGCTCGCGCACCACTTCACCCGCGTCGGAACACGCGCCGCCGCACCGCGTGCCGTCCGCTACGCCACCGCCGCCGCGGAGCAGGCCGAACGCCGGTCCCAGCCGCACCTCGCCGGCCGCCTGTGGCAGCAGGCGGTCGCCGCCCACCGGAGGGCCGACGACGACCCCCGGGGACAGTTGCGGGCGCTCATGGGACTGGGCCGTGCCCTGGCCGTCACCGGTCACCTGGACCAGGCCCGCCGCCACCGCGCGGAGGCGCTCACCACCGCCGAACTGCTGGGCGATCCCCGCCTGGTCGCCGACGTCCTGACCTCCTTCGAGGTCCCCGCCGTCTGGACCCGCAACGACGACGAGCATCTCTCCCGCCGCATCGCGCAGGCCGCCGAGCGGGCCCTCGCCTCCCTCAGCCACGACGAGGACGCCCGACGCAGCCGCCTGTCGAGCACCCTCGCCCTGGAGCTGCGCGGCGCCACGAACGGCCGGGGACACCGGGCGGCCGTCGACGCCGAGGCCGCCGCCCGGCGCCTGGACGACCCGCCGCTGCTGGCGTTCGCCCTCAACGCACGCTTCATGCACACCTTCGCCCGCACCGGCCTGGCCCCGGAGCGGGCCCGCATCGGCGCGGAACTGGTCGATCTCGCCGGACGGCACGACCTGGTGACGTTCGAGGTGCTCGGTCACCTCATCCTCGTCCAGGCGCACAGCGCCCTCGCCGACCTGACCACGGCCGACGCCCACGCCGCCGCCGCCGACCGCCTCGCCGGCCGGTACGACCTTCCGCTGGTGGAGGTGTTCACCCGCTGGTACGCCGCCCTGCGCCGGGCGATCCGGGGGGACACGGACGGCGCCGAGGTCGCGTACCGGGCCGCCCACACTCGCCTGCCCGCCGCCGCGATGCCGGGCTTGGAGGACGGTCTGCTGCCGCTCGCCCTGCTGTCCCTGCGGCTGGGCGGCCCGGGTCCGCTGGTCCCCGACCCCGACGGGCACAGCCGGTCCTGGGGCCCGTACGAGCCCTGGGTCCGGCCGCTGCTCCTGCTCGCCGAGGACCGTCGCCCGGAGGCCGCCGCCGCGCTGCGCGCCCTCCCGGCGTCACCGCACGACCTGCTCCGCGAGGCGCGACTCTGCCTCGCCGCCCGCGCCGCGCTCGCCCTGGACGACCACACCACCATGCGGTACGCGTACGCCGAACTGCTGCCCGCCGCCGGCGAGCTGGCCGGGGCGGGGAGCGGGATCCTCACCCTCGGGCCCGTCGCCGGTCACCTCGCCGACCTCGCCGCCGCCCTGGGCCTGGACCGTGACGCCGCCGTGCACCGCCGCCGGGCCGCCGACGTGGCGGCCCGGGCGGCGGGCCGTCCGTCGGCGTGACGGTCGGAACGCGTGTCAATGTAACGTTGACGCATGACGCCCGATCTGGCCCGGTTGGCCGAGGTGGCCGCCGCCCGCGCGCGACTGGACGAGCGGGAGTTGGAGCTCATCGACCGGGCCCGCCACGCCGGAGCGACGTGGGCGCAGGTGGCCGCCGCCCTGGGCCTGGGCAGCCGGCAGGCCGCCGAGCAGCGCCGCCAACGCCTGGTGGCCGCCCGGCGGTCGCGGCGGCAGAGCCTCGACCAGGCGTACTCGTCGCGGGTCGCGGCCCTGCGGGGCGCGGTCGCCGAGCTGGCGCGGTGGATAGACGCGGACCGGCGGTGGGACGGGCGGTTCCGTCGGGCGGCGCTGGTGCGCGCGACAGTGGAGAACGCCCTCGACGCCGACCCGGGCTCCCTGCACGCACTGGCCTCGCACGTCGCCGCCGACCTGGCCGGCACGGATCCCGAGCGCCTGCCGGGGCCGGTGCGGTCGGCGGGCGCGACGCTGGCGACGCTTCTGTCAACGGATCGTTGACAGCAGCTCGCCGTCTTGCCTGTGAGCCACTCAAGAACCAGGCTGTGAGTCGTCCCGGCTCACGCTTGGAGGGCTCATGCGCCGTAACGCCGGACTGTTCGTGGCGATCTCCCTGCTGTCGGGCTTCGGCAGCAGCGCCATGTCGCTGGTGGCGGGGATCTGGATCCTCGACCTCACCGGCTCCACCGGCCTCGCGGCCCTGGCCGGGCTGTGCGTGTACGCGCCCGTCCTCGCCGGCCCCTGGCTGGGCGCCCTGCTCGACCGGGTGCCCCGGCGACCGCTGGTCGTCGGTGTCAACCTGGCGTTGGCCACCGTCCTGCTCACTCTGCTGACCGTCCGGGGACCGGACCGGACCTGGCTCATCTTCGTCGTGTCCTGCGCCTACGGCCTCAGCTACGTGCTGATCGACGCCGGCGAGACGGCGCTGCTGCCGTCCGCCCTGTCACCGGCGCAGCTCGGCCACGTCAACGGCGCGCGCTCCAGCGCCCAGGAGGGCATGAAGCTGGTCGCTCCGGTGGCCGGCGCGGGCCTGTACGCGTGGCACGGCGGCCACGCGGTCGTCGTCCTCAGCGCGGCGATGCCGGTCCTCGTCGCCCTGCTGTACGCGGCCGTGCGGCTCGTACGGACGCCTCCCGACCTGCCGGCGGACCGGCCGGGCGGTCTCCGCGCCGGCCTCGCCGTCCTGCTCGGACAGCCGGCGCTCCGCATCGCCGTCGCCCTCGCCGCCCTGTCGATCGCCATGTCCGGCTTCACGACCGCCGCCACCTACGCGATGGTCACCACCGAACTGGCCCTGCCGGCGACGTTCCTCGGCGTCGTCCTCAGCGCCCAGGGCGCCGGGTCCGTCGTCGGGGGCCTCGTCGTGGGCCGGCTCCTCGGCCGGTGGGGCCCGGTCACCGTGGGCGTCGCCGGCACGACACTGTTCGGGGTCGGCTGCCTCGTCCGCTGCCTGCCCTGGTGGCCCGCCACGGTCGCGGCGTCGGTGCTGGCCGGCTTCGGCCTGCCCTGGGCACTGGTCGCCGCGGTGACCGCCGTCCAGCGACACACCCCGGCGGCGGTGCTCGGTCGGGTCGCGGCGACCGCCAACACCGCGATGTTCGGGCCCGTCGTCCTGGCGATACCCCTCGGCTCGGCAGCCGTCCACCTCGGAGCCCGTCCGACGCTGGTCGTGGCCGGGTCCCTCTGCCTGGCGTGCGCCGCCGCCGTGTCCCGTCGACGGCGACCGAACGACGCCGGCGTCGGCATAGCCGCCGGCCCCGGCCTGATCCGCACCCGGTGATCCCGGCACCCGCCCCGGAACCGGGTTGTCGGGGGTCGTCGTGGGTGCGAGCATCGCTGCCGTGACCGATGTGACCACCCGCCCCATGGAGCAGTCCGAGTTCGACAGCTGGCAGCAGGCCGTCGCGCGGCAGTTCGCCGACGCCCAGGTGGCCGCCGGGGTCTGGCCCGAGGAGGAGGCGCTCGACCGCGCCCTGGAGGGCAACCGGACCCTGCTGCCCGACGGACTCGACACCCGTCAGATGATCCTGCTCCGGGGTGTCCTGGCCGACGGGACGCCGATCGGACGCCTGTGGATCGGGCTCACCCATCCGCGGGGCGTCGCCGGCTGCGCCTTCCTGTACGACATCCAGGTGGACCCGGAGTTCCGGGGCAGGGGCCTCGGACGGGCCCTGCTGGCCGCCGCCGAGGCGACGGCCCGGGACCACGGGGCGACGCACCTGGAACTGAACGTCTTCGGGGACAACCCCGCGGCCATCGGTCTCTACTCCACGGCGGGCTTCCAGGTGGTCACGCAGCAGATGCGCAAGGGCCTCGCCTAGGGCGTGCCCTGCCGATCTTGTAGTGGTTGATCGTTGACGATGTGTCGGTGGTGCGTCGTGGTGAACTGACTGATGAGGCGTGGGCCGTGATCGCGCCGCTGCTTCCTGAGCCGGGTGGTGCGCGGGGGCCGTGGCGGGATCACCGTCAGGTCATCAACGGGATTCTGTGGAGGCTGCGTACGGGTGCGCCGTGGCGTGACCTGCCGGAACGCTTCGGGCTGTGGAAGACCTGCCACGAACGCCTGCGCCGGTGGACCGGCGACGGCACCTGGGATCGGATCCTCGCGGCGGCGCAGGTGCATGACGATGGCATACCGGTGCAGTGGACGATCAGCATCGACTCGTCGATCGTGCGGGAGCACCAGCATTCCGCTGGCGCCCGCAAAAAGGGGCTCCCCAACAAGTCCGGCGACGCCTGGTGCGGAAGATGGCGAGGCCATCGGCCGGTCCCGAGGCGGGTTAAGCACGAAGATCCACCTCGCCGTCGACGGACGCGGACGGCCGCTGTCGATCCTGCTCACCCCGGGCCAGGCTGGCGACAACCCTCAACTACTGGCGCTGCTCGACGCGATCCGCGTCAACGAGCCCGGCCCCGGCCGACCCCGTAAACGCCCGAGGTGCTGATCGCCGACAAGGGCTACGCCCACGACTCGACCCGCCGAGCCCTGCGGCAACGAGGCATCCGGCACGTCATCCCCGAACGCAGTGACCAGGTCACCCGCCGCGCCGCCAAGGGCAGCGCCGGCGGACGACCACCAGCGTTCGACAAGGTGATCTACAAGAAGCGCAACGTCGTAGAGCGCTGCTTCAACCGGCTCAAGCAGTGGCGCGACCTGGCCACCCGCTACGCCAAACGCGCATCCCTCTACCGGGCCAGCCTCGTCCTGATCGCCGCCATCATCTGGCTTCCATGATCGACAGGATAGGCCTGAGCAACTTGATCTGTCTGAGCGGCCAGCCACTGCTCGTGCGCGGCGCTCACCCGGGCCCACAGCCGGGCGCGCGCGTCCCGGTCCACGTCCGGTAGCCGCAGCCCAAAAACGTCCGCGAGCACAGCGAACCACTCGCCCTGGCTGTCGAGGATCCTCGGGGTCCGCCCGGCCGCGTCGATTCGCTCGAGCACCCGCCCGCGCAGCATGTCGACGCCGCGCTCGTCCTGGCGCCCAAATGTCAGCTTCCGCACGAACCCGGAATCGGGCGAGGTCGACAGGTGCCGGTGTGCGGCGGCGAACGCCTCGATGCTCACCGGTTCCGGCGCGAACACCATCGACGAGAACACTCCGCGCACGTCGTGGACGAACCGCCAGCCTCCCGCCCGCGTCACCCACGGCTCGAGCCGATAGGTGAACGGGCCCTGCTGGCTCACCCCTGCACGCAGCGGCATCGGCTCGTGCGGCGCGTCGACCAGGCCCGGGTCCACGAACCAGGTCTCGCCCTCGCAGCGCACCACCAGCACCTGATGGTTGATATCCAACCCGGGTGCGTCCTCGTCGGGGCCGGGCCCGCGCACGTCGCCGATATGCCGGGTCACCTCGTACCCGAGGCAGGCCAGCAGCGTGCCGAATGCGCCGTTGAGATGGAAGCAGTACCCGCCGCCACCACCGACGATCCGGGCGATCGACTCGACCGGTTCCACGGTGGTCGGCCGTTCCAGATGGATCTCGAGGGTGTCGTAGGGGATGCACTCCCGGTGCGCACGGTGAGCGGCGAACAGCCACGCCGCGTCGGGGCGCGCGGGCCGCTCAAGCCCGAGCCGGCCCAGATACCCGGCGACGTCCGCGCGCGGATCGGCAGGGACGGTCAGGGCCGGGGTCGGGGAGATCACGGTCATGTGCCGAGGGTATCGGCGCGCCGTTGACGGCCGCCGCCGCGGTACTGACCGCGGGCCCTGCGCCGGGGACCTTCTGATCGCTCAAAGGCAAGGGCAGGCTGCGGCCAAACAAGCGGTCCCCAAGGCTCGAACACAGCCTTCGCCTAGGTGATCACGACTCCAGACGCGGCCTAGCACCTCGGAGAATCAGCCCTTGCACATGGTCAACGTCACACCGGAGGCGGAGCCAACGCACTGCATCGCCGGGCCGATCGCGACGCCGGAACCTGAACCCTGCGGCCATGCGCTGCTGTGGACGCGATGAAACTACATGATCGGCAGGACAGGCCCTAGGCGCAGTTGTTGCTCGTCAGCCGCACCGTGTACTCGCGGTCGTCGGTGGTGATGCCGGAGGGTGACCCGTCGAAGTACGTCTCGACCTTGTCCCAGCCCCGGCGCTGCTCGTAGTGCAGGTGCGGTGCGCCGGAGTTGCCGGTGCTGCCGACCCGCCCGATCTGCTCGCCCTGGGCGACCCGCTGACCCTCCCGGACCAGCGGCGGTTCGAGCAGGTGGAGGTACTGGGTCTCCCACCTGCCCCCGTGGTCGATCTTCACCCAGTACCCGCCGCCACGGCCCCGGGGGCCGTTCGGGTTCTCCGGGGTGCGACCGCCCAGGGAGCCGTTGATGCCCGCCACGGTGACCGTGCCGGCGTGGGAGGCGAGCACCGGACGGCCCCACGCCTCGCCCTCGGTGGGAAAGAAGTCGACGTCGTAGTCGTCGTGGCCGGGGTAGGTGCCGAGCTGCCACGTCTCGCCGCACCCGACCGGCATCTGGAAGAGCGGACGCGGACCCGGCGGGCGCAGCATCGGCACGACGACCACGGCGAGGGCGACGAGGGCCGCGACCGCGCCGAGCGCGAGCACGGTACGGACGATCCGGGTACGGGTACGGGTGCGGTTGGGCGCGGGGGCGGGGGTGCGGCGGGGGATGCGGTGCCGGGGTGGGTGGCCGAGCGTCACCGTCCCAAGGATGACAGACGCGCGCACGGCCCGGCCCCGGGGACGCCGGCCGGCTCCCCGGCCGCACCGCCGGGGGACAATTCCCGGGGCCGGGGAAAAAATCTCCGGGGGCGTGTCCATCCGGCGGGGTCCCGTCCGTGGTGATGGTGCGCGGCGACGGTGCCGCGCCGGACACCGAGGAGTGCGACATGAAGTACATGCTGTTGATCAACGCGGGCGCGGTCGGCGCGGAGGGCGGGGCCGCCGAGTGCACCGTCGCGGACTGGATGGCGTACGACAAGGAGGTCCACGAGGCCGGCATCTTCGTCTCCGGGGAGTCGCTGGCGGACCTGGTCACCGCCACCACGGTCCGGACCGGTCCGGACGGCCGGCGGCTCGTGACCGACGGGCCCTTCGCCGAGAGCCGGGAGGTCCTCGGCGGCTTCTACGTGATCGACGTGCCGGACCTGGACGCGGCACTGGACTGGGCGGCCCGCTGCCCCGGCTCGCGTGGGAGCGGGTCGGTCGTGGTGCGGCCGGTCGCCGACTTCGGAGGCTGAGGTGGACGACGCCGGTGCGACGCGCGGGGCTCCGCTGGCGGCGGTGGAGGCAGTGTTCCGCGAGGAGCACGGCCGGCTGCTGGCGGCCCTCGTCCGTCGCTTCGGCGACCTCGACCTCGCCGAGGAGGTGGCCTCCGACGCGATCGAGGCGGCGGTGGCGCGCTGGCCGGTCGACGGGGTTCCGCCGAAACCGGGGGCGTGGCTGATGACCACGGCCCGCCGCCGGGCGGTCGACCGGCTGCGGCGGGACCGGGCATACGCGGCGCGCCTCGCGCTGCTGCAGGTGGAGGCCGACCGGACCGAGGCCGGCCCGACCGGGGACGTCGAGGGCGACCTCCCGGACGAGCGTCTCCGGATGTTCTTCACCTGCGCCCACCCGGCCCTCCCCGCCGAGGACCGGGTGGCGCTGACCCTGCGGTGCCTCGCCGGACTGACCACACCCGAGGTGGCGCGCGCCTTCCTGGTCCCGGTCGAGACGATGGCCAAGCGGATCACGCGGGCGAAGAAGAAGATCCGCGAGGCCCGCATCCCGTTCCGGGTGCCGACCGCGAGCGAGGTGCCCGAGCGCCTGCCCGGCGTGCTCCAGGTCGTCTACTCGGTCTTCACCGAGGGTTACGCGGCCAGTTCGGGCCCGCGCGTGCAGCGGCCGGACCTGTCCGAGGAGGCGATCCGGCTGGCCCGGATCCTGCGCCGCCTGCTGCCCGCCGAGCGGGAGGTGTCCGGCCTGCTCGGGCTGATGCTGCTGATCCACGCCCGGCGGGACTCCCGCACCGGCCCGGACGGCGCGGTGGTCCCGCTGGAGGACCAGGACCGCGGCCGGTGGGACCGCCCGATGATCGACGAGGGCCGCCAGCTGGTCGAGGTCGCGCTGACCGGCGGGCCGGCCGGTCCGTACGGGGTGCAGGCCGCGATCGCCGCGCTGCACGCCGAGGCGCCGGATTTGGCCAGCACCGACTGGCCGCAGATCGTGGCGCTGTACGAGGTGGTGCTCGCGCTGACGCCGTCCCCGGTGGTCGCGCTGAACCGGGCGGTGGCGGTGGCCATGCGGGACGGCCCGGCGGCCGGCCTGGCGCTGCTCGACGAGTTGGCCGGCGAGCCGCAGCTGCGCGGGTACCACCCGTACCCGGCCGCCCGCGCCGAACTGCTGCACCGGCTCGGCCGGCTCGATGAGGCCCTGGCGGCGTACCGGGAGGCGCTCGACCTGGCCGGCACCGCCCCCGAGCGCGACCGTCTGCGCCGCAAGCTGGACACGATCGGGCAGCCCGACTGACACGTCGGCCCGGCGACGTATCGCAATCCTTCCGGAACATCCTTCCGACGGATCTTTAGATTCCTCCGGTCAGGGTTGCCTCCCACGAGAGTCCTTTGGAAATCGCCGCAGCTCAAAGCGAATATTCTCCGGCCGGTCAGGTCTGACGCCCTCCAACTACTCTCGGAAGTTTTCCGGTAATTGTTGCCTTCCGATGACGGCCGCTGCGATACTCCACATCCATGCAGGTCGATGACCGAGGATCCGCGCCCCTCCGGTGCGCTCGCGCGAGCGGTCTCGACCCCGCCCACCCCCGCCACCCCGGACCGGCGCCCCGACAGCCCGGTCCGGTTCCCACGGAAGGGAAAGACATGTTGGAGACAAACCCCGGGAACGACCGTCCACCACCGCGTCCCCGCATGCGTACGGCGATCGCCCTCGCCGCCGCCGGCCTGCTCGCCGCGACCGGTGCCGCGTTCCTGCCCGGTGCGGCCAGCGCCGGGACGACGCTGGGCGCGTCCGCGGCCGAGCGGGGCCGGTACTTCGGTGCCGCGGTGGCCGCGAACAAGCTCAGCGACAGCACCTACGCGACGATCCTGAACCGCGAGTTCAACTCGGTGACGCCCGAGAACGAGATGAAGATCGACGCCACCGAGCCGCAGCAGGGCCAGTTCAGCTACGGCGCGGCGGACCAGATCGTCAGCCACGCCCGCAGCCGTGGGATGCAGGTGCGCGGCCACACCCTGGCCTGGCACTCCCAGCAGCCCGGCTGGATGCAGAACATGAGCGGCAGCGCACTGCGCCAGGCGATGCTCAACCACGTCACCCAGGTGGCCACCCACTTCCGGGGGCAGGTCGTCGCGTGGGACGTGGTGAACGAGGCGTTCCAGGACGGAAGCAGCGGCGCCCGCCGCGACTCCAACCTCCAACGGACCGGCAACGACTGGATCGAGGCGGCGTTCCGGGCCGCCCGGGCCGCCGATCCCGGCGCCAAGCTCTGCTACAACGACTACAACACCGACAACTGGACCCACGCCAAGACCCAGGCCGTCTACAACCTGGTCCGGGACTTCAAGCAGCGTGGTGTGCCGATCGACTGTGTCGGCCTCCAGTCGCACTTCAACAGCGGCTCGCCGTACCCGAGCAACTACCGCACCACGCTGTCCAGCTTCGCCGCGCTCGGCGTCGACGTGCAGATCACCGAGCTGGACATCGAGGGCGCGTCCGCCGCCACGTACCGCAGTGTGGTCGAGGACTGCCTCGCCGTGGCCCGCTGCACCGGCATCACCGTCTGGGGCATCCGGGACAGCGACTCGTGGCGGGCGTCGCAGAACCCGCTGCTCTTCACGAGCAGCGGCGCGAAGAAGCCGGCGTACGACGCGGTCCTCGCCGCACTCAACGGCGGCTCGACCCCGCCCTCCAACCCGCCGACGACCGGACCGACCACCGGACCGACGACGCCGCCGCCGGGCGGTGGCAGCTGCACCGCGACCCTCCGCGACGCGACCAGGTGGGGCGACCGGTTCAACAGCGAGGTGACGGTCAGCGGCGCGACCAACTGGACGGTCGTGGTCGCCGTGACACCACCGCAGAGGATCTCCGCCACCTGGAACGGCAGCCCCAGCTGGGACAGCAGCGGGTACGTCATGACCATGAGGTCGAACGGCAGCGGGAACGTCTTCGGTTTCACCACCATGACCAACGGCACCTGGACCCGTCCCCAGGTGCGCTCCTGCACCGCCTCCTGACCCCGTCGAGACGATCCGGGGCGGCGACGGACACCGTCGCCGCCCCGCTTCCGTCCTCCCTCACCGGTGCGGCAGGTCGTCCAGCCAGCGGTCCAGGGCTGCCGGGGACCGGAACAGCACCACCGGCGGCCCGGACGGATCCGCCTGCCAGGCCCGCATCCGCCGCCGCGCCCGACCGAACGCGGTGACGTGCCACACCAGGATCGAGTCCCGGGACAGCACGCTGCCCAGCGACTCGCGGTTGCCGTTGCAGATCTCCTCCCGCGTCAGCAACCGGCCCGCGGTCCGGCGCAGCAGGCGCCAGAAGGAGCGCCAGCGCGGGTAGTCCAGGCCGACGACCAGGTCGGCGCGGGCCAGTGGCACATCCCGCCACCCGTGGTAGGCCCCGTCGACGATCCAACGGTCGCGTCGGCAGATCGCCTCGATCCGGCTGCGCTGCTGCGCCACCGGCACCTCGACCCAGCCCGGATTCCACAGCAGGTCGTCGACCGGGTACCACGGCAACCCGAGGCGATCGGCCAGTCTCGCCGCGAGGGTGGACTTGCCGGAGCCGTACACCCCGTAGACCAGGATGCGGGTCGGCGCGCTCATGCGCGGCAGCGTACGGCAGGGTTGCCACGAGTAGGTGCGTCGACTACGTTTTCGGGCACGCCGTCGAGCCGGAAGGAGGTCAGAACAATGTCCGATGTTCTGCGCCCCCTCCGCGTTCCGGCGTCCTCGCGGAGCTGACCCGGGGCGTCAGCTTTCCCGGAGGTTCCTGCCATGTCCGATGTGGTCATCCGTCCGCTCGTCGCGGGCGAAGAGAGTCTGTTCGATTCCATGCCCGATCCGCTGCCCCAGCTGCGTCAGGTCAGTTACGCCGACGGCCTCGCCGGTGGCGGCTACCGGCCCGAGCACACGTGGGTCGCCCTCCGCGCCGGCCGCGTCGTCGGCCGGGCCGCCTGGCTCCAGCCGCCCGGCGCCGCCACCGTCCTCTGGTTGGAACGGTTCGACCTGGACGCCGAGCCGGAGGTGGGTGCCGCCCTCCTGCACGCCGCACACGAGGCACTCGGCGGACCCGGTCCGTACTACGCCGCCCTGCCGGCGCACTGGCGACGCAGGCCGGAGGTCCTCGCCGTGGTCGAGGCGCCGATGAGCGCCGCGCGCCTCGCCGGGCTGGTCGAGCGCGGTGAGCGGCTGAGATTCTCCTGGACCGGTACGCCCCTGCCGGCGCCCTCCGGGCGGTACACCTTCCGTCCGGCCGTCGATGCAGCGGAGATCAACGCCCTGGTCTCCCGCATCGCGGAGCCGGACGTCCTGACCGGCGTGGAGACAGCGCAGGCGGTCGGCGGCGTGGACCTCGCCGCCGATCCGCTGGCCTGGTTCACCGGCCCGGTCGACGGTTGGCGCGTGGCGTCGGACGCGGGCGAGGCGGTCGGCCTGGTCGGCACCGCCGGGGACGCCTGTTATCCGCTGATCGTCTACCTCGGTCTGCTCGACGAGGCCGTCCGCGCTGAACTGCTGGCCGAGGCGGTCCGGGTCCTGATGGCCGGTGGCGCCCGCGAGGTGCTGGCCGACGTGCGGGCCCACCGCGTGGCGGTGGTGGCGGAACTGGAGCGAACCGGGTTCCGGCAGGTGCGGGCCCGGGTCCTCTTCGAACCCGGCGCCACTCCCCGGTAGGGGCGGGTGCGGTGCGGTGGGCGGAAACCCGCTTGCCGCACCGCACTGCGCTCGGGGATGGTGGTTCCCATGACGTTCTGACGGACAGCACCCCGTTGCTCTTCCAGGCCCACGGCACCGCCCGGTGCCGTCGTGCCGTCCGTCCGTGCCCTTCACGAGAAGTGAGCGTCGTTGTCTCCGCACCCCTCCCGGCAGGAGTCCCTGCCACGGTCCACGTCGGCCACCGTCGCCGTGTTCGCCTCCCCCACCAGCTGGATCGAGTCCGCCGCCCTGGCGCAGTGTCACCAGGTGGCCGCCCTCGACGGCATGGTCCACGTCGCCGCCATGCCGGACCTGCACCCCGGCAAGGGTGCGCCCATCGGCGCCGCGATGGCGTCGACCGTGCTGTACCCGTTCCTGGTGGGCTCCGACATCGGCTGCGGCATCGCCGTGTTGCCGATCGCGCTCAAGCGCCCCGTACCCGAGCGGCTGGCCGCCCGGTTTCCCGACCTCGACCGCGCCCTGGACCCCGTGCGGGACGCCGACGACCCGGCCTGGGCCGTGGTGGAGGGCGGCATTCCCGCCGGTCACGTCGACGGCCTCGGCACGGTCGGCCGGGGCAACCACTTCGTTGAACTGGCGCGGATCGGCAGCGTCCTCGATCCGGGCCACGCCGGGCGTCTCGGGCTCGACGCCGGTGACCTCGTCCTCGTCGTCCACAGTGGGTCGCGGGGCCTGGGCGAGCGGATCCTGCGGGCGCACACCGAGGTCCACGGCGCGGGCCCCGCTCCCGACGCCGCCGCCTACCTGGCGGCACACGACGACGCCGTACGGTGGGGCTCGCTCAACCGGCGGCTGCTGGCCGCGCGGGTCGCCCACGCCCTCGGGGCCGAGCCCACCGCGCCGATCGTCGACCAGTGCCACAACCTGGTCGAGGTCCGCGACGGGCTCTACCTGCACCGCAAGGGCGCGGCGCCGGGTGACGGCCGTGACGTGCTCGTCGCCGGTACGCGCGGCACCCCCTCCTACCTCGTGGCCGCCCACGCCGGCCCGGACGCCAACCACTCCGTGGCGCACGGCGCGGGCCGCAAGATGTCCCGCGCCGACGCCCTGCGCCGGGGCCGGGCCAAGCACACCGTCGAGGAGTTGCGCCGCACCCCGGTGGGGTCGGTGGTGGTGTGCGGCGACCGTCAACTGCTCTTCGAGGAGGCACCCACCGCGTACAAGCGCATCGAGCGTGTCATCGCCGATCTCGTCGACCACGACCTCGCCACACCGGTGGCCACCACCGTCCCCCTGGTCACCTACAAGACGCCCGACCTCGGGTCCACGCCCCGGCCGGACCGCCGGGACAACCGCCGCGGGCGGGGCCGACCGTGACCGTCCACCTGCTCCTGTCCGCCGGACGCGGCCCGCAGGAGTGCAATTGGGCGCTCGCCCGGCTGCTGCACCGTTTGGAGGTCGACGCCGACCGGCAGCGCCTGACGACGCACCGGGTCCGGACCGTGCCGGCTGAGCGACCCGGCACCTACCGGTCGGTCCTGGTCCGGGTCTCCGGCAGCGACGTCGAGACGTTCGCCGCCTCGTGGACCGGAACACTGTGCTGGCAGGCCCCCAGCCCCTACCGGGCGAGCACCGGGCGGAAGAACTGGTATGTCATCGCCCGACCGTGCCAGCTCGACACCTTCGCCACGACGTTCGCGGAGGCCGACGTCGACGTCGTCGCCTGCCGTACCGGTGGACCCGGCGGTCAGCACCGGAACAAGGCCAGCACCGCCGTGCGGGCGACCCACCGTCCCTCCGGGATCGTCGTGGTGGTCGACACCGAACGCCAGTTCAGCCTCAACCGGCGCATCGCCCTGCGGCTGCTCCGTCGGCGCATCGCACACGAGGACGAGGCCGCGCAGCGGGCCGCCGTCACCGAGCGGTGGCGCATCCACGACGAGCTGGTACGCGGCAGCCCCACCCGCGTCGAGCGTCCGGGTCCGTCGGATGAGGGTGCACACAGGTCCCGGTCGCCCCAGTAGTCTCGCCCGATGGCAGTGCACCGGCTCGATCTCGCGGAGGCGCGGCGGATCGCCGTACGCGCGCAGTTGCTCGACGCGCCGCGGCCGACCGATCTGCTGGCGGTCGTACGGCAGCTGACCCTGCTGCAGATCGACCCGACCGCGGCCGTCGCGCCGAACGTGGACCTGGTCGCCTGGAGCCGCCTCGGGTCGTCGTACCGGCCGTCGCAGGTGCAGGAGGCGTTGGAGCGGGATCGGACGCTCTTCGAGCACCACGCGATGGTGCGGCCGATGGGTGACCTGCCGCTCTACCTGGCGGACATGGCGGCCTGGACCGGCGGGGACCGGCAGCGGGAGTGGCTGCGGCTCAACGACCGGTTCCGCCGCGACGTCCTCGCGCTGCTCGGCGCCTCCGGACCGCTGCCGTCGCGGGACATCCCGGACACCAGCCAGGTGGCGTGGGCGTCGACCGGGTGGACCAACAACCGCAACGTCACCCAGATGCTCGAGTTCCTGCTGATGCGCGGCGAGGTGGCGATCGCCGGCCGCCGTGGGCGGCAGCGGCTGTGGGACGTACCGGAGCGGGTCTATCCGACGGACGCACCCGCCGTCCCGTTGGACGAGGCGCGCCGGCTCCGCGCCGAGCGCCGGCTGCGGTCCCTGGGCATCGTCCGGGAGACGGCTCCCGCCTCGCCCGGCGAACCGGGGTCGGTGGGGCAGGTCGGTGAGCGGGCGACCGTCGAGGGCGTCCCCGGGACGTGGCGCGTCGATCCGACGGCGCTCGGGCAGCCCTTCACCGGCCGTACCGCCCTGTTGTCGCCGTTCGACCGCCTGGTGTACGACCGGACCCGAGTCCTGGACCTGTTCGCGTTCGAGTACGTGCTGGAGATGTACAAGCCGCGGGCGAAGCGCCGCTGGGGTTACTTCGCGCTGCCGATCCTGCACCACAACCGTCTCGTCGGGAAGGTGGACGTCACGGCGGACCGCAAAGGCGGCACGCTCCGCGTGGACGTGATCCACGAGGACGTCCCGTTCACCGCGGAGATGACCGAGGCGGTGCACGAGGAACTCCGGGACCTCGCGTCGTGGTTGTGCCTGACCGTGGGCGGGCCGGTCGCCGGCCGGTCCGACGCGGCTCGTCGCTGACGGGTCAGCGTGCGCGGCGGTTGGCGCGCAGGGCGCCCAGGAGCACGCCGGGTGTGGCCAGCGATCGCGGGTGTCGGCGCATGGAGACGACGTCGTTGAACCGCCGGGCGATCGTCACGTCCGTGACGGTCGCCGTGACGATCTGCCCGCTGGCCCAACTGGAGAACCGGTAGCCGCGCGGGTAGGGCCCGTCGACGTGCGGCAGGGCCAGGTCGGCGGAGGTCGACACCGACCACGCGGCGTCGACCACGACCTTCTGCAAGGCGAGGAACCGGCGGGCGGGCACCCGCAGATCCGGGCGCTCCCGCAGGTACGTCGACAGGCAGGCCGCGTGCAGAGCGGCCGAGGTCATCCCCTGCCCGTACACGGGGTTGAACGACGCGACCGCGTCGCCGACGCTGACCAGCCCCGCCGGGAACCGCCTCAGCGCGTGGAAGTCCCGCCGCCGGCTGTCGGCGTGGCGGTAGGTCAGCACGTCGCCGAGCATCTCGTTTCCGGCGACCTCGCCGAACTCCGGTGGGAACTGGTCCCGCAGCCGACGGACGAAGTCCTCGGCGGTGTGTCCCGGACGGTTGTCTCCGTAACCGGCCATCATGGCCATCCACCGACCGTCCTCGATGGCGAAGAACGCGGCGCCGGCGACCTCCGAGGACACTCTCGGGCTGTGCAGCGCCATGA
Source organism: Micromonospora sp. NPDC049497 (assembly GCF_044465805.1). Lineage (NCBI taxonomy): Bacteria > Bacillati > Actinomycetota > Actinomycetes > Micromonosporales > Micromonosporaceae > Micromonospora > Micromonospora sp. NPDC049497. The sequence continues at coordinate 76,393 of NZ_JBITMC010000020.1, read as the reverse complement.
CGACGGTGCGCTCCGGGTGGGCCTCGCGACGCCGGAACAGGGCCGTCGCGTAGTTGAGGTGCACGGTCATCCGGCGCGTGACGGGCCGGTCCCAGCCGGCCTGCTCCAGCCACTCCGACAGCCTGCTCGACCGCCCCATGGCGTCCACCACGAGGTCGCCGCTCTCGACGCCGGGAAGCCCGCCGACGTCGCAGCGGACCCCGGTGGTCACGCCTGCGTCGACCACGAGGCCGGTGGCGCGGGCGGCGACCGTCTTGACGTTCGGAAGCCGGAGCACCTGCTGGCGGATCAGCCCTTCCAGGAGGGGCCGACTGCCGGCCAGGCTGTCGGCGTCGTCCGGGACGACGACCTTCAGGCGACCGTCGAGGTAGGCCCGGCGGGAGGCGGGCGGAGCCTCGACCGCCCCGTGGGCCAGGGCCTCCTCGCGGAATCCCGGGAACAGGCGCTCGAGCTGGAGGAAGCCGCCGGGCAGGAGCGCGTGCAGTTGCGTCCCCTGCGGCACGCCGGGCCGCTGGCCGGGCCGGTGCAGGTCGTCCCGGTCGATGATGACGACGCTCTCCGCGTGGTCGGACAACACGCGGGCGGCCAGCATCCCGGCGACGCTGCCACCGATCACGACGGCCCTGCCCAGGACCGGGGACGCCCGGTCGAGGGGTCGCACCGCGTTCAGCGCGGCCAGGATCCGGGCCGGGGAGGGGGACATCGTGCTCTCCAGGGGGACGAGGTGTGACGCCTTCTCGCATGCCTGCCGGCGACCGGCGGGCGGCCGGACCGGCGGAACGCACGCCGATCGTTGCACAGGTGCCGGGCGCTGCCCGGGAACGTCGGCGTGATCGGCGGGTGTGGTGTCGAGGCGGACCAGCGGAAATGCGGCTCAGCCGGCGGCAGGGGCGGCCGTCACGGACACGGCCGCGCCGAGTGGGCCCTCGTTCGCGCTGCGGTCCAGTCCGGACACGCAGTAGGAGAGCGCGCGGTCGGCCGGCGCGGTGCGATCGACCCAGCCGTCACCCCGGGTGGTGCCGACGAGGCGGGCCTCGTCGCCGTCGACGCGGTAGACGGCGTAGCTCGCGGCACCGTCGCGGCGCCAGGTCAGCCGCACGCCGCCGTCCTCCCGCCGCCCGTCCAGGACCACGGGGGCCGCCGGCGGCGTCGCCGGTAGCTGGGTCATCACGGGTACGAGCGCCGGCGCGGCGTAGTGCGCCCGGCTGTAGCGGGTGACGGCCCCGAGCTTGTCGGCGCGCACCTGACGGGCGCTGAAGTGCACGCTTCCGCTCACGGCGTGCCGGCGGTTGAGCGCGAGCTGACGGTCCAGCTCGGCCGGATCGCTCCAGGCGCCGCGCTCCCCCACCCGGTAGTCGGCCTGGCCGACGTAGAGCTGCACCCGGGTGCCCTCGACCGTGGACGCCCACCACGGCAGCAGCTTCGCGTAGTCGGCCTTACCGAACCCGATGTGCCAGTAGAGCTGTGGCACCACGTAGTCCAACCACTCCCGGCGTACCCACAGTCGGGTGTCGGCGTGGATGTCGTCGTAGCTCTGCAGCCCCGCGGTGGCCGACCCGGTCGGATCCGTGCGCCCGTTGCGCCAGATGCCGAACGGGCTGATGCCGAACTTCACCCATGGCTTGATCGCCTTGATGCGCTCGCTCATCTCGCGGACCAACGTGTTGACGTTGTCCCGGCGCCAGGCGTCCTTGTCCGGGAAGCCCCGGCCGTACCGGGCGAACGCCGCGTCGTCCGGGAAGTCCTGCCCGGCCTCCGGATAGGGGTAGAAGAAGTCGTCGAAGTGCACCCCGTCGACGTCGTACCGCCGGACCGCCTCCAGCATCGAGTCCTCGACGAAGGTGCGCGCCTCCGGGATGCCGGGGTTGAAGTAGAGGCGGCTGCCGGGCCGGTCCGCGCTGGGATAGGTCACCACCCATTCGGGGTGCCGCCGGAGCGGATGGGTCGGCGCCAGGCGGTCCAGCCGGGGGCCGGGTCCGCCCACCGTGGCCGGCTGCCCGCCACGGTACGGGTTGAACCAGGCGTGGAACTCCAGGTTGCGCGCGTGCGCCTCGGCGACCATGAACTCCATCGGGTCCCAGCCCGGGTCGCGTCCGTCGCGGCGCCCGGTCAGCCACTCCGACCACGGCGCGTACTCCGACGGCCAGAGCGCGTCCCCGCTCGGCCGCACGTGCACGAAGACCGCGTTGTGGTTGTGCCGCACGGCCAGGTCCAGCCAGCCCCGGAACTCCGCCCGCGCCGCCTCCGCCGGCAGCCCGCGCCGGCTCGGCCAGTCGATGTTGTTCACCGTCGTGATCCACATGCCCCGCAGCTCGCGGGTCGCCCGAGCCGGCTGGCCGGCGCAGGTGGGGTCGCCCACCGGCCCGGCGTGGGGCGGCACGCCGACGGTGGCCGACCCGCGCGCACCGCCGTCGCCACCGACCCGGTCCTGCAGCGACCAGGCGCCGGCCGTGGCCGCCACGGCCAGCGCGGCGACCACCCCGACGAACAGTCGGCGGCGGCGGCGGTCCGGTGTGGCGGCAGCGGGCATTGCCTCAGTCTGCACACGGTGGCACACCGGGTGAACCGGCGGGGCCGTTACTTAACGATCAGATAAGTCCCGGTCGCCGGGACGACGGGGCGCATGGCGGCTGCCTCGTCGGGTACGCGAGGAGGCCAGGCCGAAGACGCCCCGGCGTCGGACGTACGCGAGAAGGGATGCCTGAGATGAGGGACAGAATTCTCAAGGGGTTGAAGAAGAAGGCGACCGTGATCATGGTGCGACGCAGGCGCAGAGATGCCCTGACCACCAAGCCGACCTCCGCCAAGAGGCCCGGCAGGCGCTTCTCATGAGAGCGCGGTCCCCAGAGGGTTGACGGCCTCCGGCCGACAGCCCATACCGCAGGGGGCGCCGACCGACATCGTGGCCTCCTCAGGGAGGGTCGACATCGGGCGCGCCCTCGCTGAGGACGGCGAAGGGAATCGGGCAGCACGGACTGTCCGCACAGGTGGCAAGGTCGTCGCAGCCGGCGTCCAGCGCGGCACGCAGCGTCCCGGCGATCTCCCGTAGGTCGGCGATCCTCGCCTCCACGTCGGCGAGCTTGGCCCGCGTACGGGTCCGCAGGCCGGCATCGGCGCGACGGCGGCCCTGGTGCCGGGCGGTGTCGAGCAGGTCGGCCACCTCGTCCAGGGTGAAGCCAAGCCGCTGGGCGCCCTTGATCATCCGTAGCACGGCGACGGTCTCGGCGGGGTACAGGCGATGCCCGCCGAGGGTGCGTCGCGGTGCGGCGAGCAGTCCTCGGCGTTCGTAGTAGCGCAGGGTCTGTGGGTTCACCCCGGCTGCCGCGGCGACCTGGCTGCTGCGCAGGCCGCTCATGTCGGCAGCCGCGCCGCGGCGCGGGCGACCAGCGCGTCGAGGACCGCGATGTGGGAGTCCGGGACCCGGACCTCCACCTCCACCGAGTCGCCGCTCCGGGTCACCGCGAAGGTGAAGAAGGAGCAGCAGCCGCTCTCCCGGGCGGTCAGGTCCCGCGCGGCGTCCTCGGCCGACGGATCGAGGCGCCATCGCAGCACGGTGGGTGCCAACCTCCGCTGTTCGTGCAGGGCGGTGGCGAACAGTTCGTCGAACTGCGCGAGTCGTAGCGGCTGCTCTCGGGTCGGCAGGGTGCACGCCTGCGGCACCCATCCCTGGTCGATGCTCATGCTTACGACGGTAAGCCTGTACCCGGGTACCGGTTGCAACCCGACGCACTCCCGGATCACCTCATCGGGGTGAGGGAGCGTCACCCCGACAACTCCGATGATCGAGGTTGACCGTACGACGGCTGCGCTGGCCGTCGCCTTCGTGCCACCGACCTGCCCGACACACCCAGAACCGGTTCCGAGAGGAGAGGTGTGCATGAGGTACTGGGCGTACTTCCGTAGACGCTTCGTCCTGTTGAACATCGCCGGGTTCGTACTGCTGGTCGTCGTCAGCACGCTCACGTACGTGGTGGCACGACCGTCGCCGGCGGACCAGTCGGTGCTGACCCTGGGCGGGGCAACGGCGTCGGGCGGCCAGGCGCGCGGCGCTTCGGGCTACACCTACCAGCGCTCGTCGGATCCGGACCGGACGGAGATCATGGACTCCTCCGGGCAGCCGGTCGCGATCATGACCGACGGCGCGCGGACCGCGAACATCCACGGCCCGCTCAGAACGTTCGAGGAGCCGAGCTTCACCGATGCGAAGATCGAGACCCACACCTGGGTCCGGCTCGCTCCCCAGCCGTGGCGGGCCGGCGCCGAGCAGGAGAAGTGGTTCGTCGACTGGCTCGCCGCAGCTCGCCGGGACCGCTCCCCCGACGTGCTGGCGATCTCCTTCGAGTACGTTGCCGAGGCTCCCCCGAAGAAGGACAACCAGGGACAGCAGTACTCGGGTAACGCCTCGTTCGGTCCGCCGGACCCCGCAGATCCCGACGGCCGTCAGGAACGCTCCGACTTCTACGACTATCTCGGCCTGCCGTGGTCGTTCCCGGACGGCAAGAGCGAGATGCCGTCACCGGAGCGCGAGCTGGCCCTGGACTGTTCCGGGTATCTGCGGATGGTCTACGGTCACCGGCTCGGTTTTCCGCTGCGCGGCACGAACACCCCCGGCGAGGGGCTTCCCCGCCGGGCGTTCGCCATGGCGGAGTTCGGCCCGGGCGTGCAGTTGATGCCCAACACCGGACAACGGGCCCGACGAATCGACCGCCTGCTCCCCGGCGACCTGGTGTTCTTCAACGCCCAGCCGGTGCCGAACCGCCAGATCGACCACTCCGGCATCTACCTCGGCCTCGACGACGGCGGGCACCACCGGTTCATCTCCAGCCGGTCCCAGACCGACGGTCCGACCATGGGCGACCTCTCCGGCGCGCCTCTGCTGGACGGCATCGGCTACTGGCCGGACCGGTGGCTCACCGCCCGCCGGATCTGACCTCATACCCCAACGGACGGGGTACGGGGCATGCGCCGCCGGTTCTGCGGGCTCAGCCGGCAGCCGGCGGCGCAGCCGCGCGAGGGGTCGCCGCCGTGGGCCGCGTGGACCTGGTGCGCTGTTGCTCGTTCTGCTTACGCCACCGGTACCGGGTCACGCCCGGAGGTTTGAACACCGAGAGCACCACGGTGAGGAGCAGCACCACCAGCCCGCCGACGGAGTGGAGCAGTGTTCCGGGCAGCGTACGGGGGTCGGCGCTGGACGCCGCTGCCTGCGACAGGTGGCTCACGGTCTGCACCTCCATCAGCAGAACGGCGGCCGCGAAGACCGTGAGCAGGAGTTTCACCAGCACCCAGTAGTGCCGGAACAGGCCCCACGGAGTGCCGAGCGCGTTGACCGTCCCGACGAGCAGCGACGCGAGGGCCAGCGGGACGATGGCGTACCGGACGATCACGTCCATGGCGAGGTAAGCGCCGCGTACGGTCTGGACGTTTTCGCTCGTGACAGCGGTGATGTCGAGGGCGAGATAGGCGAGGACCGCGCCAGGCCAGCCGACCGAGGTGACGACGTGGGAGGTGAGCACCACCTTGCGCAAGCGGGGCGGCATGCTCATTGGCCGCTGCGGTCCCCCGCGTCATTGGTGCCCATGCCGACGGTCGCGTGGCTGTCGTCGAGGCCGGCCGGCGAGGCGCCGGTGGCACCGATGTGCCGGCCAGGACCGTGACCGCCACCGACGCCGGTGAGCATCACGATGACGACAAGCAGGATCAGGAAGCCGGCGATGATCGCGGACACCCGTACCCACCGCGGCGCCCGGGGTGGTTCGTTGCGGGGCGCCGCCGGCTCGGGGCCGATGGAGGCACCCTCACCAGCCTCGCGGGGACGTAGCGGGTCACTCATGGGTATTTCCTTCTGCGGGAATTTGCGAGACGCCGTGACTCTATCAAGGCATACTGTCTCGTCGGTAGGCGTCCCGTACGCTTAGGCGGTGCCGAAGCTGTGGAACACGACGATTGCGGCGCACCGGCAGACGGTGCACGACGCGATCCTGGAAACCACCTGGGCGCTGGTGAGAGAGCACGGCCTGAGGTCGGTGACGATGACGCAGATCGCCGAGAAGGCCGGCATCGGTCGCGCCACGTTGTACAAGTACTTCCCGGACGTCGAGGCGATCCTCGCCGCCCATCACGAACGTCACGTGGCCAGCCACCTTGCGCATCTCACCGAACTTCGCAACGAACCCGGCACGGCGGCCGAGCGGCTCCGGGCAGTCCTGGAGCATTACGCCCTCATCTGTCACCACCGGCAACGACACGGGACCGCGGAACTGGCGGCACTCCTGCACCGGGGTGAGCGGGTCGCGCTCGCTCAGCAGCAGCTCGTGGACCTGTTCCGAGACCTGCTGACCGAGGTCGCCGCCACCGGCGACCTACGCGACGACCTCGCGCCTCACGAACTGGCGAGTTACTGCCTCCACGCCCTCACCGCAGCCGGCGACCTGCCATCCGAAGCCGCAGTCGACCGACTTGTCGCCGTCACCCTGGCCGGGCTGCGTCCTCCCCGCGCGTAGGTAGGCCTGCATGTTCGGATGACAGTTGGCATGACCCGACATCAACCCGACATCGACGACACCTTCCCCAGTCGCGACCGACCCGGCGAACGCCCAACCGGGTGAGGGATTACGCGAAAGTGGCTCCGCCTCCCCCGCTACCGGAGTAGGGTGCCGCGTTATCGCGGACCCGCCTCGGGTAACCGGCGTACGACAGCCCGGGAAGCCAACCCCGATGGGAGCTTCACGATGAACACGATTCTGCGTAAGAGCGCGCTGTCTGTTGCTGGTCTCATGGTCACCGGCGGCGCCGTCGCCGGTCCGGCGATCGCCACCCCGGCAGTCGCCGGTCCGGCAAACGGCGCCCCGCCCACCCCGCCGACCCCGGCAGAGAGCGCACCGGCACCCGCGGCGCCGCCCCAGCCCCCGCCCCCTGGTGACGAGGGCAAACGGGTACTGCCGCACGACTACCAGAGACAGCCGAACGAGTACTACTGTGCCCCGGCCGCGACCCGGATCGCCCTGTCCACCCAGGGCAAGGTCGTGAGCCAGCGTGAGGTCGCCGAGAAGCTCGGCACCACCACCGACGGCACCGACTCGGTTGACGACACCACCCGGGTGCTCAACGACCTGACCGGCGGTGGGTACGAGACCACCAAGATCGAGGGAGCCACCGCCGAGCCGGAGCAGGTGGACAGGTTGCGCACCGACGTGATCGAGGCCGTTGACGCCAAGCGCGGCGTCGTGGCCAACACGATGGGCACCGCAGTCGACACCAGCGGCGAGAAGCACTCCTTCCCGGGCGGGCACTACATGACCATCGTGGGATATCGCGACGGTGGTGAAGTGCTGAAGATCGCCGACCCGTACGACCCGACCAAGCACTACTGGATGAGCGACGACAAGGCGGCCGACTGGATCGCCCAGAAGGGCTATTCCAGCTGACGCTCGGGAGGCGACACGGCCGCGGGCCGGGTACCCGGACATCGGGTCCCGACCCGCGGCTCTTTTCGCCCGAGGCGCCTGCACGCATTCAGCCGACGGCGGCGCCGAACCACCGCGGCAGGTGGGCGAGCAGATCGTGCTGGTCGTCGCCGGCCCAGGCCACATAGCCGTCCGGCCGCAGCAGCACGGCGGGGACGTCCAGTTCCTCGCTGACATCGACGACGTGGTCGACCCGATCCGCCCAGCCCCCCACCGAGAGCCGGCCGGTCTGGTCGAGCAGCAGCCCGCGACCGCCGTGCATCAGCTCGTAGAGGCGCCCCCGCTCGAGCTCCACGTCCCGCATCCGCCGGCCGAGCAGGTCGTGCCCCTCGCCGGCGTCGTAGCGGATCTGGATCGCGGTGATCTTTTCGGTCAGGTACCGGTTGACGTCCTCGAAGTCCATCAGGTCCGACACCAGCCGGCGCACCGACTGGGGGCCCGGCTCAGGCGACAGCAGCTCGAACTGCGCGCGGGTGAGGTCCAGCACGTCGGCGGCCACCGGGTGCCGTTCGGTGTGGTAACTGTCCAGCAGCCCCTCCGGTGCCCGGCCGTTGACCTCGGCGGCCAGTTTCCAACCAAGGTTGAACGCGTCCTGGATGCCGAGGTTGAGCCCCTGCCCGCCGGTCGGCGGGTGGATGTGTGCCGCGTCGCCGGCCAGCAGCACCCGGCCGGACCGGTAGCGCTCGGCCAGCCGCGTGGCGTCACCGAAGCGGGACAGCCAGCGCGGTGAGTGCACGCCGAAGTCGGTGCCGGCGAACAGGCGCAGCTGTTGCCGGAACTCCTCGATGGTCGGCGCGACCGACCGGTCCTCGGCCACCCCCTCGGCGGGCACGACGACGCGGTACACCCCGTCCCCGAGCGGCCCGAGGCCGAACCGCTTGTGGGTCCTGCGGACCTCGGCCACCACCGCGGCCACCGTCTCCGGTGGCGCCGTCACCTCCATTTCGCCCAGCAGTGTCTCGACCCGGCTGGGCTGACCGGGGAAGCCGATGCCGAGCAGCTTGCGTACGGTGCTGCGGCCCCCGTCGCAGCCGACCAGGTAGCGCGAGCGAAGCCGCGTACCGTCGGCCAGTTCGGCGGTCACCCCGTGGTCGTCCTGGTCCAGCCCGACCAGCTCGCAGCCGCGCCGGATCTCGGTGCCGAGTTCGGTGGCGCGCTCGGCCAGCAGGCGATCGGTCGTGGTCTGCGGGATGCCGAGGACGTAGGGATGCGCGGTGTCCAGCCGGTCCGGTGAGGGCTTGTCGATGCCGGCGAAGAAACCGCCGACCGGATACCGCCGGCCGTGTGCGAGGAACCGCTCCAGCAGGCCGCGCTGGTCCATCACCTCGATGCTGCGCACGTGCAGGCCGAGCGCGCGGACGTACGTGGTCGGCGAGGCCTCCTTCTCCAGCACGAGCACGTGCACCCCGTGCAGCCGCAGTTCACTGGCCAGCATCAGGCCGGTCGGTCCGCCACCGGCAACGATCACGTCGATCATGAAACCCCCATCGCACCTCGGCCCGTTGGTGCCCGGTCCGGCGGAGCGCACACCGGCACATCCCCCGCGAGCACGCATACTTCGCGAATCCCTGAATCCGCAGATTCTGGATACGGCTGGAGATTCTGCGGCACAACGGGGGGCTTGCCGCAAGACCCCCGGTCCGCTATACCTTGAGAGTGGCAGGGAGTTCCTACTCGTCCTGCCACTTCCGCGCCTGATCAGGGGCGTGTGGCGCTTGCCTCCGGCCGACTGTCACATCGTCCACCGGCCGTGCACCTGACCGTCTCAGCGGGATCGGTGCGACGACGTCCAGCCCTGCTGTCGCAGCCGTTCGATGCCGTCCAGCAGCAGGTCCAGCGAGAACTCGAACTCGAACTGGTCGTCGCAGCCCTGTCCCACGACCGACGCCTCGTCGTGGGACGCCGCCGCCGCGACCTCCGCGAGGTGCGGGAAGCGGGCCGCGACCTCCGGCGGTAGGGCCGTCGGCGGGTCCGGGTCGGTCGTGCCCGACCGGCCGGCGCGCCGGGAGGCGTCGAACAGTTCCTGGCTGAAACCCAGGATCCGGCTGCCCATCGCGTGCATCACGTGGTGGGTGAGGTCGGCGGAGAACCCGCCGGCCCGGAACGTTCCGACCATCGAGTCGAGGTAGCCGAGGACGGCCGGCGTCGGCATGGTCCGTGACTCGATCGCGAGCGGCGCCCAGGGGTGGCGCCGCAGCACCTGGCGTGCCGAAAGGATGCGCTTGCGGACCGCGGCCTTCCAGTCGGCGTCGGGCACCGGCGGATCGATCTCGGCGACCACCACGTCGATCATGCCGTCGAGCAGTTCGTCCTTGTTGGCCACGTGCTTGTAGAGAGCCATCGGCACGACGCCCAGGTCTTGGGCGAGGTTGCGCATGCTGAGGGACTCGATGCCGGTCCCGTCGACGAGCGCGACGGCGGCACGCAGGATCCGGTCCCTGCTCAGGGGTGCCCGGCGCAGCGCCTCAGCCTGCTCAACCATCTCGGTCCTCGTCTTCCGGCGGCGGTGGAAACCATATCCGCCTTGACAGGTGTACGGCGTACACCTACGGTTCCCACACAAGGTGTACGCCGTACACCGACGGGGAGGTGGACATGAAGGCGATCGTCCAGGATCGATACGGCCCGCCGGAGACGCTCACGCTTGCGGACGTCGACGCGCCGGTGCCGGCCGCCGACGAGGTGCTCGTACGGGTCGAGGCCGCCGCGCTCAACGCGTACGACTGGCATGTCATGCGGGGCGATCCCCGGCTGGGACGGTTGGCCATGGGGCCGTCCCGACCCCGGGCGCGCATCCGTGGCCGCGACTTCGCCGGCCGGGTCGAGGCCGTCGGCGCCCACGTTCGTACGGTGCGCACGGGCGACGCCGTCTTCGGCGACCTCGGCGACGCCAACGGCGCGTTCGCCGAGTACGTGTGCGTGCCCGAGACGCTGGTCGCGCCGAAGCCGGCGAACCTGACGCCGCAGCAGGCCGCCGCCCTGCCGCTGGCCGGCGTCACCGCGCTCCTGGGACTGCGCGACGTCGGGCAGGTCGAGCCCGGCCACCGTGTCCTCGTCAACGGTGCCTCCGGTGGTGTCGGCACCCTGGCCGTGCAACTGGCCAAGGTGCTCGGCGCGACCGTGACCGGGGTGTGCAGCACCCGCAACGTCGACCTGGTCCGCTCCCTCGGCGCCGACCACGTCGTCGACTACACCCGCGACGACTTCACCCGGGACACCCGCCGCCACGACCTCGTGTTCGACCTGGTCGGCAACCGCTCGCTCACCGCGCTCCGGCGGGCGTTGACCCCGACCGGAACGCTGGTGCTCTCCGGCGGCGGCGTGTACCGCGGCGGCAGTCTCGTCGGGCCGATCCGGCTCATCGCACGTGGGCGGCTGGTGGCACCCTTCGTTCGCCACCGCATCGTCACACTCACCGCGGCACCCGGCCGGCAACACCTCGACACGCTCCGCACCCACGCCGAGGCCGGCCGCCTCACCCCGGTCATCGACCGGACCTATCCGCTCCACGAGGTGCCCGAAGCCATCCGGTACCTCGAGGGTGAACACGCGCGGGCGAAGGTGGTCGTCACCATCTGACCTCCCAAGATTCTGCCGTACGAGTCGGGGTCGATCACGCCACGTCGCCGGTAGGTTGCACAGTCATGGCCACGACCGCCGAGCTGCTGACCGGCAGCGTGCACGAGGAGCGGCTGACGTCGATCTTCATCCTGGTGCGGAAGTTCGCCAAGGCAGACGAGGAGGAACGGGGCCGGATCTTCAGCCTCGTCCTCGCCCACACCGGCCACATCGACAACTGGGACCTGGTGGACTCGTCCGCGCCGTACATCGTCGGCCCCTGGTTGGTCGACGTGACAGAGCTGCGGAGGAGGAGTTTCTCGCCCCCCGGGTCATGCCGCGGGTCATGCTGCGGTACGCGATCGAGAAGTTCGACCCGCAGCGACGTCAGGAGTACCTGTCCGGCGTGGTGTAGATGACCAGGGGCGATCTCACACCACATCGTCCGCCTTCCTTTCGCTTCCCCCACCGGGCGTCGCCGGGGGGATCGGGAAGTTGCGGTTGAAGACGTTGTCCGGGTCGTACGTGGCCTTGACGGCGCGCAGCCGGCTGAGGGTGGGCTCGGGCCAGGCGTCGAGCAGTCGCTTCGGGTCGGTGTCGGACTCAAAGCTGAGGTACATGCCGTCGAGGTGCGGGTACAGCTCGGCCCACAGCTTGTCGAGTCCGGGCCTGCGGTCGGCAACCGTGGCGGCGAGTACCGAGAAGTTCTGCTCCCGGTGCGGGTAGGCGGTGGCGTCAGGGGCGACGTCGTTGACCGCTGCGCCGACGGAGCGGAGCTGCATGATCATCACGTCGCCGGAACGGATCATGGTTGCCATGTGGTCCGCCGCCTGCGGTGTGATGTGGTGCAACAGGCCACTGTGGCTGTCGTTCAAACCCTGGCCCCGATGCTGGTTGCCGGGCGGCGCGACGATCGCCGGATATGGCACGAGCTGCGCCTGCTGGTCGCTGAGCTACTACCGCAGCGAACGACACCTCGACGACGTCACCGCATTCCTACGCAGCATCCTCAGCTCGGAAGCCAGTTCAGAATCGCGCGCCAACGACCTGCACTGGCTGACCCGCATCGCCGAGTCCGTCGCCGACCCCGGCTACCCGACCTGATCCTCTCCCGCGCCGCCTGCGCTGTATGTCGCCGCGGGTGCTGCGGTTCGCCTCGGCGACCACACGGATGTGGCGCAGCCGCGACAGTCGGCCTCGGCTCGCTCCTTGCTCGGGCCACGGCTGACCCATGGCCTGTTTCGACGTACTTCTAGGTTGACGAATATCTAATCAAGGTGCAAGCTGTGTTCCTGACCGCTGATTCGACAGCTATCTAGACAAGGAGTGAGCGATGTTCACCAGGTTGCGGCAGCGCCGGGAGCAGCTGCGCGGTGTGGAGTTCTGCGAGGGGTGCGGCCAGGTCTGCACCGTGGAGTGCCGTGCACAGGCCCGTGTCGACCGGATGCGGGTCAAGGCGCTCCACACCACCGGACTGCTGCGCTGACACCACATCCATCGCGGGAGTACGACCCGAATCGAAGGAGCACGAGATGAGTACGAACACCAACCGGACCGGCGGCTTCCTCGGCGATCCAGCCGAGGCGCTGAACCCGCCCGCGTCGGCGGGCGGCTGCTGCGGCAGCCCCGCCACCACGACCGACACGGCCGAGCAGACGCAGGTCAGCACGTGTTGTGGCACAGCCGCCGAGGCGAGGGCCGAGGGCAGCTGCTGCGGGTCGGCCGCGAAGGAGCAGGCGGTCGCGTCGGGTGCGGGGTGCTGCGGGTGACCTCGCCCGTCATCGGGCCGGCGCCGGCCGGCGTCGGCCCGAACGTCTCGCGGATGCAGGCGATCGTTACCAGGCTGGCAGGTGACGACTTCGCCGGGCGCCGTACCGGCAGCCCCGGAGGCCGCGCCGCGGCGCACTGGCTCGCCGAGCAACTGCGCGCGGCCGGGGCCACGGTCGTCTTGGACGAGTTCGCGGTGCCCGGTGCGGTCCGCGAGGTGCACGCGACCCCGCAGCTGGTGTTCGTCGACGGCGATTCCCGGTCGCTGGTGTTCCGGCGGGAGTTCTGCGAGCACCTGGCCTCGGCGGATCTACCGCGGTCGCGCACCGGACCGCTCGCCGCGGTAGGCGACCTCGACCTGGCCGGCGCGTGGGTCCTGGAGGATGCGTGGTCGCCGGAGCGGGCGGCTGCCGTTGCGGCAGCCGGAGCTGCCGGGCTGCTCGTCCCCCGCGGCACCGACGCGGCAGGCTGGATGCCGAAGATGATCGTCGGACCGGCCGCCGTGGACCTTCCGGTGCTTGCGGTCAGGTCAGACATCCACGACCAGATGCGTGGTGCCGTCGGACGTGCGACGGTGACGGCGACGATGCCGCTGCACACGGTCGACGTCATCGGGTCGAACGTCGTCGCCACGTTCCGCCCGCCGCAGGCGGGCACATTGGCCGTCCTGCTGACGGCCCATTTCGATGGCGTCGGCGACGACCCGGACGCGCGGTTCCCGGCCGCGTGCGACAACGCGTCGGGAGTTGCCGCGAGCCTCGAAGCCGCACGAGTTCTCCACCTGACCCTGCCGACCGAGGTCGGTCTGGCGGTGGCGCTGCTGGACGCTGAGGAGACCGGAGCGCACGGCTCGGGGCACCACGCCCGGTTCGTCGAAGAGGGCACGTTCGTCATCAACCTCGACGGTGCCGCGCAACTCGGTGACGCCGCCCATGTCGAGGCCGGTGGTCCCGCACGACCGCTGCTGGCTGCGCTCGACGCGGCCGGTCGGCAGGTCGACGTGCCGTTGAAGGCAGCAGTATGCCCGGCTACCAGACCCCGGCCGAGACCCCCGACCGCGTCGAGCCGGACACCCTCGACCGGGCAGCCCGGCTGATCATCGCTACCGTCGCCCAACTCGTGTCATCGCGCCGGCTGCCCCTACCAACGTTCGCGAAGGTGCGTCGAGGTCCCGGCACGTCGGCCGTGCCCGGGAGTGATCAACCAGTTGCCGCCTGCAGGGGATTGACATAAATAGGACGGTCGGCGATATTCCTAGCGGCATGTCGGCGTACGGGACGGAGCGGGCGAAGCCTGAGAGTTCTCACCGACACGTTTTACCTGGACAAGACTCCGAATCTCACTGCTCCACAGGCACGGGTTAGGCTAGAGAGATGATCAATCGCGCCGTAAAGTTCACCAAGCACCACACACCCAATTCGATGCGTATCGTGGCGCGACGAGCACAACTCGAAGCGCGCAACACCAAAATGCGGCTCACGGTTCCAGTGATCGCCCGGTGCGAGTACGAGAACATCTATCACTGCACGGTACACAAGACGGGCAGCCAATGGATCAAGGCTCTGTTCAGTGATCCCGTGGTCTACAGCTATTCCGGATTGCTGCCCTTCGACCCGCGCTTCTACAAGCGACGCTCCCTGCCTGTCGTCCCGCCCGGCCGCGCAGCCCTGGCACTCTTCCATTCCTACCCGCGCTTCGAGCAAATCACAAAACCCGACAACCACCGCGCGTTCTTCGTGATTCGGGACCCGCGCGACATCGTCGTTTCGAGCTACTTCTCCCTGCGGAACTCGCACGCGCCGATGGGTGACATCCCGCAGGCGCGCAAAATCCTGCAGGAGACGCCGATGAAGGAGGGGCTGCTGCACGTCATCGATCGCCTCTCCAAGAAATACCTCTTCAAACAGCTTCGGTCGTGGGCGGTCGCTCCGAGTTCCGAGACCTTCCGCCTGTTCCGGTACGAAGACCTGACCGGCGAACGGCAGATGGATGAAGTCGACCAGATGATGCGGCACTGCGGGATCGCGCTGCCACCATCCGAACTGGAGGCACTCCTCGCCCGCTACAGTTTCTCGAAGATGCGGAAAGACGTAGGGATCCCGGGGCAGATCTCCCACTACCGCAAGGGTAAGGCCGGCGACTGGCGTAATCACTTCGACGACGAGATCTACGAGGCCTTCACCGCGGCGACGGGAGATCTCGTGGAGGTCCTCGGCTATCCCGCACGCGACGCCACCCCGTCCCCATCGGAGTGACGTCCGACGCACTAGCATGGCCGCCGTTCGGGACGGACTGCTGAAACGAGGCGACATGCGATGGCTCCGGCGGTTGCTGGGCAGCGGGCGGGTTCGGCTCGATGCGGGGCGGCAGCAGGCGCTGCTACGGGACGTGCAGTACCGGTACGGCGCCGGCGTGCAGATCCGATTTCCCGAGCAGGTGGAGGCGGTCACGGGCCTGCTCAACGGCGATGACGGCTTGGTGGTGGCGGCCCGGATCGTGAGCCAGGTCGCCGACGAAGCCCACGCGGACCTCCAGGCACAGGCTCACGACGTGCACCGACGGACGGGCCGGCGGCTCCTGGTACACCGCCGGAACTACCGGCCGTTGTGGAAGGAGGCCGGCCCGGCGCTGCGGTGGCCACTCTTCGCGCTGCCATGCGGTTTCCACCCGTACGCGCAACTGGCCGCCGCCGTCGCGGTGGTCGGCGGCCAAGCGCCCCGGCTCCATCGGGTGACCGACCCGAACCCGCTCCTGACCCGCGTGTTCGAGGTGCTCGACCTCACCACCGCCGGCTGGGAGTACGGCCGGGTGCGCCTGGACACCGACGCCGCCGCCTTGGCCGATCGACTGATCTCGAGCGCCGGGCAGGTCCTCGCGGTGATGGACGACCCGCCCCGGCTGCCACCTCCGGTCCGTGAGCTGATGCGCCGCAACAACAACCTCGACGTACACGACGCGTCCAGTCCTCGCACGGTAGGCGGGATCAATCTGGGCGCGAGGATGCGGGAGCGTCTCCTGGTCTGAAACCGTGGGAGGACGAGGGTCAGCGAGCAACGGCCCTTGTGAGCCTTCGATCCGGGGTTGCGAAGATCAAAGATCTTCGACCACACTCCCCTGACCGTCCCGCCGCACCGCTGGCGGCCGACCCCCAGGGGATCCCATGCAGCCGTTGCACCCGGAGCCGACCTCACGGCGCCCCGTCTGGACGTGGGCCGGTGCCGCCGCGGGGCTCGCGCTCGCCCTCACCATGTTCCTCAACACCCGCGCACCGAACACCCCCAGCGCGGCGAGCCGGCCGGCCACCGAAACCTTCGTGGTCTCCGGCGCGGTGGTGCTCGGCGACGGCACATCCTTCACCAGGGACGACCGCGGCGGCTGCGCCGGCACCGGCGCCCACGCCGACGTCGTCGACGGCGCCGTGGTGCTCATCACGACCACGGGCGGGTTCGCCGGCGGGACGCTGACCGATCCGCAGGCTCTCGCCGACGGCACCTGCCGATTCTCGTTCTCCGCCCCTCGGGTGCCGGCCGGGCAGGACGCCTACCTGGTCATGGTCGCCGACCAGGACCCCCGCCAGTACACCGAACAGGAGCTGACCGGCCCGTCGGTGAGCCTGCGTGTCGACTGAGTCCGGTCACGCGTAGCCCATGGCGGGGATGACACCGTCAAGTGCTCGTCGGACGAACTCGCGGGTTCCAGGGTCGAACTGGTCATTGCGATTCTCCAGGCTGTGTGACCGGAACGTCGACCTGGTCGCGAAGTCGTCGACGCCGAGCAGTTCGAACAGGGCGCGGCGCTGCTCGGGCCAGTCGGCCGCGAGGTCCTCGGCCCTCACCTCCACGTATCGCCTGTTCGTCAGGTCGGCCGTGCCCTTCCAGCCGAGCCATCGGTCGTAGACCGGTTTGAGCCAGGCGAGCGCGCCGTCGACCGTGGGCGGCGCCCATGGCTGGTCGACGTGTGAGGCGACCACCGCGACCGGATGGCGCTTGATGTGGACGATGGTCGCCTCAGGGACGAGCTCCCAGAGGAAGTCCATGCACAGAAGATTGAACGGTGTCTTCTCGCACCAGATCGGCTTTCCCGCGTCGGCAGCTGCTCCGCCGAACATCGTGTCGACGGCGCGACGAAGGATCTCGATCAGTTCGCGCCGATCGCCGAAGTACCTCGGGACCGCCCGCCGGTAGCTCTGCGGCTCGAACGGACCGGCAGGCCAGGTGGCATGCCGGAACCCTGCCCCGGGCACGGACTCGCCGAACGTGCTCTCGACGAGCTCCGACCACAGCCGTCCCACCGCGTCCCAGTAGTGCCGCTCGCCGATGGCCACGGGAACGGTATGGCCACGATCCCTGTCGCGCCTGCCGACCAGTCGCACCGTCAGGATGTCGCTCAGCCTGCGGAGGGCGTCGTTCCCGAGGTACGGGTCGTACCGGATCGTGAGTGCGTCCGCCAGGTCGCGCAGGCCACCCGGATCGACGATGAACCGGGTCTCGATCGGAATCCTGTGGATCTGCGGATGTTCACCGAGGATGTCCGCAAGCTGCGATGTTCCCGAACGACCCGTACCCGCGACGAAGATCGGTGAGGGTGCGGACATGGCGTTCAGCTAAGTCTCGGCACCGCGCCCGCGCAACGACATATGCCGCTCGCCCGATTCCGACTCCCCCATTTGTGACCCCCGTCACTCCGCTTCACGACGGGTCCTCGCCCTCTCGTTTCGAGGTTGTCCTCAACACGAGAAGGAGCAGGCACATGAACAGGATCGTGATCCTCGGCGCGGGGTACGCGGGCATGGCAGCGACCGTGAGCCTGGCCGCGCGCACGAAGCGCCGCGACGACGTACGTATCACCGTCGTCAGCGCCGACGAGCGGTTCACCGAGCGGCTCCGGTTGCACCAGACCGCGTCCGGGCAGCAGTTGGCCGATCTGCGCATCCCGCACCTCTTGGACGGCACCGGCGTGGACTTCGTGCACGGCTGGGTCACCGGCGTGGACGCTGCCGCGCGTACCGTCTGCGTCGACGACGAGCGGGTGCTGGAGTACGACCGGCTGGTCTACGCGCTCGGCTCGGTCGCCGACACCGCCGCGGTTCCCGGTGTCGACGACCACGCGTACACCCTGAACAGCGCCCACGACGCCGAGCTCCTGGCGCGGCGGCTGGCCGACCTGGGCACCGGGACCCTGGCCGTCTGTGGCAGCGGGCTGACCGGTGTCGAGGCGGCGGCCGAGATCGCCGAACGGCACCCCGCCCTGGACGTGGTGCTCATCGGCAGGCAGGAGCCGGGATCGACGATGGGCCCCAAGGCGAAGGCGTACGTGCAGAGCGCGCTCACCCGGCTCGGTGTGCGCGTCGTGAGCGGTGCCGAGATCGTCAAGGTGCGGCCCGAGGCGGTGGATCTCGCCGGCGGCGACAGCGTCCCGGCCGACCTGGTGCTGTGGACCAGCGGGGTGCGGGTGTCGCCGCTGGCGGCCGCGGGGGGCCTGCGGATCGACGAGCGCGGCCGCATCCTCACCGACGGAACGCTGCGGTCGGTGTCGCACCCCCAGGTGTACGCGATCGGCGACGCGGCCGCCATCCGGCAGGGCTACGGGGTCATGCACGGCACCTGCCAGGGTGGCATGCCGACCGGTGTGCACGCCGCGCTGTCGATCGCGCGTGAGCTGACCGGCCGACAGCCCGGACGGTTCCGGTTCGGGTACCTCCACGCCCCGGTCAGCCTGGGCCGGCACGACGCGGTCGTCCAGTTCACCCGTCCCGACGACAGCCCCAGGAGGTTCTGCCTGACCGGCCGCCCCGCCGTCTGGTACAAGGAGACCGTGAGCTCGTCGCCGTGGCCGTCGTTCGTTCGGCTGAAGAGGTTCCCGTCCGCGGGCCTGTTCGCGTGGCGTCGCGGCGGCCGGTACACCCGATGACCCTCGACCGGCGTGGGCAGGTGTTCGACGAGCATCGGAACCTGCTGTTCTCCGTGGCGTACCGCATCCTCGGCACCGCGGCCGACGCCGAGGACGCGGTCCAGGACGCCTGGCTGCGATGGTCGGCGGCCGACCGGTCGCGGGTGGCCGACCCCAAGGGATACCTGGCGCGGATCGTGTCGAACCTGGCGCTCGACCGGCTGCGGTCGGCCCAGGTCCGGCGGGAGACGTACGTCGGCCCGTGGCTTCCCGAGCCGATCCTGACCAGCACCGACACCGCCGACGACGTGGCCGCGGCGGACGCGGTGTCGATGGCCCTGCTCGTGGTGCTGGAGACGTTGACCCCGCTGGAGCGCGCGGTGTTCGTCCTGAGGGAGGCCTTCGGCTTCAGCTACGCCGAGATCGCCGAGGCCGTCGACCGCTCGGAGGACGCCGTACGCCAGGCCGCGCACCGTGCCCGCGGGCACGTGCAGGCCCGGCGGCCACGCTTCCCGGCCGATCAGGCGCGGCAGCGGAAGGTCACCGAGCGCTTCCTCAGCGCCGCCACCGGCGGCGACATCAACATGCTGATGCAGATGCTCGCACCGGACGTGACGCTGTGGACCGACGGCGGCGGCAAGGTCCGCCAGGCGATGCGGCCGGTCACCGGCGCGGAACGGGTCGCCGCCTGGTTCGCGGGCATCGCCGCCCGCCCCTACCAGGGCGTCGCGCCCGCCGACATGGCGGTCGAGGTGGTCGAGCTGAACGGCCGGGCGGGCATCGTGTTCAGCGGCGGTGGCCGCGTCATCGCCACGCTCACCCTCGACCTCGACGAGGACGGCCGCATCGCGGGCATCCACAACGTCGCCAACCCCGACAAGCTCCACGCCGTCGGCACCCGGACGGTCCACCGCATCGAGACCGGCCGCTAGTACGGTCCGGGCACCCACCGGGCGGGAT
The DNA here is from genome assembly GCF_044465805.1 of Micromonospora sp. NPDC049497. Lineage (NCBI taxonomy): Bacteria > Bacillati > Actinomycetota > Actinomycetes > Micromonosporales > Micromonosporaceae > Micromonospora > Micromonospora sp. NPDC049497. Next base: position 56,756 of record NZ_JBITMC010000020.1, on the reverse strand, counting down.
CTTGATAGATTTCGCGCTTCGCCGGGATCGACAAGGGGATGGACATGTCCGACACGGGGGCCGGATCTGATTCAGGATCGACGGAGGACGGGGTGCGCCATCCGGACGCGGCATGGATGCCGCCGCCAGCCGGTGCGGCGCCCGAGCCGGCACCCATCCACGGCACGCGACCGCCGCAGGCGCCACGCACGGCAGGTGAGCCGTTCACGCCGTCCATCACGACCGCGCTGATCGGGACGCCGCTGCCAGCCGACCCGCCGCCATCCCGCCACCGCGGTCTGATCATCGCCGTCGTGACGCTGAGCGTACTGCTGCTGGTGGCCTGCTCGGGCCTGGTCGGTGGGGCCTTCCTCCTGCGCTCCACGGAGCGCGACGTGGCCAGGCCGGCGACCGAGACCGGGCGGCCGGCCGCGGCCGGTAGCTCGACCCCGAGCCCTGGCGCACCCGAGAGCGCGGAGCCGGTGCCGCTGGGGCCGCGGCCCAGCGACTTTCCCGCGGCCGAGATCTCCGATCTGAGCAACGTGTGCGACGGCATCCTCTTCTACCCTCAGTCGCCCAAGCGCACCGGCAAGGCCCCGCACCCGGTGGTACTGCTCATCGGCGACGGCCCGGGAGACCACCGCCGTCAGGACAACGGCTACTACTACGACGAGGGCCTGTCCAAGCGGGTGGAACAGACCTGGGCGTCGGAGGATCCGAAGGACGTGCAGATGGTCGCCTGCCTGGACCGGGTCAGCACCGGCGCGACGATCCGTCGGTGCACGTACGACGACCCGAAGCCGGAGACGTTGACGCTGCTGAAGGCCAGTTACCGCCTTCGGGTGTACGAGGTGGCGACCGGCCGGAAGCTGCTCGACAAGGCCATGGGCGGCGACGACCAGGCCTGCCCGTACGTCGTCCTGTTCGGTCCGGACAAGAAGATCTACGCCGAGGTCAGGCACCGGTCGCTGCTCGCCGCGCTGCGCAATCTGGTGAAGCGGTAGCTGACGGCTTCGGTTGGGGCGATCGATCGGGATGTGCGTGGCGTGTTGTCGCGCACGTGGGGACACTGCGTCGGTGACCGGTGCTGCACTGCCTCGACCGCTTCGACCTCGTGCCTTGGTGTCCGGCGATCTCGTCGTTGTCGCCTCGCTGTCCGGGCCGCTCCATGCCGCTTACGAGTCCGACCTCGAACAGGCGGTCGTCGTGCTCGAGCGGATGGGATTCCGGGTGCGTCGGGCACCGCTGCTCCAGGCAGGACGGCACCATTGGTGGAGCGCGGCCACGCCGGCGGAGATCGCCACGGAATTCAACGCTCTTCTGCGTGATCCTGAGGTGCGCGCCATCATCGCGCATGACGGCGGCCAGACGGCGCTCGGCTACCTCGACCTGATCGACGTCGAGGCGATCGCTGCCGACCCCAAGCCGATCCTCGGCTACAGCGACATCTCGTTGCTGCATCTGGTGCTCCATGCACGTACGGGTCTGGTCGGTTTTCACGCCGACCTGGCCACGCCCGGGCTGGGCGGGGCGTGGCAGGCTGCGCCCGCAGCGCGCCGAGCGGAACTTGAGAAGCTCTACTTGACGTTGCTGACCGGTACGGAGGCGATCGGTGCGCTGCCTGCCAGCCCGTCGTGGGAATGCTGGCGTGCCGGTCGTGCCGAAGGCCCGCTGATCGGCGGGGTGATCAATCGCATCGTACTGACGCAGGCGACGCCTTACGCGCTGCCGCTCGAATGGTTCGACGGCGCGGTGCTGTTCTGGGAGGAGATGGGCGGCCAGGCTTCGTACGTGTGGAGCTATCTGCAGGTGCTGCGGCACTGCGGCATCCTCGATCGGATCTCCGGCATGGTCGTGGGAGTCCCGTACGCGATCGACGGGCTCGGGGCGCCCGACGCGTCCCCGACCCTTGCCGAGATAGTCCTCGACGTCCTCGGCGACCGCGACATCCCGGTCCTGGGCAACGTCGAGTTCGGACACGCCGGCCCGAACCTGCCGATGCCGGTCGGCATCCGCGTCGGCCTCGACGCGCAGCAGCGGACGTTGTCACTACTCGAACCGGCGGTACGACCACACGCGACAGCGGGACCGGTCGGCTGAGCAACGCCGATCGGTGGGCCGCCATCTGCCCGGCCCGCCCACGCCGCGCCGGTGTCCGGTAGCCATCCCGGCAGGGTCCGTTTTCCCGCACGCGAGGGAGCGGTTCCCCCCTCGGAAGGGATGGATCCCCTACCCGCATCGCGGACCGTGAAGGTCACGCAGAGCCGCGGCCCCGCGGCCGGATCGGGAGGACGACCATGCGCAGAGCACTCGGATGGGGCATCGCCGCGGCGATGATGATGACGGTGGCACCCGCGGCTCCGGCCGGAGCTACGGACCGCGGAGCGGCGCGGGTGACCGGATCGGCGGAGTTCGTCCTGCCGTACGGGCAGGACGGCGACGTGCGCTCGTTCGCCTTCGACGCCCGGTCGGCGCCGTACAGCCGCCCGATCCCGCTTCCGGGCGGGGAGCAGGGATCGCCTGCGGACGCGACAGGCACGGTGCGGGTCGCGCACTGGCTGGCCACAGAAGACATCACCGTACGGTTCGAAGCGGCAGTCGACTGCATGATCACCAGCCCCGGTCATGCGACCCTGACGGGCATCGTCACCCGCGCCGACGGGAAAGCCAGCGAGTTCCTCGGCAAGCGGGTCGGTTTCAGCGTGCAGGACGGCGGCCGCGGTCGCGGCCGCGACCGGGTCGGCTTCACCTGGTCGGCGAGTGCCGACCAGAACGAGGCGGGCCAGTGGGGCCCGGCCCGAGTCGGTACATGCCTCGCGCCGGCTGCGTTCGCCACGGTGACTCGCGGGGATTACAGGGTGCGGCACGTCGAACTGACGGCGCCGCCTGCCGGCGACTGACCTCGACCACCCGGAACAGGACCACGGCGGGGCGAGAGGACCGCCCCGCCGTGGCGCGGCTGGGCTGACCGGCTGCCCCACACCGTCACCGCCTACGACGCCGGCACCCCTATCACGGCCGTTCCCGCCGCAGCACGACCGATCTGCGGGGTGCGTACCGCATGCGGTTCGCCGTCATCGTTGCGCAGACTGCCTGGCGTCAGAGCGATCCGGGGCGACCAGGGCGGCCAGGTAGTCGTCGAGGAGCTGGACCTGCCGCTGTGGCGGGAACGCTGCCGGGGCGAACAGGGCCTGAACCACCAGACCCAGTACGAAGGATTGAGCCCCGGCCGCGATCTCCCCAGGGTCGCCGATGCGCAGTTCGCCGAGCTCCTGGGCCGCGGCCACCCGCTCGCTCAGCCTGTCACGACTTGCGGCGTACTTGCGGCCGTAGTCGGCGCTCAAATCGGGGTCGGAGAGTGCGGCGTCCCAGGAGGACACCCAGATCCGGTTGCTGTCGGTGGCTTCGGAAGTCAACGGGAGCATGTCCAACAGCGCGTCCCGTAGGGCGGCCATACCTCTGCCCGAGTCGCGGCGAGGGCGGGAGAGCGTGCGCTGTTCGAGCAGGTCGAGGGCGTACTCCACCAGGGCGCGCTTGGTGGGGAAGTAGTGCGTGAGCAGGCCGGTGGTCGCGTCGAGTTCGGCGGCGACGGCGCGCAGGGTCAGGCCGGTGAAGCCGCGTGCGGCCATGACCTGCCAGACCGCTTCGGAGACATCGCGTCGGCGTGCCTCGTGATCTCCCTTGGTACGTGGCATGCCACCACGGTACATTTCCACAACATCTGTTATGCAAATGAGGAGTCTCAATGTTCTCGCTGCCGCTGCGCGACGACGCCTGTCTCCGCCCGCTGGAGGTCTGGCACGCCGAAGAGTTCGCCGACCACCTCGACCGCGCGCGTGAGCACATTCGCCCGTGGGTCGGGCCTGCGTTCGTCACCGATGACCTGCGCGGGGCACGGGCCACACTTCAGCGGTATGCGGAACGCCAGGCGGGCGACGGTGCCCGTCTGTACGGCATCTGGCGGTGCGGGGCGCTGGTCGGCGGCGTGATGTTCACCGACTTCAACGCCGCTGTCGGCTCGTGCGAGATCGGTTGCTGGCTGGAGCCGTCCGCCGAGGGCCACGGCCTGGTCACACAAGCCTGTGGCGCGTTGCTGGACTGGGCGTTCACGTCCCGAGGGCTGCACCGGGCCGAGTGGCATTGCCGGGCCGACAACGATCGCAGCTCCGCGGTGGCCAAGCGGCTCGGGATGACTCTGGAAGGGGTACGCCGCGAGGCATGGCCGTACGGGGGCGTGCGCTACGACAAGCAACTCTGGGCGGTCCTCGCTCCCGAATGGGGGGCCTTGGGCCAGTGAGGTCAGGTGGCCTGCTGACGCGCGAGAGGTCGAAGGCTCGTGGGGCCGCAGTCGTTGCCATCCTTCCGGCGGCGATCTAGCCGGACGTGTCACCCACGTTCTGACATTCGGCGACGACGGTTGGGAACCGGACGACACCATGTCCCGAGCGGCATGGCGCGCTGCGCAGATCGAGGTGACAGATTCGAATTCACTGTTGGCGTCGCAGCCGTTCTCCGGAACCCACTCGATCATCGACATGACCGGGGTCTCGGCCACATCGGCACCGCACATGGTGGCACCGGTGCCAGCCGAGGAACTGGACGAGCTGTTCGGTACACGCCGACCGGCTGCCACCACGGTTGCCGAGGCGATCGAGAACAGCACCCTCACTGGCCTTGAGCGATGGCACGGCCGCTACGTGATCGGGTACGACGGCGACGTGCCGCGCGCAATCTACTTCGTGGGGTACAGCGGCGACTGACCTGACGCACGCGGCCCACAGCGACCCTTGTGACTGCCACGCCCGATCGTCCGGCAAGTGGGTCATCGCAAGCTCGGCACCGCGGCAAGGTGATTCCGAGTGCCAGGCGAAGGGAGCCCCTCTGCTCTCCGGCCTGCCGATACCAGAAGCGAGAGATGCCGCCGCCGACGGCAGGCTTGCGCTCGGCGGGTGTTTCCTCCCCCAGGAACCGCCGAACTGGCAATGCAAACGGCGGCACCGATGGCGCGACGCCGATGAGAAGACATGGCAGAACGAACTCCTTGCCGTGCTGATCGCATACGGCTACACCGAGCTGGACAGCGAACCTTGAACGGCGCCAGGCAGGCTACTCGCGGTCGCATACATCACGGCGACGCCCCCGTACGTACGCAGGATGCCGGCGAGTCCGACGTTCGCTTCATGACCAGGTCCCAACAACGAGCGAGGTGGCAACTAGGAGGTCGAACGGCATGCAGAACCGTACGAGCCATTTCGGTACGACGCGGCCGTCACGGTGGGCGAAGTCCCACGCGGCGTGGGCCAGCCAGCCTGCCGCGACCACATGGCGGCCGAGTGCCGGATCCACGACCAGTGCAACCACCGACAGTGCGGTGAAGCAGACCAGCCCGACGGCTTGGATCCGCATCGCGACGGACCGGTCCGCACCATGCCGGAAGGTGGCGAAGATCAGGTAGATGAGGGCGAGCAGAGGGGGGATGAACGTTGTCGGGCTGTACGGGTCGAAGGGGCCCCTGGCAGTCAGCTCGATCGCCCCGAGCGCAACGCCCAACCACAGCGCGGGGCTCCGCAGCACGGCAACAGCAGGGGAGGCGGCTTTGTGGATCACTGTTTCTGTCATGGATCCAGGTTGCGGACTTGGGCACACAACGGCCAGCCTCCTGTTGTCACCAGTCAGTCGTGCGGATTTCACAGTTCACCCGTGCATCCAACGGAGAGCCATCGTGCGGTTTTCCTCGTAGCGTGGAGGTCAGAACGTGAGGGACGGCTGTCGCTACCCGGTCAGGCACCCGGCCGGCGGCATGACCGGTAACGCGATACCGAGCGACCAGCGCCGCCATGACAGTCCGTCTTACGCCGCGACCACAGCCCCTTTCGCACGCGGCAATCTCGTTCCCTTGGGAGGTGACGGGTGCGTAAGGCTGGCGGGCACAAGGGTCGGCTCGACGCGGCGACCTTCGCGAGACCAGGACGGGGCAGGACATGGACCACGGCACCCGCGACGAGGTGCTCGGCCGCCTGGCGGAGGCAGTCGGATCCGTCACCGTCGCACACCCGACGCGGGTTGCCATCGACGGACCGCCCGCCGCCGGCAAGACCACGCTCGCCGACGAGCTGGCCGTCGTCTTGCGCACACAGGGCCGCAACGTCATCCGCGCGACGATCGACGATTTCCTCTTCCCCCGGGCACAGCGCTATCCGCGCGGCGAGTACTCGGCCGAAGGCTGCTACTTCGACACCCACGACTACGACGCGCTCAACCGGGTTCTGCTCGATCCGCTCGGTCCGGCAGGAGATCGGCGCTTCCAACACGCGGTCTACGACCGCACCGCGGATGCCGCCCTGTCCCCACCGATCAGGACTGCCCCCGCCAACGCCGTACTGGTCTTCGACGGCGTCTTCCTCATGCGCCCGGAACTGATTGATCGGTGGGACCTGCGCATCTTCGTGTCGACCGCGCTCGAGAAGACCGTGGATCGCGCCGTGATCCGAGAGCGCCGGGTGTCATCCCGGGCCGAGGTCGAACGGCGCTGGCGCGAGCGTTACATCCCCTCCCAACAGCTCTACTTCGCTACGGTCCGCCCGACCGATCACGTCGACATCATCGTGCACAACGACGAGCCGCAGCAGCCGGTCTGGGAGACCCGAACACACTGACCGCACCCAATTCGGCCAGGTGCGGACGTCGGCGGCAGTCCACGTCGGCTGCGGTCCGTGATGTGCTGCGGCCGCGGGCCGGCGCGCGGCGGAAGAACTCGCCAAGACCGGAGTTCGCGCCGACCGCACCGCCGCCGACCTCCCCGGTTCGGCGCAGCTGCGCCATTCCGCAGGCGCCGGCTCGAAGGGGCCGAGGTTCTACGACTGGGCGTAGCTCGATGACGTGTGCACCAACCCTGACGACGACAGCGGGTGGGTGAGGGCCCCTCAATCCGCCTTCTGAAGCTTCTCGGCGAACATCACGAGAATGCCGCTGGGCCCGCGGAGATAGGTGAGCTTGTAGACATCGTCGTACGTGGCGACGCCGCGGAGCGGGTGACAGCCGTGCCTGGCGGCGACCTCGAGGGCGGCGTCGATGTCGTCCACGGCGAAGCAGACGCGGTGCATGCCGATGGTGTTCGGTTGGACGGGCTCGGCTTCGATCGCGTCCGGGTGCACGTACTGGAACATCTCGATGCGACCGTTGCCGTCGGGTGTCTGGAGCACGGCGATGTCCGCGGTGTTGCCGTCCAGACCCACGGCGGTGTCAGCCCACTCGCCGCTGATCCGGGCGCGTCCGAGCACCGTCAGGCCGAGGTCGGTGAAGAAGGCGATCGTGGCTTCCAGGTCGCGGACAGCGATGCCGACGTTGTCGAGTCTGATGGACACGGAATCTCTCCTATGTCGGGCCCCGGCCGGAATGAGGTGCCTGCCGGCGGAGGGCTTCGGTGCGGGTGTCGTCGGCGGCCAGGCGCTGGCGTAGTGGGTCCTGGCGGATTCGTGACAGCGCTTTTGTCAGTCCGTCGCCGACATTTCCGGGGGATCGGTCAGGACGGTGGGAACGAACTCCAAGAGTTGGAGCGCGCCGTCGAAGGTGCGCGAGTCGACCATCTGCAGTGCCACGTCAGGCCATCCGTCGTAGATCCGGTCCCTGCCGGTCACCCCGTTGACGACGGGGAACACCACCACCCGGTACCGGTCAACCAGCCCCGCTTTCAGCAGTGACCGGCACAGGCCGGGGCTGCCGATGGTGCGCAGCGGAAACTGGCCGTCCTGCTTCATCGACCGGACCACCTCCACCGCGTCCTGATCCACCAGCCTCGTGTTGGCCCAGCTCAGCGGGGCAGCCAAGGAGCGGGAGAACACGACCTTCGGGATGGCCGCGAGCTGCTCGATCCCCTCCTGGCTGGACTCGGCGAAGCCGGCGAACAAGCGGTACGTGTTCGCCCCCATCAGCAGGGTGTATTCACTCTTGGCGTCCTCGCCGAGCCACGCGAGGTACTCCGGACCCCCCAGGCCCCACAAGCCCGGCCAGCCCTCGGCCGCACCGTACCCGTCCAGTGAGGTGATGTAGTCGACCATTAGTGCCGGCATATCAATGCCTTCCGTGTCATGCCTGCAGGTCTCAACAGTGTTGACCTGTCAACGCCGCGCGACTCGTCGCGCCGCGCCATCCTGCGCACGTTACGCCGGTCATGCGGGCCCCACCGTCCGTGGCCGCACTCTCCGCGAGCTCGATGTCCTCGGCGATGTCCGGGCTGGTCAGCAAGGGCTCGGGCAGCCCCTAGCCACTAGCCCACGTACTCCTCGCGCTTGCTGCGCGAGCGCGCGCAGCCGGTCGAGGCAGAGCCGGGTCACGGTCCGCACGAGGTACGCCCGGGGGTCCCGTAGCGTTCGGCGTCGACCGAGGCTGCCCACCGCAGCCAGGTCTCCTGCACCACGTCCTCGGCGTCGGCGACCGAGCCGAGCATCTCGTAGGCGACGGTGAACAGCAGGCTGCGGTGGGCGACGAAGGGGTCCTCGCTCATGACGCGGACGGTACCGCCGGTCGCTCGGCCAGCGGCTTCAAGCCGCATGCGGCGGCGAAGCCATCGGACTCGATGCCGAGCGCCACGTTGCCACGCGTGCTCATGTTCGCGAATGCGATCACCGAGGTGAGCTCGACCACGGCGGCAGGCCCCAGCTGGGCGTGCAGCCGGTCCACCAACTCGTCGGTCACGGTCGGCGGTGTCTGGCTCATCGCCTCGGCGTACTCCAGGACGTCACGCTCCAACGGAGTGAAGACGTCCGCCTCCCGCCACCGCGGGATCTCGCGCGCCTTCTCCACGTCGAGCCCCTTGTTGCGGGTCTCGAAATAGTTGAAGTCCAGGCACCACGTGCAGCCGACCAGCGACGCGACCGCCATGTGGGCGAACGACTTCAAGCCCTCGTCACAGGCGTCCCACTTCTGCAGCTTGCCGCCCAAGCCGAAGCTGGCGAACAGCACCTTGGGGTTGTGCCAGTAGACGCCCACCGCCGTCGGCACCTTGCCTAGCTTCTTCTCGATCATCCGCTTGATCAGCCTTCCCCTGACGCCGGTGATCTCCGCCGCAGGGATGCGGGTCGTGTGCTCCACGTTTCCTCCTGTGTCGCTGACTGCGCCGACGGGTTGCTGTCGTCGCGCCATAAAGACACCGGCTCGGCCGCAGATGTGACATCGCACCCGAGGAAAGATCACGGCCTTGCCCGCGGCGGCGTCCTCGGTGCCGGGGCGGTCGATCATCAGGCCATCTCCACTCGAAGGGCCCTCCTGTGGCGGCCGGTTGACACGATGGCCCGATGGCGACAGAGCCCTATGGACCACCGACGGATTTCGCCAGCCATGGTGCGGCTCCTCCGAATCCCTACGGTGCCTACCAGTCTGCTGATGGGTTGGGCGGGATAGCGGCACCACTGCTGGCGGCGGCAGCCGTCACGCTGCTCGGACTGGTGCTGCAGATCGAGAATGCCCTGAGGTGGCCGAGCCTGTCCCTGCTGCTGTTCGGGGCGGCGATCATCCTGCTGTTGCGGGCGGTCCAGTCGCACGCCCGCGCTCGTGGCTATTCGGTGACGCCGAGCGAAGCTCTCGCCTGGTATCCGGACGCCGCAGACCTGCAGCGGCGTCGTGTCGTCCAGTGGGAGTTGCGACGGCACCAGGCCGCGTGGCGGTTCTGGATCGGCCGTGCCCGCCGCCACTACAACCTGGGGGTCCTGTTTCTGCTGATCGGCGCGGCAGTTCTCCTGGTGCCGGCTGATCCGCAGGACTTGACCGGTACGCGGTGGGCAGCGATCGCCGTACTCGGGTGGGGATGCGTGGCGGAGACCATGGCGATCCTGATCGCCTGGCGTCGCCCTGGTTGGTGGGCACGGTGGTGGGCCGCGGACGCGGATCGCCGCCGCCCGGCGCGGTGGCTCAACCGGTTGGTCCGCTGGGTCGCCCCGCCGGATCCCCCGGTCCCTCCGCAGGATCCGGACCGGCCCGAACATTCGCGTTCCGGGCCGGCGGATCCGCCCGGCGACGGTCGGGCCGCTGACGGTGATCCGACACCACAGCCGGCTGGCTGACCCGACCGGGCATTCTCCGGCGGGTCGCCGCTGTTCTGCACAGCGGCGGTACGGGCAGGTCGTCCGGGTGCCGCCGCGCTACCTAAGCCGGTCGGGTCTTTCCTGCCAGATACCGGTGAACCGGCAGGTGTCGAGGTGTCTGGCCTCGGGCGGGACCTGACAGATGGGACACCGATCGGGCTGTTCCGGTGGCCAGTCACGGCTGGGTTCCTCTTCGGTCACCGTGCCAGTGTGGAGGCACACCGTTCACCCGACAACCGCCCTTTCAGCGATGGGAGAGCGCCATGGTTGACACCGCCCCGCAGACGTCGGTACGACGGTTGGACCTCTGCGCCGTCGACGTGATCGATCCGCTGCACTGGCGATGGGTGCTGGTCGATCCGGGCACCGGACGGCAGCTCGCCGAACACGCCGTCACACTCGACCGGCGGCGCTGGGAGGTTGCTGCCTTCACCGACCTGCACGCGTACCTGAGCTGGCGCGCGGAGCCGGACCGGCGGGTGGCGAGTGCGGCCGAGGTCGTGGCTCGGCTCGGCGGGTTCATCGCGCTGGAGGTCCTCGGCCCGGGGGTCATGGCGGAGCTTGGCGGACACACTCCGGTGCGCCTGCGGATTCGGGTGGCTGAGGCGACGTTCCTGACCGCGCTCCCCTTGGAGCTGGCCCACCTGGACGGCGTCCCACTGGCCCGGAGCGAAAGGGTGCAGGTGTCGTTCACGGTCACCGCTGACAGCGCCCCCACGACGATGCCATCGGCTACCGGTGTACGGCTCCTGGCGGTGTTCAGCCTGCCCACCGGAACGACCGCGTTGCGGTTGCGCTCGGAGCGGCAGCAGCTGACCAGCCTGATCCGCAAGCTGGACCGCCCGGTCGATGTGGAGATCGTTCAGTGGGGCGTGACCCGCGAGGTGCTGGCCGACCGGATGGCACGCGACGGTGGCCCCGACGTGCTGCACCTGTCCGGCCACGGGCGGCAGAGCGGGTTGCTGCTCGAAGGTCCGGGCGGTGCGCCGGACGAGATCGACGCCTCGTCCCTGGTGGACCTGCTCCGTCCGGGCGGTGGCCGGCTGCGGCTGGTATTCGTCTCGGCGTGCGAGTCGGCGGCTGCGCCACCGCGCTGGGTGGATCTCGACCAGCCCGGGACTCAGGTGACGGACCTCGCCGCTGTGCCGGCCAGTCTGGGGGTGCGGCTGGCCCGGGAGCTGGATTGCACAGTGTTGGCCATGCGCTACCCGGTGACCGACGATGTCGCCGGCGACGTGGCCATCGCCTTCTACACCGCCTTGTTCGACGGCGGATCGGATGCCGGCACGGCGGCGGCGCAGGCGGTCCGGAAGGTCGCTGCGGCGGGCGTGTCGGCGGCCCGGCCGGCGCTGTCGCTGGCAGCGCCGGTGCTGATCGGTCCGGACGACGTCACCGTGGTCGGAGCGGACCTGCTGGTCGCGCCGGCAATCACAGAGCCGGTCGCCGTCGACCCGCTGGCGGGCTTCACCTCACCGTCGACCGGGTCCATGCCCGCGGCGCCGGACCGGTTCGTCGGTCGGGAGCAGGTGATGACGGTCGCGGGGGCCGGGCTGCGACCGGACAGCGGCAACCGGGTCATCGTCCTGACCGGGATGGCGGCGGTGGGCAAGACGGCCTGCGCGGTGGAACTCGTGCACCGGCATCGGGACGACTTCGACAGGGTGGTGTTCTGGTCCGCTCCCGAGCGGGACGCCGACCAGCAGGACACGGTGGCTGCCTTCGTCGATGCCGTGGGTTGTGACGTCGGTGACGCCGTGGCCTCCCCGCTCGTCGCGGCCGACGATCAGCAGGGGTGGCTGGAGGCGGCCGCCGATCTGTTCGACCGGTGCGACCGGCACCGGACCCTGCTCGTGCTGGACAATGCCGAGTCGCTCCTGACTGCGGGCGGGCAGTGGCGTGATCGACGTTGGTCGGACCTGCTCACCGTGCTCGCTGCCCGCTCGGGACCGACCCGGCTGCTGGTTACCAGCCGGATCCGGCCGGCCGCGCCCACCGGTGCCGGGGTACGCCAGATGAGCGTCGAACCGCTGTCCGACAGCGAGGCGCGTGTCCTGGTCCGGCAACTGCCCAACCTTCGGCGGCTGCTGCACATCGACGATCCCGCCGGCCGACCCGGTTCGGCCGGGTCCACGTCGGCGGACGAATCGGCGCACCGCCTGGACAGGGCGCTGGTGACTGCCGTGCTGGCCGCCGCGCAGGGTCATCCGAAGCTGCTGGAGCTGGCCGACGCCGCGGCGGTCGACCCGGCGGAGCTGGCGCGCCTGCTCCAGGTGACCGGCCAGCCGGCCGGCGGCGAGCAGTGGCTCGGCGACACGCTGACGGGCTGGACCCGGGAAACGACGCGGCGGCTCGATCCGGCGGCGCTGCTGATGGTGCAGATGCTCGCGGCGGTCGAGCCGGCACACCGTTTCCCCGGCACCCTCCGCGTTGTCTGGGCGGACGTTTGGGAGACGGTGGGTCGGCAGGGCGCGGCCCCACCGTCCGACGCGATGCTGTCCGTGCTCGCCGCCGCGGCGTTGACCCAGCGGCGGACACTCGTGGGCACCTCGATGCCGGCAGGTGTCGACGTGACAGGTGCCACCGACGTGATCCGGTACGACCTGCACCCGACCGTCGCTGCGACGGTACGGGCCGACACGCCGGCGCACGTCGCCAGCGCGGTGGACCTCGTTCTTGCCGACGCCTGGCACCAGATCGCCCAGGCGCAGGAAGACCGCGGCGACCGGGAAAGCACCTCGGTGGTGGTCGGCGCGTTTCTCGCGGCGGTGCCGTACCTGCTCCGGCAGTCACGCTTCGCCCGCGCGGCCGGATGCCTCGGCGCGGCGCTGGTCCGCCACACCAGTCCGCGGACCGCGCGGATCGCCCTGTCCTACGCCGCTGCCCTGGACCCCGCCACACCCGGACGGGACCTGGTCGTCGCCAAGGCGCTGCAACCCCTGGACCCGGTCGAGGCGGAGCGGCTGCTGCGGCAGGCGTTGTCCGATCCTGATGAGGAGACGGCAGCGGTCGCCGCCAACGCCTTGGCCAACCAGTTGCACCAGCAGGGACGGCTCGCCGAAGCGTTGGAGCTGGCCGAGCGACATGAGCAGTTGGTCCAGCGCGCGGGTCCATGGAGACGGGCCGGAGCCCGGGTGACGCGGCTGCAGGTGCTGCACGAGAGCGGCCAGGCCGGGCAGGCACTGACCGAGGTGACCAAGGTCCTCGACGAGCTGCGTACGTTGTCGACGGAGCCGACCGCGCCCGACGGGCCGCCGCAGGGCGAAGTGGCCTGGATCGTTCGGCAGGCGGCCCTCAGCCTCGCGGTGAGTGCCGCCCTGACCCTGGAACTGTGGCAGGTCGCGCTCGACCACAACCAGCTTCTCCTCGACAGCGTCCAGCGGCGGGGTGCCGCCGAGGCGGAGGTCGCGTTCTTCTGGTTCAACGACGCCAACGCACTGATCCAGCTTGGTCGTTTCGACGAGGCCCGGAAGGTGCTGACGTACTGCCAGCGGGTCTTCGACGATCACGGCGCGGAGCTGAGCCTGTCCCGGGTGATCGGCACCCAGGCCCTGCTCGCCGCGAAGCAGGGCAACCTGACCGAGGCGGTGGCCCTGGAACAGACCGCGCTGCGGCTGGGCTACCGGCATCCGCTCGCCGCCGACCTCGCCGCTGGACACCAACTGCTCGGCAACCATCTCGGGAAACTCGGCACCGATCCGGCCGGACAGCTCGGCCACCATCTGGCCGCCGCGCTGTTGACCCGGATCACCGGGTCGGCCCTGCTGTCCCGGTTCCTGCACACGGTCGCCACCGATCTGCACACCTACGGGCAGAGCCGGCTGCCGGCCGACCTCGCGACGCTGGCGGCCCGGGTCGAGCGGGTCGACGGCGTACGCTTCCGCGAGGTGGTCCACGCGCTGCTCGCCGCCGATCCGGCGGAACAGGACCGCATCTTTCGGGGGGCCGAGGCGTCGGAGCAGTGTCGAAGCCGGGCCGAGGAACAGTTCCGTGGACTGCTCGCTGACGTCCGGCGTGCCGCCGAAGAGCAGGGCTTCGACCTCACCGGCAACCTGCCGCGCTGGGAGGGTCTGATGTCGATGATCGCCATGGCGGCGGCGGGTGACGCGCAGGCGGACCGCCAGCTCACCGCGATCCTGCAGCGGATGAATCCGGGAACCGACGCGGGAGGGCTGGCCGCGGCGATCCGCCGGGTTGTCGGCGGCGAGCGGGACGATGCCGCTCTGATCGCCGAGCTTCATCCCGCCGATGCCGCCGTCATCCGCCGCGTGTTGGAGACGATTCGGTGGCGGGACAAGGTACGGGGCTGCCCGGAGGAGGATCGGTTGACCCTTACCGAGGCGGACTACCGCGCTGCGGTGGACGCTGACGATCACGTACGGGCGGGTCTGCGGGCGGCGGAGCTCAGCGGCCTGCTGCGCGTCCGCAGGCAATTCACCGAGGCGCTGCCGTACGCCGATCAGGGCATCTCGCATCGCCGGCGGGCCGGATTCGGGCCGTGGAGCCAGCGATTCGACCTCGGGCGGCGGCTGCAGCTCCTCAACGACCTGTGCCGTTGGGAGGAGGTCCTCGCGGAGCTGGCACCGCTGCGGGACGAGTTGCGCGGCGAGCCGGACCTACCCAGCCGCACCGACCCGGTGAACCCGTCCACGGTGCGAAACCAGCTGCTGACCCTCGGCCTGCTGGCCGCAGCGGCCCTGCGGGACTGGGAGTTGGCCCTCGACTTCCACGACGATCTCGCGGCGGACATGCAGCTGCGCGGCGCGAGTCGCGTCGAGCTCGCCCTGCACATGCTGGAGCGGGTCACGCTGCTGATCCCTCTTCGACGCACCGCCGAGGTCGCAGAGGTGTACGACGAGGTGCGAGCGGTGATCTCGGGCAACCTGGACGCGGAGACTCGGGCGCGGTTCGACGTGGCGTTGGACCGGGCCGCGAGATCGCTGGCGCCGGAGGCCCCGTGGCGCCTGCAGGCGCTGGCCGACGCGTACGAGGGGATGGACAGCCAGGATGTCAGCCTTCCACTGATCGCCCTGGAGCACTACTACTTCGCGATCGGTGACGGACCGGCCAGGACGCCGACCGCCAAGGCGTCGCATCTGCTCGCTTCGGCGGTCGTCTGCAGGCTGGACGGTCAGGACGCCTCGGCCGACGCGACAGTCCGGTACGTGGCACCGCACCTGTACCAGCCGGACGGCGCCCGGGCCACTCCCACCCTGGACAGCATCGTCGCCGTGGTGGAGGAGGTGCCCGGCGTACGGTTCAGGGAACTTGTCACGCAGGTGATCGGCACCCCGCGCCGGGCGGCGGCGGCGGTCGCCGATGCGGTGCAAGCCGCATACCGGATCCCGGTAGCCGAGTTGTTCGGCCTGGACCAGGTGGTCGCGGACCACGAGACGGCGATCGCCGCGGTGGCGGCCGCCTACACCGGCAGGCCGCGGGAGCGAACGGCCTGCGAACCGATCCTCGCCAAGTTGGCGGCGAAGCCGGACGGGGCGCCACTCGCTGCGGCGTTACGCCGGGCGGCGGCCGGAAACCTGCTGTCGGTGGACGAGCAGGAGGCGATGCACCCGGTCCACGCGGCGATCATCGGCGCGCTGCGCAGCAGGATCGCACGCATCAGCCGTCAGCGGTGACCCATCCCCGCGCGGTTGGCGCCGCTGACCTAAGCCGGTGGACCTATCGGTCGCTGGGGCGACCCACCGGGGTGGGCGCGGTCGACGGCACGGCGGCACTGATCGGCGGAGCCTCGTCGGTCACCGTCCGGTCGAGGCTGACCTGCGCCGTGCCGGTGCCGCCGACCCGGATGTCGTCGTACGCCTGGAGCTGCTGGTCCGGGCCGAGGTACAGCACCGACATGGCCAGCGGAGTCGGCTCGTCGCCTTCGAGTCCGCGCAAACCCGCCCCGCCTGTGGAGCCCTGCACCGCGAGTCGCGTGGTCATCCCGTCGGTGGGTGGCAGTACCGTCACCTCTCGGCGGTGGGTGTGACCGGCGAGCACGAGTGGCGCGGCGCCGTTGAGCGCTGGCGCGGCCGCCGGGTCGTGCACCAGCGCGATGTCGACGGGTGTGTCCAGGGCGCGGATCGTGGTGGCCAGGAGCTCCCCGGTGCCCTCGACCGTCGTCGGTGATTCGTCCCAGGGACCGGAGGCAGCGTCCCGCTTGTCGGGGGTGAAGCGAGGATCCGCGATGCCGGCGATGGTCACCCCGGCGACGACCGTGACGGAGTTGTCCAGCACGACGGCGTTCGGCTGGCTGGCCACCGCAGCTGCGGTGCGGGGCGAGTCGTGGTTGCCGCGGATGTAGACGTAGGGCACGTCGAGTTGGCTGATCATGGAAACGTAGTTCGTCTCGGGTTCGCTGCCCCAGTCGGTGATGTCGCCGGTGTCGATCACCGCGTCGATGTCGTACTGCTCGATGACGGTCTGGATCACCGGCCAGGCGGCCGGGTTGAGGTGGAGATCCGAGACGTGCAGCAGCCGGGTGGTGTCCGGGGATGCCTGGTAGATCGGCAGGCTGGACACGGTGGCGTACAGCTTTCCGACGTTGCCCACCAGCCGTTGCAGCTGCTCGGCGTAGCGGCCGTAGTCGTCGGCGATGCGCTGGGCGTCACCGATGAGCGCCGGGGCGTTGGCCAGCAGCCCTTCGTAGCGCGGCTCCGCCAACGCCTGCGGTCGTAGTGTCCCGGCGGCCACGCCGAGGGTGCTGCCGGTGATCAGCAGGGCAAGACCGCCGGACCAGGCGACCCGGCGGACGGACCGGAGGGTCACGGCCGCCAGCAGCATCGAGACCAGGACCGACGCTCCGAGCGTACGCAGCCCGAGGCGGACCAGCGCGTCGCGGAGGTCCTGCGGCGCGGTGTCTCCGGCCTGCGCCAGGGCTGCGGGATCGTTGATCAGCGCTTCGGTGCGTCGTTGGTCCAGCGAGTCGAGGCGGACGGTCAGCTGGGCCGGGCCGTCGTGACTGTCGACGAAGAGTGAGCCCAGGGGTGGCACCGCGACCTCGGTGCCCCCCTCGGTGCCGAGGGTCAGGTGGAACGCCACCCGGAACGGTCCTACGTCACTCTCGCCCCGGGCACCCAGCAGGACGCCGACGGTGACACCGACGACGGTGACGGTCACCAGAGCCGCCGCGGCCACGATCCGCTTGGACCACCGGGAACGGACGACTCGCGACGCACCCGTCGCGGTGCGCCGCAGGACGGGCACCACCAGGCGGTAGGGCGACCGACGGGCACCGGGGTGTGGAGTCACGGTCGGAGTCCGATCTGTTGCTGGGAAGGAGGGGAGGCGGAAAGCGCAGCACCACGGCTCCGGCCCGACCCTGCTGGACCTCCGTCTTCCGTCCGCGGTGCTCGGCCCACGAAACATGTATGCATGCAGCAGTCCGTGTGGCTGTCAGGCTACCCGCGGGGATGGGCACCGGCCAGATTCATGTCGCGGCCACCGGACCATCTCTGTGCCGCGACCGAACCGCCGGCGAGATAGTCACGCAACCGTCATGGTTTCGCGGTCGTGTCGCCACATGCGCGGGAAGTCCTTGAACAGGCGGCACGACCGAGGGGAAGGAACCGCTGGTGGACAGGTGGCCCGGCCCGATGCATCCGGCACTGGCAGCGCTTTCGGCGGTGATCCTGCTCACCGCCGGCTGCACGAACCCGCCCGCGGTCCCCCAGCCCAGCCCCGAGCCGGCGCCCACCACCCGACTGGGGACCATCGCCCGGGCGGAGGTGGGCGACCGGCTCACCGTGACCGCCACCGTCGACCGGGTCATCGCCGACAAGGCCTTCGTCGTACGCGACGTGGACCTGACCGACGGGACCCTGCTCGTGCTGTCGGCGGGCCCGTCCGCGCCGGCTCCGCCGCAGCTGGTGACCGTGCAGGGCACCGTGATCCGGTTCTCCCACCGTGGCCTCGCCGACCGCTACGCCCTCGGGCCGCCCGGCCCGTACCGGGCCTTCGAGGGCAGGCCCGCACTCGTCGCGCAGGCGCTGAGGACCTGGGAGTGAGCCACCCGATGCCACCTACACCGGAGGAGCAATGACAGTCAGTGCAATGCTGGGCGCCATCGTCGTCGGTCTGGTCGCCGGCGCGCTCGGTCACCTGGCAGTACCGGCGCGCGATGCCATTCCGCGCTGGTTGGCCCCGGTCCTGGGCGTCACCGCAGCGCTACTGGCCACCGTCGTCGCCGTGCTGAGCGGGGTCGATGTCCGCGGTCTCGGCCTTCCCGGCTTCATCGCCCAGGCGGGTTGCGCCAGCCTCACCGTCATCCTGGCCGCCACCGGCGCCGGTCGTCGCTCCGGAGGTTAGCTCCCCGCCAAGCCGTTTCCGGGATTCCGCCGCTGGCGGCTGCCTATGGTGGAAACGACGCGACAGGCCCGCATCGCCGGTCGCCGCCGAAGACGATGGGCAATCAGCATGGAGCGGTTCCTGGAGGCTGTCTGGGACACGAGCAGCGTGAGCGGTCGCCTCGTGACCAGCCTCGTGCTGATCGTGCTGGCCATCGTGCTCGCCGTACTGGCCGGACGCCTGGCCACCCGCCGGGTGGAGGACACCACCAACCGCTACTACCTGCGCAAGGCGGTGCACTACCTGACCGTCGTGGCGTTGCTGTTCGCGCTGGCCCTGCTGTGGCGACCGTTCGCCGGCCGGGTCGGCGTGGTCTTCGGCCTGCTCGCCGCCGGGCTCGCACTGGCCATGCAGGAAGTCATCGGCGCGTTCGCCGGGTGGATCAGCATCCTCACCGGCCGGCAGTACCGCGTCGGTGACCGGATCCAGATGTGCGGCGTACGCGGCGACGTCCTGGACATCACTCCGCTGCGTACCCGCATCCTGGAGAGCGGCTCCTCCTCCGACCCGGATTCCTGGATTCGCGGCCGTCAGTACACGGGACGGGTGGTGTCCCTGTCGAACCGCCTCGTGTTCAACACACCGGTCTACAACAGCAGCATGGTGCTGGACCATCTGTGGGAGGAACTGACCCTGCCCGTCCCCTATGAGGCCGACTGGCACCTGGCGGAGCGCATCCTGTGCGAGGAGGCGCAGAACATCTCCTCGACGGTCGAGGCGCGACGCGCCATCGAGCAGATGCGCCACCGCTACCCGGTGGCCGAGGCGGAGGTCGATCCCCGCGTGTTCGTCCGCGCCACCTCCAACTGGGTCGAGTTGTCGGCACGGTTCGTGGTGCCGGTACGGGCCGCCCGACAGGTCAAGGACCAGGTCACCCGGCGGGTGCTGGACCGCTTCGCGGAGAGCGGCATACGGGTGGCGTCGATCACGCAGGACATCACCATCCACCCACCGCAGGCATCGCAAACCCTCACCGTCCACGCCGACAACCGCTGACGGTCGCCGCCTCTCCCCCGGCGGACTAGGACGACCGTCGGGCGTACCACCGACGACCGGGTGTGGCCGTGATGCCGTGCACCACCGTGCTCGCCACCACCACCAGACTCCCGGCGACCCACAGCCGGGGATCCCGGGCTCCCTCCTGCTGGCTGTGGGTGAGGTAGAAGAGCGCCGACACGCCGATCGGCCCGAACCAGCCCAGGAACACCACACTCCGCCAGGACAACGCCAGGACGGGCTTCAGCGCCACGACCACCGGCAGGCGGCGCAACACCAGCACCGCGACCACGAACGCCACCAGCGGCCAGCCCAGGTCGCGCCAGTCACGCCACGGCACCTCGACACCGAGCAGGAAGAACAACGGCAACACCAGATAGCGGGTCAGCGCGTCGTCGAGCCTTTGCTCCGACGCCCGCGATTCCTCCCCGATCACCGCGTTGTAGGCCAGGCCGGCCACGAACACCGCGAGAATCGCGTCCGTGTGCGCCACCCGGGCGACTCCCAGGGCCGCGACGGCGAGTACGACTGTGAAGATCAGCAGGGAGCCCTCGTCGACGTCCTCCCGAGCCTCGGCCGCCATGACGGCCCGGCCGGCCGCGTAGCCGACCGCCACGCCGACCACCACGGCCCCCAGCACCCCCCACACCGCCTCCCGCAGGTGACCGCCGAAGGACCCGGATGTCACGACCGACAGCGCGAGCACGACGAAGACGAACGCCAGCCCGTCGTTGGCGCCCGACTCCCCGCTGATCACCTGACGCAGCCGAGCCGGCAACTGCCGCTCGGCCGGTCCACCCGACACGACGCTGGAGGCCAGGACCGGGTCCGTCGGCGTCACACAGGCACCCAGCAACACCGCCAGGGCCACCGGCAGACCGAGGACGGCCCAGGCCAGGCCGGCGCTGACCACCGCCATACCGGCCATCGCGACGGCGAGGAGCACCCCCACCGGACGGATCACCGACCGGTAGTCCGCCAGCGGGAACCGCAGCGCCACCGCCATCAGCGAGATGGCCAGCAGCAGCCGGCTCGCCTCCAGCGTCAGGACGGACGCCTCGTCGTGACGCAGGTCGATCAGCCCGAGAACCGGACCGGCCAGTACGCCCACCATCAGCGCGAGCAGCGGCTCACTGAGCGGCACCCGACGGATGGCGCTGGACCAGAAGGCCATCAGCACCCCGAGGACCCCCACCAGGGCGTAGCTGAGGTGCAGCGCATCCATCAGAGGCCGCTACCCCCACGTGCCCGCTTCACACTCGTCCGGGGGTTTGTACCCGGGTCGAGCAGGCCAGGGAGCAGGCGCCGATCAGGGTGGCCACGCCAGGCGGCAGCGTCCACGGACGGGGCGCGCGTTCGCACGCAGTGCGCCACGATGAGCGGGTGACGTCGAAGAAGTGGACCTGGTGAGCCGTCCCCGTACCCTGTCCGCGGGGCTCGCCGCGGTCCGGGAGAGCTTCTGGCTCGTGCCGGCGGTCTTCGCGCTGGGCGCGGTGGCGACGGCGGTCGGCCTGTCGGTGCTGGAGCTTCAACTGGACCTTCCCGTCGAGGGGATCCTGCCCAGCGGACCCGACGGGGCCCGGTCGCTGCTGTCGGCGATCATCACGGCGATGATCTCCTTCACCGCGCTGGTCTTCTCCATCACGGTGGTGGCCCTGCAGTTGGCCAGTAGCCAGTACTCCCCCCGGGTGCTCCGGACCTTTCTGCAGGATAGGGCCATCCAGGCGACGCTGGGGACGTTCGTCGCCACCTTCCTGTTCGCCATGGTGGTGCTCGCCGCGCTGCCGGATCGCGAGTCGGAGCGGTTCCCGGACCTGTCGCTCGCGGTGGCCATGTCGCTGGTCCTGGCCAGCAGCGGCACCTTCATCTACTACCTGCACCACATCACCACGGTGATGCGGGTGTCGCACATCATCGCCTCGATCGGGGCGCAGACCCGACGGTCGATCGCGCATCTTCCCCCACCGGACGAGCGGGCGGTGGTGGTGCCCGGCGCGGTCACCCAGACCGTGCCGGCTCCGGAATCCGGGATGGTCAGCGTTGTCGATCTGGCGCTGCTCGCTCGACTGGCACGCGAGTACGACTGCGCCTTCACCGTCGTCCCCGCACCGGGGGACTTCGTCGTCGCGGGCTCACCCCTGGTGCGCGTACACCAGCTTGCCGGCGGCACGGCTCGCACGGTCCCCGCCGAACGGGTCGACCAGGGCGTGACCATCGGCGTGGAACGCGCCCCCGGACAGGACGTCGGTTTCGGCTTCCGGCAGCTGGCCGACATCGCCGAACGTGCGCTGTCCCCGGCGGTCAACGACGTCACCACCGCCGTACGGGCCGTGCAGGAGGCACACGACCTCCTCCGCCGACTCGCGGCGCGCCCCGACCCGGTTCACGTCGTCCGCGACGACGAGGGTCGGGTCCGCGTCCGGGTTGACGGGGTCCCGTACGACGTTCTCCTGGCCATGATCGTCGACGACATCCGACTCGTCTCCGGTCAGCAGCCCCGTGTCGCGCGGCTGCTGGACGCCGTACTCCGCGATCTGGCAACCGTCGCGCTTCCCGCACACCGGACGGCGATCAGCCGCCGGCTACCGCCGGGCGGTGACGACCATTGAAGACCTGCAGGGCGTCGGTGGCGGCCACCGACGCGAGGCTGGTCAGGCTCCGCCGGCCGGGTCGCTCTCCATTCCGCCGAGGAGGCCGAGCAGGCCGGCGGCGAAGAGCTGGCGTCGGACGAAGGGTGTGAGGTTCGCCAGCCGGAGGGTCCCGCCGCGCACGTCGACGGCCCGCTGGCAGGCGACGAGGGTGCCCATCCCGGAGGAGTCGATGAAGGTCAGGTCGGCGAGGTCGAGGACCACCTGCCGTACCGAGTCGGAGGTCAACGACGCGAGGACCGCGTCGTGCACGAGGCCGTTCGTGGCGACGTCCATCTCGCCGCTGAGCCGGATCCGTACGGCAGAGCCGGTGCGGATCGTGTCGGTCGACAACTCCACGCTGCTCTCCCGTCCAGGCCGGGGCACCGGATACCTGCATCCATACATGAAACCCTGGGACAAGGTTACCCGGCGCCGGTCTCGCGGACCAGGCTGCGGGCATACGGCCCCGGTCCCTCGGTCGCCGCGTTCGCGGGCAGGCGCTCGGCCAGCAGCAGGGCGATGTCGTCATGGGGCTCACCGCCCACATGCCGGCGCAGGGCGTTCCACACCGCGTCGAGGGACGCGTCCACGCTCGGCCCCGCCAGGCACGTCCGAAGCGCGGCCAACGGAAAGAAGGTCCGGGCGCGGTCACGCGCCTCGACCAGGCCGTCGGTGTGCAGCAGCAGCCGCTCACCGATCTCCCAGCGATGCACTGTCGCCGCCGACCGGGATCCGCCGAGGCCCAGCGGACGGTCCGGCGGACGCGTACCGAGTTCCTCCAGCTCGCCCGAGTGGTGCCGGAGAATCGGCGCGGGATGACCGCAGTTGACCAGGCGGATCTCGGCCCCGCGCAGCTCCACCAGGACCGCGGTGACGAACGTCGTGCCCCGAGCCGGCACCGGCTCCCGGCCGACGAGGTCGTCCAGGTCGCACGCCACCTGCGTCAGGTTCGAGCGGGTGATCGCCGACTGGCGGAACGCCCCGGTCACCGCGGCGGCCAGCCGCACCGCGTCGAGCCCCTTGCCGCAGACGTCACCGACGATGATCCGCAGCTGTTCCGGGTCGGCGACAACCTCGTACAGGTCGCCACCCACACCGGCTTCCTCGTGGGCGGAGACGTACCGGGCGGAGACCTGGACTCCGGCCGCCCGCCGGGGCGGCTCGCGCAGGATCGCGGCCTGCGTGGCCCGGACGATCTCGGTCATCCGGCGCAGCCGTTCCTCTCGCCCGGTGCGGGCCCGTGCCACGTAGACCGCCATCAGGCTGACGGCGATCACCACCGCCACCCGGAGCAGGTGGTCGAGGCCGCCGAGCATTCCGCTGGGCAGTCCGGCGGCCACCGCCGCCGAGGTCGCGGCGGCCGAGACCACGGCGGTGCGGCGGGGGGTGTCGACGGCAGCGGCGAACAGCGGAGCCAGGCTGAGAAAGCCGATGAGTACGGCCTGCGTGCCGGCCACGACGTCGACCAGCAGGATCGTCGCGATGAACCCCAGGGCCAGGGGCAGCCCCCGCCAGCGGGTGGAACCACTGGAGACGCGACCGTCGGTGTGCTGACCGGCAGCCGGCTCCCTGCCCTGGGTACGGTCAGCGGGAGGGATGGGACGCATCGGTGCGCAACTCCTGCTCGTCGTCGCCGCTCCGCGGCGCCGGCGGGGCGAGTTGCCGACGCAGGGACGCGATCTCGGCGCGGAGGACGGCGATGTCCTCACTCGTGGCGGCGGGCGGCTGCCCCTTGTCGGAGACGCGCTCCACGATCCAGGTGGCCAGCGAACCGGTGACGAAGCCGATCAGACCGATGCCGCCGACCATGAGCCCCAGAGCGACGAAGCGCCCGGCGACGGTGACCGGATAGTGGTCCCCGTAGCCGACGGTGGTGATGGTGACCGTCGCCCACCACAGGGCGTCGTCGAAGGAGGCGATGTTGGCCTCCGCGGACGACTGCTCGGCGTCCAGCACGGCGAGCGCGGACACCAGCACCAGCAGCATGGTGGTCACACCGACGTAGACGGCGAGTCGACCACGGGCCCACGTTTCCGTCCGTCTGCTGAGGGTCAGCACCACGGTGATCAGCCGTAGTGCCCGCAGCGGCCGGAGGACGGGCAGGACCAGCACGGCCAGGTCGAACAGGTGCTGCCGAAGGAACCGCCGCCGGCGGTCGGTCAGCGCCAGGCGCACCAGGAAGTCGGCCCAGAACGCCAGCCAGATGACGACGGTGGCGACCTCGCACGTCCGCTGCCACGGCCGGTCCAGGTCGGGCCGAAGGATGGGTGCCGCGTAGACGACCAGGAAGACGACCGACAGGATCGTCAGCGGCAGCGCCGTGCGGTGTTCCCACCTCGTCGCGCGGTCGACCGGGAGCGTGTGGTTGCTCGTCTGCATGAACGGCTCCACCCCGAACGTTTTGCGTGTACACGTGCAATCATCTTCCAGTGGAACTCTACGCGGAGAGCGATGTCCGGTCGACGGCCGGCGGCGAGGAACTGGTCGACGGACTCTCGGCCCTCAGCCGCACCGTGGTGGGAATCACCGCTCGAACCCTGGCGACCCTGAACGTCGAGGTCACCCTGTCGCAGTACCGGACCCTGGTCGTCCTCGCCTCCTGCGGTCCGCTGCGCACCGTGGACCTGGCGGCCGCGCTGCACGTGCACCCGTCCACGGCGACGAGGACGTGCGACCGCCTGGTACGCCGGGACCTGGTGGCTCGGCACCAGCGGCCCTCGGACCGACGGGTGGCTCTGCTGACCCTCACCGAGGCCGGCAAGACGCTGGTGGGCGACGTCATGCGACACCGGACCCAGGAGATCCGACGCCTGGTGCAGACGGTTGGCGCCGGGCACCGGACGGCCGCCGAGCTGATCAACGCGTTGGTGATCGCGGCCGGCGAGCCCACGGAGGACCAGTGGTGGCAGCGCTGGGAGCAGTCCGCCGAGATTCCCTAGGCTCCCGGGCCGCACCGCCGGAGCCCCTGCCCGCGAGGGCGGCCCCTCCCCGCCCATTCACGACCAGGGAGGTTACGGTTGCATCCGATCCGCATTAGCTGCAACCGTGCAGGTATCCGTCAGCGACGACCTGGATCGGGAAAGGCGACGACACTCCTCGTGTTCACCATCCGGACCTCGGGCGACGGCCCTACGCCGAGGACCCTCTTCCTGGCCGGAGAAATGGACATGGCCTTCTCCGGTCACGTACGCGCCGCTGTCGAGTCGACCCTGGCGGCGACCGCCTCCCAGTGGGTGATCGTTGATCTGCGAGACACCACACTGATCGATTCCAGCGCGGTGAAGGAACTGGTCGACGCCCACCGGCTGGCCGCCCGGCAGGGACGCGTCCTGATCCTCCGCAACGCCACCGGCATCGTCGCCGAGGTGCTCCGCGTCACCGGCGTCGCGGCCACCCTCAGCCGTCCCGCCACTAGAACGACCGGCACGATCTACGGCTCGTCGGCCCGCGGACGGCGCTCGTGACTCCGATGACCTGGCGGATCCTCCGCGACCTCGACGGCGGCAGCACCACGATCACCCTCATGGGCACCCTCACCCCTGACCAGGAACCACGGCTTGCCGATCTGCTGCTCGAGGGCGGTCTCGACGCTCCGCTGGCCCTCGTCCTCGATCTGAATGCGATCCCGACCTCGAACGCGGCAACCGTCGCCGCGTTCCTCAGCAGGTGGGCGACCAACCGGACGGACGGACCGGAACTGGTGTTGTCGGTGAACTCCCTGACCCCCACCGGCCGGCTGCTGCACGCCACCCTCGGCAGGCAGACGACGCTCAGGACAGCCACCGTTCATGGTCCCGCCCGGCACGAAGCAGTCGATCCCCGCCGGGCGCACCTCAGCCTGCCCGCCGACCGGCAGTCGCCCGCCGCCGCTCGCCGCCTGGTCGCCGCACACTGCCGGGCCTGGGGCATGCACTCGACAGCCGACCGGGCGATGGTGATCGCCTCGGAGCTGATCAGCAACGCGGTTCTGCATGCCGCAACCGAGGTCGACATCACGGCCACGGCTCTGTCGGGGTCCCTGAGGATCAGCGTCCGGGACCGGGCGGTCGGAACTCCGCGCCCGGCCGCGGTGACGGATTCGGGTCAGCTATCCGAAGGCGGCCGGGGCCTACCCATCGTCAATGCCCTGGCGACCGACTGGGGCTTCTTCGCCTTCGGCGATGGCAAAACCGTCTGGGCGCAGATCGACGGCCCGGCGCTGCCACCGTCAGCGTGACAGCAGGACGATTCCGGCGACGAGAGCCGCCGCGAGGGCCGTGGCCAGCACCGCGGCGCGCCTGTTCGTGCAGAGGTGGCGCAGGGCCAGAGCCAACGGACCGACGGACCAGGCCCAGCGCAACGGCGGCCAGCGGCCTCTTCGAGGAGCGCCGCTACCGGCCATGGTCGACGACGTCGGCCAGGCTGCTGCCATCGCCCAGTCGTGACCGTGTGAGGATGCTCAGGCTTCCGTCGGTCTCCAACACCACCGCCGCGAGGCTCCGGGTGTCGCCCACGCCCTGGCTGCGCGCGGCCTGGCGGATCTCGCTCTCCGCGACCCGGAGGCGGCGCATGGTGGCGTGCCGCATCCGCCCGTCGCGCAGCAGCATGGTCGGTCGTGCCTTGATCAGCCGCTGCGACGGCGGCCAGCGCACGCCGAGCAGAGCGACGACGTACTGCAGCGCCACCAGCAGCGTCAACGCGAGGATCCCCTCCACCAGGGAGACGTCGCGGGACAGCAGGATCGTGGCCAGGGTGGAACCCAACGCGACGGTGACCACAAGGTCGAACGCGTTGAGCTTGGACAGGGTCCGCTTACCGGACAGCCGCAGGATCACTACCAGCGCCGGATAGACGACCAGCGCGACGACCGCCAGCCGGAGCAGGTCGGCCGGGTTCTTCAGCAGCATCGCACTGCCGTACCCACGATGCCCGCCCGGCACGCAGGGGCGCAGGTGACCGAGCATTGCCCGTCGCGACATCGGCCGCCGCCCGAAAAAAACGGGGTCGGTGGGCGTTAGGGGCCTCCGGAGACGGGTAGCGCGGCGAAGCGACCGCATAACTGGCGCGAATACCGCATTTTGGTATAAGACCGTGCAGTGGTCGCCGAGCCGCCCGCCTGCGAGACAGAGGACGTCATGCGCATCTCACGCCGCCGTTCCATCCGACCGGAGGGACCGCCCCGCCTCAGCCAATTTCGACGACGGACCGCCGGCGTCGTACGGATGGTCATCGCGCTGGTGCTGGCCGGTGGCGCCTACACCCTGTTCACGCCCGCCGCCCAGGCGCAGGAGGAGCCTCGGCTGAGCGCCGCCGCGGCCGAGGGCGAGGCGTTGTTCGAAGTCGGCTGCATCACCTGCCACGGCCGCAGCGCCGGGGGTGTCGAGGGGCGCGGCCCCAGTCTGATCAACGTCGGTGGCGCGTCGGTGGAGTTCCAGGTCGGCACCGGCCGGATGCCCCTGGCGCGCCAGGAGGCCCAGGCGCAACGCAAACCCCCGCTGTACACCGACGAGCAGGTACGTCAACTCGCCGCGTACATCGACTCCCTCGGCGTGGGACCCGTGGTGCCGGACAATGTCGACGCGCTGGTCGACGACGCCAACCTCGCCCGCGGCGGCGAGTTGTTCCGCGTCAACTGCTCGCAGTGCCACGCCTTCGGTGGCGGGGGCGGGGCCCTGTCCTCCGGCAAGTACGCTCCCAGCCTCTACCCGGCGAGTGACCGGATCATCTACGCCGCCATGCTCAGCGGTCCGCAAAACATGCCGATCTTCGGCGACAACACCCTGACGCCGGAGCAGAAGGCGGACGTCATCGCCTACATCCAGCAGGTCATCCAGACCGACCACGATCCCGGCGGCTTCAACCTCGGCCGCTACGGCCCCTCCACCGAGGGGCTGGCGATCTTCCTGGTCGGCATCGTCGCGCTGGTCTTCGCCAGCCTCTGGATCGCGGGCAAGTCATGACCGAGCACCGCACGCAACAGAGCCGCGAACCGGTCGACGTCACCGATCGGTCGCTGTCCCGGTTCGAGGTGGTCCGCGAGGGCGCCCGCCGCGACGACATCGAGATCGTCCACTACGAGCCTCAGGTCGCCGCCGGTTCCAAGGCCGAACGGCGGCTGGTCCGCACCGTCACGTTGCTCTTCCTCACCGCGGGCCTCGCCAGCACGGCCTTCCTCGCCGTCTTCATCTGGTGGCCATGGCGCTACCGCCTCCTCGGTGAGATCGAGGAGTACTACACCCCCCTGCTGGGGACGACGATGGGCATCGCCCTGCTGGGTGTCGGGTTCGGCATCCTCGTGTGGGGCAAGAAGCTGCTACCCAAGGAGGTGTCCATCCAGGACCGCCACGAGGGGGCGGTCTCCCCCGACGACCGGGTCATCACCGGCCAGACCATGCTGCACATGGCCGACGAACTCGGGGTCAGACGCCGTCCCCTGCTGGGCGTGTCCCTGCTCGCGGGCCTCGTTCCCGTCGGGGCGGTCGCCGCAGCGCCCCTGGTCGGCGGCCTCATCTCCGACCCCCACAAGGACAACCAACTGTTCCGTACCGGCTTCGCTCCCGCTGACGAGCAGGGCGCCATCACCCGCGTCCGTCTGGTCCGCGAGGACGGCCGGCCGGTACGCCCCTCCGACCTGCTCCCCGGAGCGCAGGTCACCGTCTTCCCCGGTATCCCACACGGCGTCAGCAACCAGTACGCCGACTCCGTCACCCTGCTCATCCATCTACGACCCTTGGACGCCTTGCAGGCGCGTGAGAACAACCAGGAGGTCGGCAAGCAGGACTGGATGTGGGGCAACTACATCGCCTACTCCAAGATCTGCACCCACGCCGGCTGCCCCGCCAGCCTCTACGAACAGCAGACCAACCGCCTGCTCTGTCCCTGCCACCAGTCGCAGTTCCTGATCACCGACAACGCCATACCCATCTTCGGCCCCGCCAGTCGGCGTCTCCCCCAACTCCCCATCGAGGTCGACGACGAGGGCTTCTTCGTCGCCTCCTCCGACTACCAGGAACCCATCGGCCCCGACTTCTGGGAACGTCCCTGACCAGCAGGACTCGACCGACGGACGAAGCAACCGAGACCGGAGGGCGCCGCGTGAACCGACAGGACGTCGCCGAGTTCCACGGCGGCCCGCTCGACGGAACCCGTCGACTCCAGATCGAGCTGCCACCGGTGTACGTCGAACCGCTGGAGGAACCGATGACCGCCTCGTCCGCGACGAGGACCGCCGCGCCGCAACGGGCGATGGTGTACGTGCTGCGGGAGGACCCCACCACCGGCCGTCCGGGCCCGGACGCCGCCGGCCTTTATCAGTACGACTTCCGCGGCTACCGCGTCACGCACTGAGCGAGGCCGGTTCGCGTGTGGGGCTTTGCCGTGGGGGGTCGTCGAGCGGGGACAGCACCGCCCAGCAGGCGGTGAGCCAGCAGACCGCGAGCAGAGCGCTGCCGACGGTGTCGAGGGGATGGTGCACGCCCCAGTAGAGACGGGCGGCGGCGACACAGCTGGGCAGGACGACGGCGAGCGCGACACCGGCCCATCGCCACCAGCGTGTCGTCAGGTGCGAGGTCAGCATCGCCACGGCGGCGTACAGGCAGATCGTGGCGGCGACGTGGCCGGACGGGAAGCTCGCCGTCGGCGGAATCTCCGGGCCCAGGTGAGGCACGGCCGGTCGGGGCCGACCGACGAGGATCGACGAGGTGATGAACAGGGTCACCTCGCCGATCATGACGACGGCCAGGAACAGCACGGGCCACCAGCGTCCACGCAGCGCCAGCAGAAGGGTGGCGGCGGCGAGGGTGCCGGCGAGAATCCAGTGGTTGTTGCCAAGCCTGCTTCCCACCGTGGCGACAGGGTCGAGCAACGAAGCCCGGTGGGCAGCCATCCACTCGACGGTCAGGTCCGCCCTGGCTGGCCCCGAGCCGGCGAGCACGACGGTGACCAGCCAGCCCGCTACCCCCACCGCGGCGAGGGTGCCCGTCCACGCCGCAGCGAGATGGACGAGCGCTCGCCACGGGCGTGCCAGGACCGCCGACGAGGTCTCCGGGCCGGTGTCCGTCGAGGGCGACCCGGGTCAGGCCGACCGTCACGATGCCCACACCGTGGTGAGCACAACGACGACGGTGAGGGTCGCGGCGACCACCACGGCCGGAATCCGTCGTGTCCCGGAGCCATCCGGTGGTGCCGCGCCGTGGCCGGTCATGGGTCCCTCCCCGGTTGTCGTCCGCCGGTGGCTCACGCCGGTCCGCTGGACGGTTCGTCGAGGCACCGGAGTTGGTTGCTGACGTCATGGACGCCTGGCGTGCCCCAGGCGTGGCCGCCGGCCAGGGGCACGATGTCCGGGGCGGTGACGACGCCGGCAAGGATGACCACTCGGTTCTGGACCTCGATGCAGATGCGCTCGGCGCGTACGCGGGGATCCCGCTGCATCCTCGCCACGACGGCGCAGAGCAAACGGGTGTCCGCCGAGCCGGGACGGGGGTCTTCGCGGAAGAGCCGGAACGATGGCTCCTCCGGGACGGACGGCACCTCAGCCATGGCTGTCCTTTCACAAGTGGGCGGGGCCCGGTCCGGCAGCAGCGTGCAGGCTCCCCCGCTGCCGGAGCGGACCGCGCGACGGTGGGTCACCGCCGGGTGGGTGGGACGGGGTACGGGGGCGCGATGCCGCTGGGCGCGAAGAACGGCGCGTACCCGTAGTAGCCGTACAGGTCGGCGTAGTGGCCCCCGTCGACGATCTCGGGGTCGTACACCGGCGCCCGGGACACCTGCTCCCGGGACAGGTCGATGCGCACGGTGTCCTCGGTGACGGCGCTGACCGCCTCGACGGGAACGAAGATGGCGGTGGAGCCGATGCCGAGGATGCCTCCGTGCTTGACCCGCAGCAGGCGCACCCGGTGCTCCTGCCGGTCAATGAGTAGGTCGTCGACCTTGCCGAGTTCGTTGCCCTCGACATCGGTCACGTGTCGACCGCGGATGTCCTGCTCGTCGGTGGCGACGGTCTGGTCGGTGTCGCCGAGCCTGACCAGCAAGGGAGTCTCGTCCGACCGCATGTCTGGCCTCCTTCCGGTTGTCGTGTCCGCCGCCGCTACCCGCACCCGCCGCGCCGGCAAACGTCGAACGGCGACCGGAGTTGGCGGTGCCGGCTGGAATCAGCAGTGTGCCGCCGACGTCCGCTGCGGCCATCCGGGGTAGCGCCCCGACTGCGGCGGGCTTCGGCCCCGTCCGCCGCTGGCAGGAGACGGGAGCGCGATGGTGAGTAGCAGCAGAGAGGTACCGGCGACCCACGCCGCCGGCGAGAGCAGCCCGTGGAGGTGCGTGCGCCGCCGTGGTGCGCGTCGGGTGTTGTGGGACGCGGCGGTGCGGTTCCGCCGGCTTCGGGCCGTGGAAGACCTGCCACGAACGCTTGCACCGGCGGAGCGCCGACGGGACGTGGGATCGGATCCTCGCCGCGGGGCAGGTGCATGACGACGGGATGCCGGTGCAGTGGACGATCAGCATCGACTCGTCGATCGTGCGGGCGCACCAGCATGCCGCTGACGCCCGCAAACCGGGGGCTCCCCGACAAGTCCGGCGACGCCTGGTGCGCAAGATGGCGAGGCCATCGGCCGATCACGCGGCGGACTGAGCACGAAGATCCACCTCGCCGTCGACGGACGCGGGCCGACCGTTGTCGATCCTGCTCACCCCCGGCCAGGCCGGCGACAACCCCAACTACTGGCGCTGCTGGACACGATCCGGGTCAACGAGCCCGGACCCGGTTGGCCCCGCAAGCGCCCCGACGTGCTGATCGCCGACAAGGGTTATGCGCATGACTCGATCCGTCGAGCCCTGCGGCAGCGAGGAATCCGCCACGTCATCCCCGAACGGTCGGACCAAGTCGCCCGCCGGGCCACCAAGGGCAGCGCCCGCCAGCGGCCACCGGCCTTCGACAAAGCCGTCTACCGCAAGCTGCCGGTGGCTCGCCGCACGGGGGAGCTGGCAATTTCGTGAGCATGGTTCGGGTGGGCCTGGCTATCGCGACCAGACCGGGGAGAGTGCCGGAGAATAGTTCCGCCCGGGACGTCCAGAACACCGGTGTCGGCTCCGACCAGGAGCCGCGCCCCGGGTGAGGGCGCCGGACGGAGAGGATGCGGCATGAAGTACATGATCATGATGTTCGGTGGACTGGGTGAGACGCTCGCGACGCGCTCGCCGGAGTGGATCAGCGGTATGCAGAAGCTCATGATGGACATCGACGGCGAGCTGCGGGAGAACGGCGAGCTGGTGGCGAGCGACGCGCTCGCTGACCCGGCACAGGCGACCACGGTGCGCTTCCACAACGGCGCGCCACTACCGACGGACGGGCCGTTCGCCGAGGTGAAGGAGTCCCTCGCGGGCTTCTGGATCGTCGACGTGAGCGAGGAAAGGGCCCTCGAGATCGCATCCCGGGCGGTCGCCTACATCGAGTTTCCGATGGAGGTCCGCCGCCTCATGGACCACCAGCCGCCCCCGTCGTAACCAGTGGTGAGTGACCAGCGCGTCGGGGACCTGCTGCGCGAATTCGCGCCGCAGGTCCTCGGCACCCTGGTGCGCCGGCACGGGCAGTTCGACGCGTGCGAGGACGCGGTGCAGGAGGCGTTGCTGGCGGCGGCTCAGCGCTGGCCGGCCGACGGCGTGCCGGGGCAGCCGCACGCCTGGCTGCTGACCGTCGCGACCCGGACGCTGGTCGATTTCTGGCGCCGCGACAGCGCCCGGCGGCGGCGAGAGCTAGCGGCCGCCGCGCTTGAGCCGGCCGGGGTCTCGGAGGGGGCGGACGTCGACGACACGCTCGTCCTGCTGTTCCTGTGCTGCCACCCCGACCTGTCACCCTCCTCGCAGCTCGCCCTGACGCTGCGGGCCGTCGGCGGCCTCACCACCGCCGAGATCGCCGCCGCGTTCCTGGTGCCGGAGGCGGCGATGGCGAAGCGGATCGTCCGGGCCAAGCAGCGCATCCGCGCGTCCGGAGCCCGGTTCGATCTGCCCGCTGCCGACCAGCGGCGGGCGCGACTCGATGTCGTCCTCCACGTGCTGTACCTGGTCTTCAACGAGGGCTACACCACCCGCGCCGGACCCGTCCTGCATCGCACCGACCTCACGGCCGAGGCGATCCGGCTGACCCGGCTACTGCACCGGCTGCTGCCCGCCGAGGGCGAGGTCGCCGGGCTCCTCGCGTTGATGGTGCTAACCGACGCCCGCGATGCCGCGCGCACCGATGCCACCGGCGCGATCGTGCCTCTCGCCGAGCAACGGCGCGACCTCTGGGACGCGTCCGCGATCGCCGAGGGTGTCGCACTCGTGCACCGGACGTTGGGGACCGGGCCGATCGGGCCGTACCAGATTCAGGCCTCGATCGCCGCGCTGCACGACGAGGCGGCGACCCACCACGACACTGACTGGCCGCAGATCCTTGCCCTGTACGACGTCCTCGACCACGTCGCGCCCGGCCCGCTGGTCACACTGAGCCGTGCCGTCGCCCTGGCGATGGTGCACGGCCCTCGCGCCGGGCTGGCACTCCTCGGCACGCTCCACGGCGACCATCGCGTGGCGTACACCCATCGCATCGAGGCGGTCCGCGCCCACCTGCTCGAACAGACCGGTGACGTGGCCGGGGCCCGGGAGAGCTACCTGCGTGCGGCGCGGATGACCGCGAGCCGTCCCGAACGCGACTACCTCACGCTGCGCGCCGCCCGCCTAGCCTGAGTGCAGGTCCTGAAGCCCGATGCGATCGCAGGCAGATTCAGCGGGCGCTGCGGACCTGCACGGCCTGAAGTTGCACTCCTTGTCACCCTGTCAGGCCTTTCGTGGACGCGAGTGCGCCGTCGGCGCCTGGTGGTTCCCGATCCCGGGAACCTGTGGTCTGATGTCGCCACCCTCGACGACAGGAGACACCACGATGGCAGTCGACCCGACCGGTCGTGACCTCAAGGAGTTTCTCGCCGCCGATCCCGACGCGCCCGTGGTGATGCTCAACCTCCTACGCTTCGCCGACGGCGGGCGGACGTCGTATGAGCGGTACGCGGCCGCGCTGCGGGAGACGTTTCTGCCGCGCCACGGGGGTGAGGTGCTCTACGCCGGCGACGGCGGCCCGGCCCTGGTGGCCGAGGAGGGCCAGGCGTGGGACGCCGTGCTGCTCGTGCGGTACCCGAGCCGGACGGCCTTCAGCCGGATGGTGGCCGACCCTGAGTACCAGGAGGTCACCCGGTGGCGAACGCTCGCCCTGCGGGAGGCGGTCCTGCAGCCGACCTCGCCGTGGGTCAGCGGCTGACCGGCT
Organism: Micromonospora sp. NPDC049497; assembly: GCF_044465805.1. Lineage (NCBI taxonomy): Bacteria > Bacillati > Actinomycetota > Actinomycetes > Micromonosporales > Micromonosporaceae > Micromonospora > Micromonospora sp. NPDC049497. The sequence continues at coordinate 22,464 of NZ_JBITMC010000020.1, read as the reverse complement.
GGCGAGCAGGCGCGCGGCTCCGGCCGGCAACGAGGCGATCGATGGCTGGTTCCGCAGCGACGTGTTCCGTCGAACGGGACCGCCACAGGCCAGGTCGGACTGGCACACCTCGGTACTGGTCTGCTTTTGGCTGCCGGGGCGAGCGGCGGAAGGTGTTGTCCTGTGCTGAGCTGGCTGCTGTCGCAGGCGGCGGGGTCTGGTCGCGTGCAGAGGAGGCCGTGTGAACCGGGCGGTACGGGCGGCTGCGGCGGGGATGGACGGCGAGGATCCTGCCATCGCGATAGGCGGTGGCGGCAGGGCGCCGAGGGCGATGACCGATGTCCGCTGACCGATTCCGATTGGCACATGAGCGGGCGGTCGGGACGCGCCGAGGGCCCGGTACCGAACCGCGCCGGTCGGGTGGGCATCTGCGGTGTGGTCGCCGGCTGTGGCCGGCGGAGCAGGTGTACGACCGGTAGTTGGCCCCGTTACGGGGCGGACGTCGAACAACCGGTTGAGGCCTGTGCGACAGAGGGTGCGGTACACCTCGGCGGTGACGTTGACCAGGCAGATGCGGGATCGCACGTGTCCGCAGGCGTGGCGGGCGTCGAGCAGGGCCCGGGCGGCTGCCATCGGCAGGTGCCCGGTGTGACGCAGGTCGACGACGAGCATGCGGGGCCGCCGGGCGAGCGCCACGTCCATGAGCAGCTGCCGGAGGCGCGCTGCCGCGGCCGCGTCCGCGACATCGCCAACCGTCACCACGGCGCAACCCCGACCGGCGTCGTACGTCCGCACGCCCAGGTCCCCGCTGCCGCTCCCGACGCGAAGCAGTTCCGATTTCGGTTCGGACAGCACCGCACGCAACTCGGCGAGGGCCTGGGTGAGTACCCGCGACACCGTCATCTGCGAGGTGTTCAGCTCGGCGGCGATCTGCGCCTGGGTCCGGTTGCCGAAGAAGTATTGGCGCACCACGTGGCGGGCCCGGGGTGCCAGGCGCTCGACGGCGGCGCGCAGCGTCACCCGGTCGCACACCGCTTCCAGGGCCTCGTCTCGCGCGCCGAGCAGGTCCTGCTGTTCGCAGCCGCCGTCGAGCCCCGTCGGCCGGTTCAAGGAGTCCGCCCGATACGCCGACATGCTGCCCTCGGTCGCGCGCACCTCCGCCTCACTTGCTCCGAGGGCGGCGGCGAGTTCGCCGGTCGATGGCCGCCGGTGCAGGCGCTGCGTCATCTCGTCGCGCACGCGCGTGACCTCCAGGCACCGCTCCTGCAGCCGCCTCGGCATGTGCACACTCCACACCCGGTCCCGAAAGTGCCGTTTCAGCTCGCCCAGGACGGTCGGGGTGGCGTAGCCGGTGAAGCTGCTCGCCCGGTCCGGGTCGTATCCGTCCACCGCCTTGACCAGCGCCAGCGCCGCGACCTGCTGCAGATCGTCGAGGGTCTCGCCGCGGTGCTGGTAGCCCCGGGCCAGTCGTCGGGCCAGCGGCAGGTGCCACCACACCACGGACTGCCGCAGGCGGTCGCGCTCCTGCCCGGCGCAGCGCGGATCGCGTAGCCGGCGGATCGCCGCGGCGGTCGCCTGCTCCCGCCGCTCGGTCCCGCCGACGCCGACGTCGGCGGGGGCATTGGTGTCCAGGACAGCATCGATCGAAGACATGTCGCTCCCGTGGTCGTCGAGGGGTGACGGCAGTCGTCGGAACCGTGCCGCCGCGAGCCGCGCACGCACGGGCGGTCGCGGCGCCGGTACGGGCTCCTGACGAATCGGGCCCTGCCATTCGGGCGCTGGGTACGGTGCCTGCCGTCCGGTGCCTCGACCTCAGCAGTCTCCTCGACGCCCGGCCGGAAACCGTCTTTGGGAGATCGTCACGGACTTGTCATCAGGCCGTGCAACGACAAAACGGCAGGCCGAGGAGGCGGTCGTCCACCCCCGCAACTCGGCGGAGGGGTCCACGAACGCCCTCCGGCCATCTGGTGCCTCAGCTGCTCGGCAACGGCGTCGCCGACGGTCCGGGCGACCGTTGCGTGCCGCCCGCGACGAGAAACTCCTCGCCTGGGTAGCTGGCATAGGGCGCACCGTCTTCACCGAGCTGGTCCGAAGGCAGATCGCTACGAAAACCGTGGACGGCCGCGCGTCGGAGGCGACCGGGACGGGTAGAGCCAGCCGCCACGACCGACGAAGGGAGACGAACATGTTCGGCCTCACCCTCACCAGGGACACTGCGCAGGAGCACGTTGCCCTGCTCGATCCGGCCCTGGGCCGTGCGCTGCTGTGGCAACGCCTCGACGTTGTCGGGACCGACCTGGCAGTCGTCGACCAGCAGCTCAATGCCGCTGACGGCGTCACGGTCACCGGCGGCGTCCTGCCGTACTGCCTGCACTACCGCCTGCGCCGAGACCCCGACGGCGGGTGCACCACGCTGTCGGTGAGCGCCGAGGGCGCCGGCTGGCGCCGCCGGGTACACCTGCAGCGCGACGCCGCACAGTGGCGGGTCGACACCCACGAGAGCGGCGATCTCGATGCGGCACTACGCCGTGTCGGACGGCCGGAAGCGCCACTGGCCGGCATCGACGACACCGACCGCCTCGACGCTGTCGGCGAGATCGCCGTCGCCCGCGCACCGCTGTTCGCCACGCTGCCGCGGCGGCACAGCGCCGCAACGGCCCCGACGAATGCCCGGGTCGGCCTGGTCGTGCCGCCGTCCCTGGCCGTCGTCGTCGTCGACAGCCAGCGGCAACCGCTGCCCGGTGGTGGTGTGCGCATCGAGTCGGAAACCGGCAACGCCACGATTTCCTTCGACAGAGACGGATACGTCAACCACTGGCCCGGCGTCGCCCGACGAGCACCGATCGACCTCGCCTGACTGCCTCGGCCGTTTGCCCGCCGCACCAACACGGTAATGGCAGCCGGACAGCCTGCGGGCAACCGGCATTGGGAAGGGACACCACGATGAACCGCCAGAGCCCCATCGCGCTGACCAGACTCAGCGACAGCGGCCAGGTCCTCGCCGACCCGGCCCGGGACATCCGCGGGCGTAAGGTCCGCGACCGGGACGGAAACGACCTTGGCAAGGTCGACGACCTGCTCGTCGACGGCCAGCAGCACAAGGTGCGGATGCTGCGGGTGGAACACGGCGGCATCCTCGGCTTGGGCGCCACCCACTCGTTCATACTGGTCGACGCCGTCACCAACATCTCCGACGACACCGTATGGGTGAGTGAGTCCCGGGACCGGGCGTCCGACGCGCCGCGCTACGACCCCGACCTCGTCGACGAGTCGGAGTACTACGAGTCCCTGTACGGCTACTACGGATACCCGCCGTACTGGGGAGCCGGCTACGTCTACCCGAGCTATCCCCTCCACCGTTTCTAGCGGTCGGTAGGCATGGTGGCGTGCCGGACCACACCGGCACGCCACCGGGTGCCGAGCGAGGCACCAGACGTTTCAAGCCAGAGCCCCAATCGGGCGGGCGCGAACCTCACGGTGGGCATCACCGTCGAAGCGCCGCTTGGCGTACCTGTGGACCTATGCGGATGGGATCGTCCGGGTGGCTTGGATGGCGCGGCGCAGTCGACCGTCGGCAGCCAACTCCCCGAACATGTAGATCTCCGTGGTGATGGTGCCGCCCTTGAGCATCTCCGCGATAAGCCGGTACCGGGCGGCGACCTGGTCGCCGTCCACCAGGGCCTGCTCCACCTCGACACGGAGACCAGCGGCCCGTCTGCGGGCCGGACGGATGTGATCCAGCAGCCGCTTCCGGTCCAGCAGCACGCCGTCGTTGACGAGCTCATAGTCCGGCGTGTGGTAGCGGTCCAGCACGGTCGCCGGATCCTCGTCGCCCAGTCCTGCCTCCTGCGGATAGCGGACCAGATAGCCGGCCAGATCGGTACGGGGCGTCATGTGATCTCCCTGACTGAGCTTATCTTTGACATCGTGTATACGGTAATGCCAGGCGGTAGATTAGACAACGTGTCGGAGATAACGGGTGGTCGGCGCCGCCGGCGGCGTTCGGACGCCGAGCGCAGCGCCGCCGCTGTGCTCGACGCCGCCGTCCAGGTGCTCGGTCGGCATCCAGACGCGAAGGTGGAACAGGTCGCCGCCGCGGCTGGCGTCACCCGCCAAACCGTTTACGCCCACTACCCGTCCCGGCCGCTGCTGGTGGCCGCGGTCATCGAGCGCATCACCGCCGAAGCCGTCGCCGCCCTCGACGCCGCCGATGTTGACAGCGGCACCGTCACCGACGCGCTGCTGCGCTGGCTGGACGTCACCTGGCGGCTGTTCGACCGGTACCCGCTGCTCCTGCACCCCTCGGTGACCGCCGTTGACCAGGCGGACTCCGACCGTCAGCATGCCGCGGTCATCGAGCGCCTGGAGCGGCTGATCAGGCGCGGCCAGGCCACCGGCGAGTTCGACGGCACCCTCAGCCCGGCCTGGTTGGTCTCCGCGACCATCGCGCTCGGGCATGCGGCCGGCGGCGAGGTCGCCGCCGGCCGCATGACCACCGCGCAGACGGCGGCAGCGCTGCGCCACAGCATCCTGCGCGTGTACGGCGCCCGCGAGCCCTGATCAGCGACGGTCTCGTGCCACTCCCGGGTCCATCACGCCAACGTCCGCCACGACGGTTACCGAGGCCCGCGACAGATAGCTGCAGAACCGGCTGACTCCGCTAACTTCACAGAGCCGCATGAGGTCGCGTCGAGCGGCGCCCGAGGCCGAGCCGTCGGCAGGCACCATCGCCGTCGTTGTACGGCGCGTCGTCCCTGGCGATCAATCGTGGCGTGCGTGCTCATGCCCCACTGACGATCACCATTTCGTTGCCTTCGGGGTCGGCGACCCGCCAGCGATCCTCCGACTCGTCAAGGAGCCGGCCACCGGCCGCGACGGTCGCGGCGAGGCGCGTCTGCGCGAGGTCCGACGGCACGGCGAGCTCGACGTGGATGCGGTTGCGCTGCCGGCGCCGCTCCGTCTCCGAAGCGTCGAGTTCCTGGAACACCAGCACCGGGTTGAGCCGCCGCGGGTCGTGGATGTCGCTGACCCCGGCTCGCCGGTCGTGGGTGTATCCGAGTGCGGCGACCCAGAACGCGCGGACCGCGGCGACGTCGGCGGCGTCGAGGAAGAGCTGAGCGAAGCGCGGCAGCCCCGGATCCGCGGTGGCCCCGAGCTCGCGCGCGGCTGTCTGGAGGTTCTTGGCGAGGTCGGTGAAGTCGAGCTCGAGGCCGTGGGCGTCGTCGTCCCACTGGTCCTTGCCGCTGTCGATGATCACGAGCCCGGGGCGCAGGTCGACCAGCAACGGGAAGCCCCTGTCGTCGGCCAGCGCCGCTGCGGCGACGGCCAGGTCACGCTGCTGCGTCGGCGACGTAGTGCGGTAGCACGCCATCGCGCTGAACACCGCCTGCCAGTCGGCTGTCCCGATCCCCTCGCCGAACGCATCGCCCGGCACCAGGTCGACCTCGTTGCCGTCGGGGTCGGCATGACAGACCCCGAACGGTCCCGATGCCTCACCAAGACCCGCCTGCTCGACCGCCACGGCCGGCCGCACCACGTCGAGGTGGATGCGGTTCCGCAACGGCCGTGGCTCGGTCGACTGCCGGATGCGTATCGCGGGGTCGCGCCGCAGCGGATCCGCCAAACCGCCGTCATCCCCAGGCGCGTAGTCGAGCACGCCCTGCCAGAACCGCCTCACCACAGACGGGTTCGCGGATTCGAACACGACGCTCAGGTGCTGCAGCACGGCAGGGTTCGCGGCCAGCCCGAGATCCCGCGCGGCCGCCGACACCGCCTCGGCGTGCCCGTCCGAGTCGAGGCGCACGCGCATGCCTGTCGCGCGCAGGTCGACCACGATCTCGGCCGACAGCTCCATGATGCGCCCGGCCAGCGCAGCCCCCTCGATCAGCGAAGGTGCGTCGAACCATGCCGTCGCAACGCCATCGACCACCCGCCAATCTGTTTCGATCTCTGTCATGCCCGACACTGTAGAGCCCATGCCGGACGATCCCCTTCCGGATAGTGATCATCCCCCGACCGGAGCATTGATGGACGCCGTTGGCGGTCAGTGGGCGGCTCGCACCGGTCGAGGTCGGTAAGGCGGGAACGCTGCCACCGGTGGCGGTGCTCCACCAAGCCGGCTTCCACCTCGGCGCGCAGGAACACCCACTGCAGCCAGTCCAGCACCGGTACGTCCGCTACCAGGTGGAGAACGACCCGCCGCCGGTGTACCGCTACGCCGGCGCCACCCACCAGGGATAACGCCAAGCGCGATAGCCACTCCCCTGGCTCCGCACTCGCATGGCAGGGCTGATCTCCAGCCAGCCGCATCAGAGCTGGGTGACCGCTTGCTCGATCTTCTTCGCCGCTGTCGGCTTCACCCTCCCGGTGACTCGCACCAACACGGTGCCGTCGCCGGTCCGGTAGTGGTACTCGGTGCCGAGAACCGGGGCGTTCTTGAGCAGGCCCTGGATGTACGTCGAGCGGCGATCCGCGTCGGCGGCGGAGGGGAAGACCTCGATCACGAGGCCGCGGTCAATGCCGTACTTGTCGCTGGTGGTGTCGCCGCCGGGCAGGTCGGCTGACGCCCGTGAGGTGTAGCCGTTCGGCCGTCCGAGCAGGTTGTTCGGATCGGTGTCTTCGTCCTGAACGGCACCGCGCGTGAGCCCGACCTTCGCGACGGTCAGCTTCGCGAGCACGGCCTTGGCGTCGACCTCGGCTGGAGCCTCAGGCTGCGGGCTTTGAACGGCGGGGCTGCTGACCGCAGGGCTGGGAGCCGTTGGCGTTCTCTCGCCCGCGCCGGTGCCAGTGCCGGTGGCGCAGGCAGTCAAGCCGAGGGCAGCGGCGATGCGTCCACGCAGGCAACCGCCGCGTCCACGTCGTCGTCCTCGAAGACCGCGGCGAACCGGCAAGCAGGGCCATCGGCACGCCGGGGTGCCACAGCAGCGGTTCCCGCACGGCGGCTGCCGGGCAGATCAGATCGAGCTCCGGCCGGTGCCGACGCATGCCGGCCGCTGATGGCGCCGCGGGTGCGGAGCCGCATGTCGCCGCAGCCTGGTCGGCCGGCCCACGGTGAGGAGCCCGTCCCTGTCGAGGGTGCGCAGCGGCTGGTGGCTCGGCGGCCGGCAACGGTCCGCGGCGCGTCTTGTGCGTGGAAGCTTCTTTCACTGAGGGTGCCCACGTTGAGCATCGAATTCACCGATGCTCACCATGCAGAGCATTCAGGCTGTTCATGCTTGCTGATCCCGGATAGGGTCCCGCCAGTCGCCCAGCCCAGGAGGTTTACCGTGCTCAGGAAGCGTGCGCTCCACGTCGTCATCGGTCTGGTCACACTGTCGATCGCGGCAACCGGTTGTGGCCGGTCGACGAGCGGGCAGACACCGCAGCCCGGCGGCGCGGCCTCCGTCGCCGCCGACGCCAAGGCGGCCGACCTGGTGCCCGCCGCCCTCAAGGAGAAGGGCGTCCTGCGGGTGGCCACCGCCGAGGGCTACCCGCCGATGGAGATGTACAAGGAGGGCACACAGGAGCTGATCGGCGTCGACCCGGAGCTGGCCGCTGCGATCGCCGGGCGGCTCGACCTGAAGCTGGAGATGACCAATGCCAGCTTCCCCGGTCTCATTCCCGGTCTGCAGGCCGACCGCTGGGACCTGGCGATGTCCTCGATGAGCGACACCGAGGAGCGGCGCAAGGCCGTCGACTTCGTCGACTACTTCCAGGCCGGGGGCGCGATCATGGTGGCCAAGGGCAATCCCGCCGGCGTCAAGGACCTGGCCGACCTGTGCGGCCGGGCCGTCGTGCTTGCCAAGGGCAGCTCCAACCTCGCCATCGGCGAGGGGCAGAACGCCAAGTGCGCGAAGAAGATGACGATCTCGCAGAGCGAGGACGCCCCGACCGGCCTGCTGCAGATCGACGCCGGGCGGGCCGTCGCCACCATCGTCGACTACCCGGTGGCCAAGATGCTCGCCAAGGAGAGCGGCAAGTACGAGGTGCTGGAGGCGCAGTACGATGCCGGCCCGTGGGGCATCGCGATCGACAAGAAGGACAGCCAGTTGCGCGACGCGGTGCAGCGGGCACTCCAGGAGCTCATCGACAGCGGTGAGTACACCAAGATCCTGGAGAAGTGGGGCGTGACGGGCAGCGGCATCCAGGCGGCCACCGTCAACAACCAGAAGTGAGCGCGGCGGTGGACCCTACGGTGAAGGAGCAGGAAACCTCCGCTGCGGGCGGCCCAGGGCCGGACGGGCCCGACACAGCGCCGAACCGGATCAGCCACCCCCTACGGCCCGGGCGGTGGCTGGCCGCCGGCCTGACCATCCTGGTCCTGGTCTGGCTGGGCTGGACCATCGCCGTCAACCCCAACCTGCACTGGGACATCGTCGTTGCCTACCAGTTCGACCGAGTCATCCTGGAAGGGCTCTGGGTCACCATTCAGCTCACGGTCGCGTCGATGCTGATCGGCGTGGTGCTCGGCGTGGTCGTGGCGCTGATGCAGGTCTCCGACAGCCGGATCCTGCGCACCGGCGCGATGGCCTACGTCTGGTTCTTCCGCGGAACCCCACTGCTGGTGCAGCTGATCTTCTGGTTCAACATCGCGCTGATCTTCCCGGAGATCGGCCTCGGCGTGCCGTTGGGCGGCCCGAAGCTGGTGACCTGGGAGACAAACACCCTTGTCACCGGCTTCGTCGCGGCGCTGCTCGGGCTCAGCATCAACGAGGGCGCCTACATGAGCGAGATCGTCCGGGCCGGACTGCGGGCCGTCGATCCCGGCCAGCAGGAGGCCGCGGCGGCACTGGGCATGTCCCGCCCGAAGATCATGAAGAGGGTGGTGCTGCCCCAGGCGATGCGGATCATCGTCCCGCCCACCGGCAACCAGTTCATCTCCATGCTCAAGACCACCTCGCTGGTCTCGGTGATCGCCGGCGCCGACCTGCTCACCGTCGCCCAGCGGCTCTACCTGACCAACTTCGAGGTGATCGCCCTGCTCATCGTCGCGTCCATCTGGTACCTGGTCCTCACCACCGTCGCCAGCATCGGCCAGTACTACCTGGAACGCCGGTTCAGCCGCGGCTTCGGCACCACCGTCCCGAGCACGCTGCGCGGACGGATCGGGCGCAACCTGCGGTTCACCGGGAGCCCACGATGACCGGCCCGATGGTGCGGTGCCGGCAGTTGCGCAAGAGCTTCGGCCGCATCGAGGTGCTGCGCGGCATCGACCTGGTCATCGAGCGCGGCCAGGTGGTCTGCGTGGTCGGCCCCTCCGGCTCCGGCAAGTCCACCCTGCTGCGCTGCCTCAACCATCTCGAGGAGCCCCAGGCGGGTCGGGTCTACGTCGACGGCGAACTGATCGGATACGAGGAGCGCAGCGGGCGGCTGCGACCGTTGCCGGACGCCAGGCTGCGCCGGCAGCGCGAGTCGATCGGCATGGTGTTCCAGCGGTTCCACCTCTTCCCGCATCGCACCGCCGTGGAGAACGTGATGGAGGGCCTGGTCGCCGTAAAGGGCGTCGGGACGGCCGACGCCCGCAGGCAGGCCGGTGGCCTGCTCGACCGGGTCGGGCTCGCCGACCGGGCACACCACTACCCGGCGCAACTCTCCGGCGGGCAACAGCAGCGGGTGGCCATCGCGCGGTCCCTGGCGATGTCGCCGAAGCTGATGCTCTTCGACGAGCCGACCTCGGCGCTCGACCCCGAACTGGTCGGCGAGGTGCTGGAGGTGATGAAAGATCTCGCGGCCAGCGGCATGACGATGGTCGTCGTGACCCACGAGATGGGGTTCGCCCGCGAGGTCGGCGACCACCTCGTCTTCATGGACGACGGCCTCATCATCGAACAGGGCCCGCCGCGGGAGATCCTTACCGCGCCACGGCACGACCGGACCCGCGCGTTCCTGTCCAAGGTCCTCTGATGGCTCAGCTGGACCTGCTGATCACCGGCGGGAACGTCATCGACGGTACCGGCTCGCCCGCCCGTACCGTCGACGTGGGGGTGCGCGACGGCCGGTTGCTGCTGCTGCCACCCGGCAGCAGCAGCCCAGCGGCCGAGGTGGTAAACGCCGGCGGCCTGGTCGTCACCCCGGGCTTCATCGACGTGCACACCCACTCCGACCTGCTCGCCGGCGACGACGAGCAGCGGGAGATCCTGCGGCTCGCGCCGCTGTGGCAGGGCGTCACCACCGAGATCTGCGGCAACTGCGGGATCAGTCCCTTTCCGGTCCCGACCTTGCGCGCGGAGACGGTGCGAGACCTGGTCGCCGCGACGTTCGGCCCGCCCGCCGCGACGTACCCATCCTTCGCGGAGTTCGCCGCCGCGCAGGGCGTGGGCCGGCGCAACCACCTCGCCGCCCTGGTGGGCCACGGCACGCTCCGCGCCGCCGTCGTCGGCTTCGCGCAGCGGCGCGCCAGACCCGACGAGATCCAGCGGATGTGCGACCTGCTCGACGAGGCGCTCGCCGCCGGCGCGGCCGGGCTGTCCACCGGCCTGATCTACTCGCCGGGGGTCAACGCGAGCACCGACGAGGTCATCGCGCTCGCCCGGGTGGCCGCGGCGCACAGAAAGCCTTACGTGACGCACCTGCGCGACGAGATGTCGCAGGTGGAGTCGGCGCTGGAGGAGGCGATCGACATCGCCACCTCGGCCGGCGCGGCGCTGCAGGTCTCGCATCACAAGACGGCTGGCCGGCGCTCCTGGGGCGCCACGGTCCGCACCCTGGCCCGACTCGAACGGGCGCGCGCCGATGGACTGGACGTTCTCTGCGACGTCTACCCGTACACCGCCGGCAGCACGGCGCTACACGCCATGCTCCCGCCCTGGGTCATCGCCGACGGCGTGCCTGCGATGCTCGCCGCTCTCGCCGAGACAACCGTCCGTGACCGCATCCGCGCCGACCTGTCCGCCGGCCTGCCAGGCTGGGAGAACACCGTCGGCAACGGCGGCTGGGACCTGATCCGGGTCGCGTCCGCCCCCACCAGCCCCGATGTCGAGGGGCACAGCATCGCCGACCTCGCCGCCACCCGCGGCGTCGACCCCATCGACTACGTCTGCGACCTGCTCGCCGCGGAGACAGGCAACGTGACCATCCTCAGCCACTCGATGCGGGAGGACGACGTCCGCCGGGTGCTTGCCAGCCCACTGGCGATGATCTGCTCCGACGGCGTGCCCAAGCCGGGCCGGCCCCACCCCCGATGGGCGGGCAGCTTCGTCCGGGTGCTCGGTCACTACGTCCGCGACGTGGGCCTGCTGAGCCTGACCGAGGCCGTGCACAAGATGACCGGGATGCCCGCCCGGCGCTTCGGCCTGCACGATCGGGGCCTGCTCGCCGACGGGTGCGCGGCAGACCTGGTGATCCTCGACCCCGCAGAAGCCGCCGACGGCGCGACCTACGACGACCCGCTGGCTCCGCCACGCGGGATCCGCTGCGTGGTGGTCGACGGCCATGTCGTCGTCGACGGCGACCGGGTCACCGACGCCCGACCAGGGCGGGTGCTGGCCGTACCGGACCGTGAGCGCCCCCCGTGGGGGCAGCCGTGAACGGCGGCGGCCCGGCTGCCCACGTGCGGATCGGGGCGATGGTGCGGCGACTCGACGACGGGCGCACTCTCTCGCTCGACCCGGACCTGGTCCTACCGCTGGCCAGCGTCGGCAAGATGCTGCTGCTCGGCGAGGTGGCCCGCCGCATCGCCGCCGGGACCCTCGCTCCTGACCAGCCGGTCGACCTGCTCGACGACGACCGGGCACTCGGCGGAACCGGTCTGCTCGGCCTGCTCTCGCCGCGCCGGTGGACCGTCGCCGACCTCACCACCGCGGTGGCGGGGGTCAGCGACAACGCCGCCACGAACGCGCTGCTCCGGTTGGTGACACTGGAGGCCGTTCAGCAACTGGCCCGCACGAGCGGCCTGCGCGCCACCACCGTGCATGACCGGATCCGGGCCACACGCGGCCCGGAGGTACCGCCGACCTTCGCGACCGGCACCGCGCACGACCTCTGCACCTTCCTCACCGACGTGGCGACCGGGACCTGGCAGAGCCGGCGGGCGTCGGAGCTGCTGCGCGGGTGGCTCGACCGCAATACCGATCGCACGCTCGTCGCCGACACCATCCGGCATGACCCGTGGTCGACCGGCGGAGTCCGGGTGGCGAACAAGACCGGCACCGACACCGGTGTACGCGCCGACGCCGGCATCGTCGTCGGCCCGTACACCGTCGTCTACGCCGTGGTCGCGGCGTTCGGTCCCGGGGCGGAGCGGGCCGCGGTGGCGGAGCTTCGGCGATGGGGTACGGCGGTCGACCGGCTCACCGGCGCCTGCGACCACCGCTCGGCCAACTCCTGACTGAGCCCCGCCGCGGCGTCGGTCAGCCGGTCGACGAAGCTGCCGACGACCGGATTCGGGTTGCCGGGACGCAGGGCCACCCCGATCTCGCGGTGCAGGTTGGCGTGAGTGAGCGGCCGGACCGCCACTCCGCCGGGGTTCCGCAGGCCCAACGACGGCACCAAGGCGACGCCGACGCCGGCCCGGACCAGGCCCAGCACCACCTCGTAGTGGTCGCTGCGGCAGCGGACCCGGGGCTGGAACCCCTCCGCGCGCGCCGCCAGTTCCAGCACCGACACCTCCCCCTGCACGCCGAGCGTGGTGATCCACGGCTCGTCGGCCAGGTCGGTGAGCCGCAGCCGCCGCCGTCCTGCGAGCGGGTGGTGTGCCGGCAGCACCACCAGTTGCGGGTCCGCCATCAGCGGGGACACCGTCGCGAAGGACGCCTCCCGGATGGGGCTCAACGGATGGTTGAACACCACCACGAGGTCCAGTTCACCCTGGTTGAGGCGGGGAAGCAGCTCGGGTGGCTGCCCCAGGATCAAGGCCAACTCGACCTGGGGATGCTCGGTGGTGAAACTCGACAGGGCGCGCGGCAGCAGCTCCGCGCCGGCGGTGGCGAAGAAGCCGATCCGCAGCAGACCCCGCCGGCCTTCCCCGTGGGCGGAGAGCTCGTCGCGGGCGGCCGCCATCAGATCGGCGATCTGCTGGGCGAAGTCGGCCAAGCGCTGGCCCGCCACGGTGAGCCGCAGGCTGCGTGGCCCCCGGTCCACCAGCGCCACGCCAGCTTCCTGCTCCAGGGTCGCGAGCTGGTGGGAGACCGCGGACGGGCTGAGCCGGAGCTGCTCGGCGGCGGCGACGATGGTCCCGTGCCGGGCGATCTCCAGCACGACCTGCAGGCGCGCCGTGTTGAACATACGTGGACCGCCTTCCCCTGCTCCCAGGGGCGCGAATGGCCCCACCGCCACCGGACCACCCCGTCGCAGCTCCCGGGGCGAGGCACCGGGATCGGAGGCGGCCGGGTCATCGTCCCCGGCGGCCTGTTGAGAATACGCACGATCACCGGAACCGGGGCGCTGGCCCGGCAGCGCAGCCGGAAGCCGTCGTCGTGAGAGCCCGGGTGGACCTGGTACTGGCCTGCGGGCTGGACAGCTCTCTTCAGCTGCTGTCAGAGCGGATAACCGGGACCACTGTATCGGCGCGTGACGCCACCCTCCGAACTTGCGGCGCGAAGGTGACCGGCCACGTTTGGCTGGCGCGACCGGGTCACCACGTCAGGGGCAGGGCCCTCTCGCGCAGACGTCGATGATCTTTCCGGTGAGCAAGAACGTCGGCTTCTGCTCCTGCACTCCGGGCTGGGCGTACACCGCAGCAGCCATCACCGGAGGCCCATCCACTGCCGAAGTTTGACCTCTTCGGGGCCGCCGAAGAGGTCACCGTTCAGGAAGCCCTGCTCAGAGGATCGCCAGTGGGATTCCAGTCTCAGCACGCGGAATCCATACCGACGCCACCATGACCACACCCAGAGCCATAGACCGATGCGGCCTGGCTTCGTGATCGGCGTCGGCATGCCGCGGGTCGACAGCCGGCACCAGCCAGACGGGGAGCAGCGAGCCCTGACCACTTCGCTGTTCTCTGGGAGGTCACGTTGGACCGCTCGCCCACATCACTGCAGGGCCAGAGCCCCGACCCTGTCCAGTGTTGGTGAACACTTCGGCCGCGGTGACTACTTAGTCAACCTGCACCCAATCTGCTCCCGCCTGCAAGGCCAGGCCATCCGGCAGCTCCTTACCGCCGTGACCTGCGCATACTCCCCTGTCAGAAGACATAGAACGCTGTCGACTGCCGCGCAAAACCGCGGAGCACTCCGGTGTGAAGCGGGACGCTGCATCGACTCTGACCTGGGAAAACATGAAGCCGCAGGTAGGCGCGGGTGTCCTTGAGTGCGGCTGAGTGCCGTCCACTGCAGTTTGGTGCCGTTCAGCGCACCGCGGTGCTCCCAACGCGCTCCCCGGATCCCCGGCGGCACGGAACGCCCTCGGGGAGGAGCAGATGTGTACAAGACACCCAGTCCCCGCCCACGTCAAATTCTGGTGCGAAGACACGTGAGGGCCGACAATCGCGCCGTGATCAACTACCTGTGCCCAGGCTGCGGTCGGCACTGCTCGGTCGATCTGCCAGGACAAGTTGGCGTGCCCTGCTCACACTGCACCGCCAAGACGACGTGGGAGTCGCTTCCGACCACCACGCAGCAGGCGATAGATGCGGCTATGAGCCGTGGAGCTATACCGGCACTTCTTGCCATGCGACAGGCCGACCCACCGATCCTGTTGCCTCACGCTGCAGACGTGCTCGCATACTGCTTGGACGCCAGGAAGGGTGACACGAGGGACGCTCAGTAGCCGACCAACGTCCTCCTCGCGGCCATGGCAACGCTCAGCGCCGATACTCCCGCCGCCCGGCCCCTCGTGACCCACGGCGGCGTCCGCCTGGCGGCAGAAGAGGATGCAGAACCCATCAGTTCCTCCCTGTCGACACAGGCGCGCGCCCAATTTGTTTACAAAGGCGCGTTATCAGAAGTTCTTATTCAATGCTCGGCCGACGGTGACCGCCGGATTGAGTGCTCACTCAAAACGTCGTAAGCTGCCGTTTGAGCGATCGCTCAACCTGGCGGGGCGCGTTCTGTCCGAGCAGGTATTACTCCGGCAATGCCAGCGGCGCGCCGGAATAGGGAAGGCGGCCATATGAGAGCCCCCCGACTGGTGAGCGTCGTCCAGCGCCGCCTCCTCGTGAACTACCGCACGGAACCGGAGGTCACCGCACGGCTGCTGCCCGCCCCACTGCGACCGCAGGTCGTCAACGGATGGGCCGTGTCGGGCATCTGCCTGATCCGGTTGAGCGGAGTCCGGCTCCCAGCCGTGCCCGCACCGTTCGGCCTGCGTAGCGAAAACGCCGCGCACCGGATCGCGGTTGAGTGGGACACACCCGACGGCGTCACCCGCGGCGTCTACATCCCACGCCGTGACACCGGTTCCCGGCTCAACTCCTGGGTCGGCGGCAGGCTCTTCCCCGGGCGGCACCACCTCAGCCGCTTCGACGTGAGAGAGAGCGCGAGCGAGCTGCGGATCGCCTTCACCGATCCGGTCGATGCGGTACGCGTCGACGTCCACGTCCGCACGGCAGCCACCCTCTCGGGCAGCCATCTCTTCCATGACGTCGATCAGGCGTCGGAGTTTTTCCGGCGCGGTGCCACCGGCTTCTCGACCACGCCAGATCCGAGCCACCTCGACGGGATGGAGTTGCTCACCCAGGGCTGGCGGGTCACGCCGGTGGACCTGGCCTCGGTACGGTCCACGTTCTTCGACGACCCGGCCCGGTTCCCCCCGGGATCCGCGATACCCGACTGCGGGCTGCTCATGCGCAATGTCCCAGCCACGTGGAATCCGCTGCCTCCGATGGCGGTGCGACCCATCGGTGGCCCGGTCACCACCTGCAGCCGATGAAGGTCGTCATCGCCGGCGGTTCCGGAGCGCTCGGGCAACGGATCGCCCACGACCTGACCGGTCGGGGCGACGACGTGGTGATACTGAGTCGTTCGGCCACGCGGGTCCGGTGGGGGCGGCAGGTGCACTGGGACGGCCGAACCGTCGGCCCCTGGGCAGCTGAACTGTCCGACGCGGCGTTGGTGAACCTTTGCGGTGAACTGGTGTTCCGGCGGCCGACGCCGGCCAACATCGCGCTGCTGACACGTTCACGAACGGAACCTACCCGGGCGCTCGCCCGCGCCTGCACCGGTCTGGACCGGCCGTTGCCACTGCTCGTACAGATGAGCACGCTGGCAATCTACGGCGACGCCGGCGAGGCGGTGCTCGACGAGTCGGCCCCGCCCGCCGACGATCCACCGCAGATGGCCGGTGTCGCGCGTGCGTGGGAGGACGCCGCGGCGGGAATCACCGCGGCGCGCCAGGTCACGCTTCGTACCGGCATCGTGTTCGACCGCGACACCCCGGCCTTCGATCGACTGACCGGATTCGTGCGGTGGGGTCTCGGTGGCCGGATGGGAAGCGGTCGACAGTGGATCAGTTGGCTGCACATCGACGACCTGTGTGCGATCGTGCGCCGCTGCGTGGACGACCCCGCGCTGTCGGGCATTGTGCATGCAACCTCCCCCAACCCCGTACGCAACAGCGATCTCATGGCCGCGCTCCGCCGGACGACGGGTCGTGCCGCCGGTGTTCCCACCCCTGCGCCTCTGGTCCGGGTCGGATCGGTGTTCATGCGCGCCGATCCGCTATTGGTATTAACCGGCCGTCGGTGCATCCCGAAGCGGCTGCGCGATGCCGGCTTCCAGTTCACTCATCCAGAGTTGGGACCCGCGGTCGCCGACCTACTCAGCGGAGCAGCCCGCCGATGACCGCACCCGTGAGCCCGACCGGGCAAGGATCGGCGAACAGCGTCGCCGAATAGGCCGGCCCGGCCTTCGCGCCGGTGAGTCGTGGACATCGAGCTCAATCCGGCACGCGCTCCTACCCCCTCGGCTTGGCAGACCAGCAGACCGGCCAACTCGACGAAGCCCTCCAACAGCATCATCGGGCTCTGGAACTCTTCCGTAGATTCGATGACCGACGCTGCGAAGGACTCACCCTCGCCGCCCTCGGCGACACCTTCCACGCCACCGACCAACCTGACGAGGTGCAGCGCTGCTGGCAGCAGGCACTTGAGATCCTCGATCCACTCGGAGGCCCCCACGCTGATACTTCAACTCCAGCGAACCGTGGCGTCGAGGTGTCACGAGACGGTCGTCGTCGAGCTGCGGACGGGGTCAGGCGCTTTCTGGAAGACCCAGTGGTCTGAACCTGGCCGAGAGACCCGTGGGATGGCGGCGGTGGGCTGGAACGCGGACACCGCTCGGGTGGCTCGTAACATGACAGCGTGCGACCTGGAGGACTGGTTCGTGTCGCTGGGGCTGTGGTGGACGTCGCAGTCCCGTCAGCGTTGGGTCGCATGGCGGGGATCAGCATGGCCGGGTTCCGTGGTCGAACGGACAGTCCGGTCAATCTAGAGATGGTCCCGTACCCGGCATTCACGGTGTTCATCGATTTCGGCGACGCGGAACTCGTCGATGACATCAGTGGAGAGCGGAAGCGAGGCAGCGCCGTCGTCGGCATGGCCGCGGGCAGCGTTCGAGGATGCGGGCGCGATGTCGACGTGCTGCAGGTACGGCTATCGCCGGTGGTCGCGCACGCGGTGCTGGGCGCCTCGGCTGAGCCGGGCGCGACCGTGGTCACCCTCGAGGATCTCTGGGGGCGGCGCGACACCGAACGGACCCAGGAGCAACTGCGCGCTGCCGGGTCGTGGGACGACCGGTTCTTGGTCATGGAGGCCGCGCTCGCTCGACGACATGAGACAGGCCCAGCGATGGATCCAGAGATCGCCTTCGTCTGGGGGCAGATGGTGACGAGCCGGGGGCGGGTTCGGGTCGAGCGGCTGGCGGCCGAGGTGGGATGGAGCCGTAAGCGGCTGTGGTCCCGGTTCCGATCCCAGGTCGGTCTTACGCCTAAGCGCGCCGCGACGCTCGTCCGGTTCGACCACGTGGCGCACCGCCTCGCCGCGGGGCACAGCGCCGCCCGTGTGGCGGCAGAGAATGGCTTTGTCGATCAGTCCCACCTCTGTCGGGATGTCATGGCCATTGCCGGGATGACACCCACCGCCGTGGCGATCGCGCCGTGGCTCGCGGTCGACCACATCGCGTGGCCTGCTCAGGAGCAAGCGCCCAGGGTGTGACGTGAGGCGGCGCTCTTGGGGCTGACCTTCAGAGCGGGAACATTTCTCCAAGACAACCCAGCGAGGCGCTGGCGATGCTGACAGTCATGACCTGCGAGCGGGCGGTGAACCCTGAACCGCCTGACAGACGGTAGGAGACAGCCAATGTCAGAGCACACGCCCGGGCCCAGGACGACGTGAGAGGCAAAGCGCCACTGGGCACCCGAGTTCTCAGGGACGCCCGGGACTGGGAGGCCATGACCGACGATCAGGTGATCGCCGCGCGCGAGAAGGACAACCACGTGGCATCGTCTGTGGCCGGACGTATCGTCACCGGTCTACCGGACCGTCGCGCCCGCATCGAGCACGCCATGATCGATCTTCCCGGCCGTCGGCTGATGCTGCGAGTACACCGCCCGAAGAAGGCAGAACGGAAGCTGCCGCTGATTGTCTCGTTCCACGGTGGAGGCTTCATCGCGGGCACCGCCGCGCAGAACGACTGGCTCAACAGCCACCTCGCGGCCCGCTGCCCGGCCGTGGTCGTCGCGGTGGAGTACCGCCTCGCCCCGGAGTACGTGCTGCCTCAGCCGATCGAGGACGGCTACGACACGCTTGCCCGGATTGTCGACGACCCTATCGGCTGGGGCATCGATCCTGCCGCCGTCGCGGTCATGGGCGAGAGTGCCGGCGGCATGATCGCCGCGCTCGTCGCATTGCGTGCCCGCAAGGACGGCCCGCCGCTCCGCGCCCAGGTACTCAACTATCCGACCACGGACTGGACCGAGACGATGGTCGACTACCCCTCGATCGCCGAGAACGCTGACAACCCCACGCTGCCGCTGTCGCGATTGCGCGCAGCCCGCAAACTCAGCGTGCCCTCGACGCTCGACCCGCGCACCGTGTCTCCGGTGAAGTTCGAGAATCTCGCCGACCTGCCACCGGCACTGGTCGTCACCGCCGCGCTGGACCCTGTGGCGGACCACGGACGCCGGTACGTCGAACGGCTCCGCGAAGACGGCACCGATGCCCGCCTGACCTGCTATCCGAACGCCACCCACACCTTCCTCAGCACCCCCCGCCTGGTACCGGCCGCCCGGCCCGCGCGCCGCGAGATTCTCGCTTTCCTGCACGGTCGCTTACGCCCGAGTTCGTCAGGTCGGCCACGAGAGGCAGAGGGATGACCGCCACTGGCCATGCTGAGGCGAGCGAGCAGTCCATACCACCGGCGAATATCGACCCCACCGCGAGACACCGCCCGGCACGGTTGCTGGTTCCGCATCTCCGGAGTTTCGCAGCCGTGGTGCTCCTGCAGGTCGTCGGCGTTGTCGCGGGTTTGGCGCCGTTGCTCGCGGTCGTCGAGCTGGGTCGCGGCCTGCTGTCGCCTGGCCCGGTCGATGAGCGCCCGGCCGCGGACATTTGCGTTGGCTACGCGTGCGGCGTGAGCTATGGAGGATTCTCGGCCCTCCAGTGTCGCCCCGCATAGGGGAGGGCTAAACCACCCTCTGCTGCGTTACCGTGCCCTGCTACGCGACCGCGGGCCGTTCGCCGCCAAAGTCGACCTCGTCCAGCGCGGGGTCGAACACGTCCGGCGGGATGTGGAGTTCGTCGGTTGCGTAGGCCCGAACCGGAAGATGTGGGAGGTCAGGTAGGGCGAGAGCTGGGCCAGATCCTCAGCGGTCACCTGCCACCCCCTCGGCAACCGGCTGCCGGATGACCTCCATCATGTCGATCGCGATGTGGAACGCGATCAGGTTGCACAGCAGCGAGTTCCATTTGACCGGCTTTCCTGCTCGGCCGGGTCGTTCTCGGCGATCGCCCTGGTTGCCGAAGCGGGGTCCAGGCGGAGAACCCGTTGTATGCCTCGGCCTTGTTGGTGGCCGCGCTCACCCATGCCCGCAATCGCCGTCCCAGAAAGCAGAAGCGGGGGGGGCGGGGGGGGGGCGCCCCCCCCCCCCCCGCGGGGGCCGGGGGGGGGGCGTTAAACCACCCGGTTTGGGGGTGGCGATAACCCCCGGCCCGCCCCTGATGCCGGGGGGGGGAGCGCGC
>NZ_JBITMC010000020.1:0-2383 GCF_044465805.1 Micromonospora sp. NPDC049497 | reverse complement strand
CACCCGTTGGTGGGCGGGGGCGGTGGGGGGGCCCCCCCCCCCCCCGCCCCCCACCCCCCCCCCCCCCCCCCCCCCGGGGGGGCGCGGGGGGGGCCCCCCCGCTTCCGACATCGAGATCGCTAGGCGGGAAGGTATACCGCAGCGTTGAAGCTGGAGCCGATCACCGCGGCACTTCCGATGCTGCCGGTGCCGTTACCGAGCCACCGGTACAGCTTATCGAGGTGGTAGTTGACGGCAACCAGATCTCCCCGGCCGTCGCCGTTTAGATCGCCGAGCCCGGAGAAGTTGATGTAAGCCCCCCAGTTGCAGCCGAGCTGGGTGGCGCCGTAGAGGTTACCCTTACCATCCCCGTACCACCGGTACAGGCATTCGTTGACCGCATTCCTCGAGACGACGTCGGCGTTTCCGTCGCCGTTGAGGTCACCGACGCCGGTGAGGCTGGCACGGTAGTCCGACCACGCGTTGCAGCCGAGCTGGGCTGCGGAGCCGAATGCGCCGGTGCCGTTGCCGAACCAGCGGTAGAGACAGCCGTTGTTGCTGTTGACTGACAGAAGGTCACCGTTGCCGTCGTTGTTCAGGTCACCGGCGCCGGCCAGGACGAACTCGTACGGCCCCCAGTTGCAGCCGAGCTGAGTCCCGCCGGTGAATCCGCCGCTACCGTTGCCGTACCAGCGGTAGAGGCATTTGTTGTCCTCGTGGATCGCCACGAGGTCCCCGATGCCGTCGCGGTTGAGGTCGCCCGGCGTCGCCAGGCTGGCGGAGTACGGGTGCCAGTTGGTCCCCTTGTAGACCCCGGGCAGGATTCCGCCGTTGCCGTCGCCCGCGTAGAAGTACATGTCATAGCCATTGACGGCCACGACATCGCTGATACCGTCACGGTTGAAGTCGTTTCGCTTGTCGGCGATCGTCGCGTGCGCCGGACTGGAGACGACCACCACCGTGGCCATTGTCAGAATCAGGGCAAGGGCCAAGCCCAATGACCGTCGCAATGCATTCCTCCCCGCTGATGCATATTGATCAATTCGTGGCTGGGATACTAGCACCATCGCATTCGCCGTGGGGGGCACGGCGAAATCACCGGATGCCAGATGACGAGGTGCTTACGTCAGGGAATGCGTGAGGCGCCAGTCAACCAGATGCTGTGACCACCATCGGTAAGTTTTCAGCCCACCTTCGGCGTGGCACGGTCGATGATCGCGGCGTGGTCGACGCCGGCCGGCAGCGTGCCGTACGCGTAGCCGTGCTCACCGCCGAGCCGGGACGCGCAGAAGGCGCCGGCGACGGCCGGGTGGCCGTGCCGCACCAGCAGCGAACCCTCCAGGACCAGGGCGAGGCGCTCCACCACGTGCCGGGCCCGCAGCTCAACCTCGGCCGGGTCGGCGAGGTCCGCGCGGAGCCGCCGCACCGCCGCGTCGAGTCGGGCGTCCGCGCCGGCCGCCGCGTTCACCTCGGCCTCGAACGCGGCCAGCACCTGCGGCTCGCGGGCCAGGGCGCGCAGGACGTCGAGCGCGGCCACCTTGCCCGACCCCTCCCAGATCGAGTTCAGCGGGGACTCGCGGAACAGCCGCGGCATGCCGGACTCCTCCCACGTACCCGTTGCCGCCGAGGCATTCGACGGCCTCGGCCGCGTGGCCGGGCCAGCGCTTGCAGACCCAGTACTTACCGACCGCGACGGCGAGCCGCTTGAACGCGGCCTCCTGGGCGTCGCCCCGTGCCGAACGGTCCGTCGCGCCCGCCAGCCGCAGCATGAGTACGGTGGCGGCCTCGGACTCCACCGCCAGGTCGGCGAGGACGTTGCGCATCAACGGCTGATCGCCAGGCCGCCGGCTTCTACTCCGTCGTCCCCTCGCTTCGTCGGACCGCCTGATCAATCAACTCGGTCGCCATGTCCGGGGAAGCTTCAGACGTATCGATGGTGAGGCCGGCTGCGGGAAGCCTCTCTGTCTGGTCCCACGCCCTGAGGCGTTCCGCCGCGTCGCCCGTCTGTCGCTCCACAATGCGACGTTCCGCCACGTCCCGGAGACAGGTAAGAGCAACTACGGCCCACCGCGCGTTGTCTTCACCACGGGAACAGGTGAGGCGATCCGTCGGGGACCTTCCGAAGTCGTGTCTGGAAACCCTCCCTGCAACGTGCCGGCCTGCCGGCAGCACTGCGCTTTCACGACCAGCCGCACTCCTACGCAACATGGCTGGTCTCCGACGGCGTACCGATCAACGACGTGGCGAAGGTGATGGGCACGAGCAGACGTCGACGACGTTGAACCGCTACACGCACTCGACGGCTGAGCTGTCGGCTCCGCCTGAAAACTGACCCCGTGGTTCCGGCTGAATTTTGACCCCTTCCGGAAGCATCGGGAGGTGCTGAGCGTGGAGGACTGGGCGG
>NZ_JBITMC010000019.1:0-119894 GCF_044465805.1 Micromonospora sp. NPDC049497 | reverse complement strand
CACCCACCCGGCGGCTTCGGCCTGGAAGTCCAGGACACCACCTCCACCCCCGCCGGGGACATCGTCGTACACGACGCCACCGTCAACGACCCCGCCTACGCCTTCGCGCTGTCCCGCCTGCCCGGCCCCGATCTACGCAACACCCCCATCGGCGTGTTCCGCTCCGTCGACCGCCCCTCCTACGACAGCACCGTGCAGGAACAACTCACCACCGCCCGAGCCACCGTCACCGAAACCCCCGAACAGCAACTCGCCGGCCTCCTCAACAGCGGCGACACCTGGACAATCGTCTGACGGACGCCGCCGCACCCCGGTGCAGTCAGCAGTTACAGAGAAAGAGTGGCCATTCTCGTCGAGATGGCCACTCTTTCTCTGTAACTGCGGGGCGGCAGCGCCGGCGGGGCGGCAGCGCCGGCGCACGATGGAGGGGGTCGGTCAGGGGGCGGTCGCGCTGGCGGTGGGGCGGTCGTCACGGACGTGCACGAGCATGTCGCCGGTCTCGATGACGGCGCCCGCCCGGTCGGCCAGGGTGACCACCTTGCCCCGGCGGACCAGGGCGATCACCAGGGTCTCCAGCTCGCGGGGGGACTTGCCGACCTCGCTGCGCTCCGCCGAGCGCATCGCCAGCGCCATGCCCTGCCCGGGGGTGAGCAGGTCCTCCACGACATCGATCAGCGGCGGCGCCGACGTGGACAGGCCCAGCAGCCGGCCGGCGGTGGCCGACGAGACGATCACGTGGTGGGCGCCGCTCTGCTTGAGCAGCGGAGCGTTCTCCGCCTCCCGCGCCGCGGCGATGATCCGCACCTGACCGGCGGTCAGCTGGCGGACGGTCAACGCCACCAGTACCGACGCGTCGTCGCTGTCGGTCGCGATGATGACCGCCTTCGCGGACCGTACGTGCGCCTGGTTGAGCACCACCGAGCGGGTCGCCGACCCCTCGATCGCCACGAGCCCCGCCGAGGTGGCCTGCCGCAGGGCGGGACCGCTGCGCTCGACCACCACGATCCGGGACTTGTCCAAGCCGTTCTCCAGCAGGGCGGAGACCGCACTGCGGCCCTTGGTGCCGTAGCCGCAGATGATGACGTGATCCTTCACGATCTTCTCCCACCGGTTCAGGCGTCGGCCGGTCCGGTACTGCTCGGTCAGGACTTCGAGGGTGGTACCGACCAGGATGATCAGGAAGATCACCCGGGCCGGGGTGATGTAGAGGACGTTGACCAGCCGCGCCGTCTCGCTGACCGGGGTGATGTCGCCGTACCCGGTGGTGGAGAGCGACACCACGACGTAGTAGAAGCAGTCGAGGAGGGTCAGCGGATCCTCGCCGTAGGCGTCGCGGTAGCCGTCCCGGTCGAAGTACACCACCGCGACGCTGAGGAACACCAGGCCGAGGGCGGCGGCGAGGCGCAGGCTCAGCGCACTCAGCGGGCCGCGCCGCTGGGCCGGGAAATGGATCACCGTCGCACCTGCCCGGGCTCCGCTGTCGGCTGCACGACCACAAGATAGCCGGTACGCGCAGAACCGCACGCCGGGGTCGTCGGACCGGGAGGGCGGGCGGCGTGAGAACGGCTCAGCGGGCATGATGGGGGTTGTCCGTCCGGCGACCGGGGAAGCGAGGCCGGCATGTCGTTGCTGCGACGAGTGATCGGCGGGGTGCTGCGCCGGCTGCGGCAGCGGCAGGGCCGCACGCTGCGCGAGGTGGCCGCGGCCGCCGGGGTTTCGGTGCCGTACCTGTCCGAGGTCGAGCGGGGCCGCAAGGAGGCCTCCTCCGAGGTGCTCGCGGCGATCTGCCGGGCGCTCGGCATCCGCCTCTCCGACCTGCTGGAAGAGGCCCGGGACGACCTGCGCCGCGTCGAGCCGCGCATCCCGGCCGCACCCCGGGCCGACCTGACCCGCGCCGAGCCGGCCCGGGTGCCGGTCGCACGCCGTCCGGCGACCGTGCCGACCCGCCACCGCACCGGGCCGCTGCTGCAGCGGGGCCCGGGTGGCACGGGGCCGGTCGCGCGCGTCGGCGTGCCGGGTGGTCCGAGCCGCCCCGACGCCTCGCGCCGCCGACCGTCCACCTCCCTCCGACTCGGGTACGCCGGCCCGCGTACCTCCGCCGTGCTGGTGGGCGGGGAGAGCGTGGCGGGCCGACGGCGGCCGACCGCCGTCTGAGGCCGGCCGGTTCTGCCGTCGGCGGATCTGCCGCCGGCAGAATCATGCGGGCCGCGCGGCCCGGCCGCCGCACGCTGGAGGGGCCGGTACCGGGGCGCGTCCCAGTGTCGCCCGCCGGCACGGGAGGCGAACGATGATCAGCAATGGCGTACGCATGCTGGACAGTGGCCAGCCGACCTTCGGCGACCAGGTCTTCGAGCGGCTGCTGAAGGAACGGATCGTCTTCCTCGGCACCGAGGTGACCGACGAGTCGGCCAACCAGATCTGCGCGCAGATCCTGCTGCTCGCGGCCGAAGACCCCGACCGGGACATCTTCCTCTACATCAACTCACCGGGCGGCTCGGTGAGCGCGGGGATGGCCGTCTACGACACCATGCGGTACGTCCGCAACGACGTGGCCACCCTGGCGCTCGGGTTCGCCGGCTCGATGGGGCAGTTCCTGCTGTGCGCGGGCGCCGCCGGCAAGCGGTACGCACTGCCGCACTCGCGGATCATGATGCACCAGCCGTCCGGCGGGATGGGCGGCACGGCCGCCGACATCACCATCCAGGCGGAGAACATGCTGCACGTCAAGCACACCATGCAGGAGCTGATCGCCCAGCACAGTGGACGGACGCTCGAGGAGATCCAGCGGGACTGGGACCGGGACCGGTGGTTCACCGCCGAGCAGGCCCGCGAGTACGGCCTGATCGACCAGGTGCTCGCGCGGGCCGAGCAGTTGCCGTCGAGCTGAGCCGACCGGCGGCCGGCACGGGGCGGCCGTCCGGATGACGCGCGACGGCGGCCGGCGATGGTCCCGCCGGCCGCCGTCGCGTCCCGTCCCATCCGACGGCCCGCAAGCCCGGGCGGGCCGACCGGCAGGACGGTCGGGGCAGCTCGTCGAACTCGTCCGGGAACTCCCGCACGCTCGCGCCGAGTCGGACGCGCCCCCTCGATCGCGTCCGATCCCCGGCACGCGACGGCCGGGATGTGCGCCGACCGTCGATACATCGGAGCCTATTCCCGGGAAATGGGAACCGCGCGCGCTGCCGGCGCAGCGCATTACGACCGAAATTCGTTACATCCGCCCGCTCGAAGCGCCCGCGTCGTAGCGGGCCCGGGCGGCCTCCACCTCGTCCAGATGGGTGGTGGCCCAGGACCTCAGGCCGGAGAGCAGGTCGAGCAGGCTCCGGCCCAGGTCGGTGAGGGCGTAGTCGACCCGGGGCGGCACGGTGGCGTGCGCGGTGCGGGTGACGAGGCCGTCCCGTTCCAGGGCCCGCAGGGTCTGGGTGAGCATCTTCTGGCTCACCCCGTCGATGCGCTGGGCCAGCTCGCCGTAGCGCTTGGTGCCGCCGGCCAGGGTGAGCACGACCAGCACGCTCCACCGGTCACCGATGCGGTCCAGGACCTGCCGGCTTCCGCACTTTCGGTCGTAGAGGTCGGGTTCCACGTGTTTACTCTCCCTCAGGTGCCCTACGCACTTCAAGGTGCCTACTCTCCAACGGGAAGTGAGGCGGAGGTGTTCCGGTTGGAGCTGTCGTCAGACCCGCCCCGGGGCCGCGTCACCGCAGCCCCACCGCACGCACCGGGAGTTGCGCCATGTCCGTCGTCGTCACCGGAGCCACCGGCCACCTGGGCCGCCTCATCGTCACCTCGCTGCTCGACCGGGGTGTCCCCGCCGAGCAGATCGTGGCGCTCGGCCGGGACACCAGCCGCCTCGCCGACCTCGCCGACCGTGGGGTCACCGTCCGACAGGCGGACTACAACGACGCCGACTCGCTGCGCGCCGCGTTCGCCGGTGCGGAGAAGCTCATGTTCGTCTCCGGCACCGAGCTGGGCCAGCGGGTCGCGCAGGCCCGCACCGTGGTCGCCGCCGCCAAGGACGCCGGCGTCGAACTGGTCGCCTACACCAGCATTCCGAAGGCCGACACCTCCAGCCTCACCCTCGCCGTCGAGCACCGCGCCACCGAGCAGGAGATCGAAGCGTCCGGCCTGCCGTACGTCTTCCTGCGCAACAGCTGGTACTTCGAGAACTACCTGCCGCAGATCCCCACGTACCTGGAGCACGGCGTGATCGGCGCGGCCGGGGACGGCCGGATCAGCGCCGCCGGCCGCGCCGACTACGCCGAGGCCGCCGCCGCGGTCCTCACCACCGAGGGCCACGCCGGGAAGGTCTACGAGCTGGGCGGCGCCCCGTTCACCATGGCCGAGCTGGCGGGCGAGCTGTCCCGGCAGACCGGGAAGGACGTCACCTACACCGACCTGCCGGTGGAGAAGTACGTCGAGGTGCTGGTCGGCACGGGCATGCCCGAGCCGTTCGCGGCCGTGCTCGCCGACGGGGACCGGGGCGCCGCCGCCGGTGAGCTGGAGGTGGCCGGCAACGACCTGGAGCGGCTGATCGGCCGGAAGCCGACCACCCTGGCCGAGGCGATCCGCGCCGCCCTCTGACGGCGAAAGGAAGGGCCCCCCGTTAACGCCTCGCGTTGTACAGGGGGCCCTTCTTAACAGGCGCTGCGGTCCGGCACCCGGTGCACCGGTACCGTCCGGTCGCATGACCGAGGACTTCGTGCGCGACACCCGGGCCGCCTACGACGCCGTCGCCGAGCCGTACACCGAACTGTTCGGCGAGGAGTTGGCGGACAACCTGTGGGACGGCGCCTTCCTCGACGCGTACGCCCGGATCGTCCGGGGGCCGGTGCTGGACGTGGGCTGCGGTCCGGGCCGGGTCACCGCGTACCTGGACCAGCGGGGACTGGACGTCTCCGGCGTCGACCTTTCGCCGGGCATGGTGGCCACCGCTCGACGCGCGTACCCGGAGCTGCGGTTCGCCGAGGGCTCGATGACCGCCCTCGACGTGCCCGACGCCAGCCTCGGCGGGGTCGTGGCCTGGTACTCGGTGATCCACGTCCCGGACGACGTCCTGCCGGCGGTCCTCGCCGAGTTCCACCGGGTGCTGGTCCCGGGTGGTCACCTCGCGCTCGCCTTCCAGGTCGGCGACGAACCGCACCGCCCGGCGGCGATGTTCGGCGCCCCTGTCGCGCTCACCTTTCACCGGCGCCGCCCCGACGCGGTCGCCGATCTGCTCGCCCGGGCCGGCCTGCCGGTCCGGGTCCGGCTGGTCCGGGAGCCGGAGGCCCACCCGACGCACACCGAGCAGACGCCGCAGGCGTACCTTCTCGCCCGCAAGCCCACCGACGCGGGCCGAGCCGCCACCGTCACGTCGTGAGCACCACCTTGCCGGGGGCCCGACGGCCTTCCAGGTCCGCGTGGGCGGTCGCCGCGTCGGCCAGGGGGTAGGTCGTCACCAGTGGCCGCCACCAGCCACGCCCGGCCAGCTCGACCGAGCGGCCGGCGAGCCCGGGGATGCCGCCGGGCAGGGCGCGCATCCGCTGCCCCAGCCAGCCGGCGGTGATCCCCCGGCCGACCAGGTCGGCCGTACCGACCGCGGTCGCCTCGCCGGAGGACCAGCCGAACATCATGAACCGGCCGCCGGGCCGCAGCAGCTCCAGCGCGGCCCGTCCGACCGCGCCACCCACGCCGTCCCACACGAGGGTCGGCCCGCCGCTGTGCTCGCGTACCCGGTCCGGCCAGTCCGGCAGCCCGTAGTCCACCACCAGGTCGGCGCCGAGGTCGCGTACCTTCGCGGTGCGGTCGGCGCCACGCGCCGCCGCCACCACCGTGGCGCCGGCGTGCCGTGCGGCCTGGACCAGCAGCCAGCCCACGCCGCCCGCCGCCGAGGGCACGAAGACCACGTCGTCCGGCGTCGGCCGCTCCAGCTCCACGACGCCGAGGGCGGTCCGGCCCGTGCCGACCGCGGCCACCGCCTGGGCGAAGCTCAGAGTCCCGGGTACGCGGATCAGCGTCCCGACGTCGGTCACCGCCTGCTCGGCGTACCCGCCGGGGACCATGCCGAGGTGCGCCACCACCCGCTCGCCGCGCCACGACTCATCGACGCCCGCACCCAGTTCGTCGACGACACCCGCGACCTCGCGGCCCGGAACGGTAGGCAGCTCCGGCAACGGGATCGGGCCGCCCGCCTCGCCCCGACGCAGGGTGGTGTCGAGCAGGTGCACCCCGCTGGCCTCGACGGCGACGCGCACCTGGCCCGGGCCGGGTGCGAGGTCGGGCAGCTCGTCGAGGACCAGGTTGGTCGCAGGGCCGAATTCGTGGAGCCGGATCGCGCGCATGCGACCATCCGACAACCTCAACCTCGGTCGAGGTCAAGGGTTCCGCGTGCGGCCCCGTCGCCGGGCCGGTCCTGGTCGGGACCGGCGGCTCGCGTGGCGGACCGGCGGACCGTGCCGGCCAGGAAGGCGACCAGCGCGGTCGGGACCCCGACGCCGAACCCGATCGCGAGCGCCGACGATTCGCCGGCCGCGAGGATCGCACCCGCACCGACGGCGAACAGGGCCGCCATGACGGCGACGACCTGCGCGGCCAGACCGAGGCGGCGGGCCACGCCGAGCAGGTTGCCGTCCAGCCCCCCGGGTCGGCAGGCCCCGGCGGCGACCACCGCGGCCAGCGTCGTCACGCCGAGTGCCACCACCGCGCCGAGGCTGCCCGGCACCGCCGGCAGGACGAAGCGCCGCCCGCCCGCCGCCGACGAGACCGACAGCACGAGGACACCGGTCGCGCCCAGTAGCAACACGCCGTTCAGGACCGCGAAGAGAACGAACATGCGGCGGAGTGCGGCCATCGCGGCCGGCGCGAGGGGACCGCCGGCCGGTTGCGTGCCCGGGTACGGGTGACTCATCAGAGCTTCATCCGCCAGTCGGTCCCGTCGCCGTCGGAGAGGCTGCCGTCCTCGATGTCGCTCGTGGTGGAGCGCGGCCAGGCCCCTCCCGGGTACGCCTCGTGGCCGGCGAGCTTCTGCCGCATGGTGCTCAACGAGTCGGCGGTGAGCGCCACGTAGGTCAGGAAGGCCGTGATGGTGGCGCCGACGAGCGCGACGACCTTGGCGGTGGAGAGCGCCGCGGCCCCGGCGGCCGGCGGGGCACCCACCACGGTCGCGGCGGCTCCCACCTCGGCGACGAGTTCGGCCACGAACGCGGCCGTGGCGATGGCGAGACCGGCCCACAGCGCGATGATGCCCCAGCCGATCTTCGTCAGGCTGCTGCCGAGCACGTCGGTCATCTGCTTGATGCCCTCGACGGCCGCCTTCTGGGTGGGCAGCATCTCCGCGTACGCGTCGGCGGCCGCGCCCTCCCACTTGTTGTCGCTGCGCATCTGGTCAGGCGTCAGCCGGGCGGCCAGCCCGCTGACCGGGCCACCGACGCGGGAGGTCCAGTCGTCCGACGCCGAGAGGATCGCCGGTGGCCAGCCCGGGTTGGCGGTCACCTTGATCATCTCCATGAACAACCGCCGGGTCAGGTCCCGGAGCCGCTCCAGGCGGGGCGGGATCTCCTCGGCGAGGAAGCCCGGCAGCAGGAGGACGGCCCGGTTGCAGTTGTCGAACAGGCGCTGCACGTTCTTCTCGACCTGGGCCATGTAGCGCTCGACCCGGTCGACGAGTTCCTGGAACTCCTGGATCCCCATGGCGATCGGCGCGGTGGGTACGGGAAAGGACATTCCTGCCGCCTCGGTGTCAGTAGATGTTCCGGAGTCGGTGAAGGTTGTCCACCTCGTCCTGCTGATAGCCCTCCGCGGCGGCCCGCAACGCGCCACCGACACTCTCGAAGTTCGTGGCACCCTGCCGGAGCAGAGCGACGACGGCCTGCTGGAACTCCTCGTACAACCCGTCGATGCCGAGCAGGTGCCCCAGGCCCGAGAAGTGGAACGTGCTCAGCACCAGCCCGGCGGCGTCCTCCGCGGCCGCCTCCAACTGGTCGGCCATCTCGTACCAGCGACCGGCGTCGGTGTGCAGCGCCTCGATCGAGGCGACCAACTGCTCCCCTGTTGGTGTGGTCATCCGTACCGTCTTCCCGTCTCGTCCTCGGTGTTCGGCCTTCTGTCGTGTCTCTTCGTGTTGGCTGTGGGCTGCCCTCGTCGGCGTGGGTCGCCGGTGTGCGGTCAGCGGATCAGCCCGATCTTGCGGAGCAGCACCTCCGGACGCGCGGTCAGCCGGTGCAGCTCAACGGTGGCGGTCGAGGCGTCGTCGGCGCCGCCCGACGGCGGGGACGTCTGCCGCTGGGCGTCGTACAGCGCGTCCCGCAGCGCCCGGCCGATCCGCTCGTCCGACGCCGCGTGCAACCAGTCCGGGTCGACCTCGATGGCGACCGGGGACCCGTCCTCGGTCATGCGGGCCGTGACGGTGCCGTTCGGGCTGCTGCCCGCCACCTCCGGCACGGGCGGCACCTCGGCCGTCCCCTCCACCGGCTCTGCGTCGGCGGCAGAAGCGAGCTCGGCGTCAAAGCGATCGAGCACCGCCAGCAGGTCCCGCAGATTGCCGACCGACTCCGGCGAGCCGGGATCACCCGGAACCCCGTCACCCGTACCCTTTCCGCCGTCGACCGGGTCGCCGACGGCGACGACCGCCTCGGCGGACGCGCGGGCCACCATGGCCTGCCGGACGGCGGCCAGGACCGTCTCCGGCAGCCCCTGTGGTCCCACCGTGGTACGCCAGTCCGGCGCCAGCTCCACACCGGACACCAGCCCGGCGCGGTCCAGCTCCACAATGGCCGCGCCATCGGCTCCGACGGAGTCCCGGACCCGCCCCATCAACGCCACGAACTCGCCGGCGAGTGCGGTCGCGTCGCGCTGGAGGGCTTTCACCACGTCCACGTCGAAGTCGCCACCCTGTCGCACATGTCCCCCCGTGTCACCTCTCGACCCCGCACGGTATCGGCTCCGGGCTCCCTGGGTGAACCCGTGCGGCGGCTTCTTCCGGCTCACCCGGCCAGATTCCGTGCGGGCCACTCACACGAGCCGGGTAGGACTCCGGGTGGCGCGCCAGCCTGACGATCCGCCACTACGCCCGGGCGGTCGAGGGACGGGATGCGGAGGCCGTCCCGCACCGGGACGCGAGCGGGGCAAAGGGGCGAAGCGATCGGGTACGCCGCGGACCCGGAAGCCTCGAAGGCGGAAGAGTGATCGGTGATCAAGGCTGTGACCTGGTGCCCCCGGCAGGATTCGAACCTGCGACACACGGTTTAGGAAACCGATGCTCTATCCCCTGAGCTACGAGGGCGCGAGGGCCCAGTCTAGCGACCTTGGGGTTCACCTGGGGTGGCAGGGAGTGGCCCACGTTCACTCACGTCATCCGCACCCCCGTTCTCTCAGCCTAGGACCACACCCCGAGTCTCCATGTGACTCCGATGGGTCTTGATGGGCAGGGTGGAGCGGCCGGCGGGGCAGGGTCGCGTCGGCGGCAACCTCACCCTGCCGCCAGCGCCGGCTGGTAACCCGGACACGATGTGCCAGATTTGTTCTCGGCAGCGGCGGCGTTCCGCCCGACCGGGTCCTGCCGGGCGGAACACCTGGTGCGCGTTGCCGTCAGCGCCGGACCATGTCGAAAAGGTCCAGGTTGAGCAGGTAGTCGCCGTCGCCCTCGAAGGTGAGGGTGAGACGCTGCTTCGTGCCGGCCTTGAGGTCGACGTCGGCGGTGGCGGTACGCCAGGCCGTCCAGCCACCGGTGCCGGTGGCGGTCGTGGCACCGACCTGCGTCCGGCCCTGCTTGACGCTGATCCGGCCGCCTGCCGCCGCCGATGCCTAGCGGAAAGTCACCCGGTGGCGCCCGGTGGCGGTGATGCCCACCTCGTAGGTGACCGAGGAGCCGTCGGTGACGTACCCGATGCTGCGTCCGTCGGCACCGGCGGACAACGCCCTGCAGCACACGCCGCCGCAGGCCCGCGTCACGGTCCGCGCCGGGCGACTGCGCCATATACCGGCCGGACCGCCGCCCGTCACGGCGTGGGAGACCCGCTGCCCGCCGCAACGCCGGCCGCGGTGCTGGAGGTGACCGACGACGGGCCGGGCCTGCCCGCCGACCAGGCCGTACGGGTCTTCGAGCGGCTCTACCCCGCGCCGACGGGGCGCGGGGCGGCGGTCGACGGACCCGCCGGTGGGGCCCGCGGCGGCGGTGCCCGTGGCGGTGGCGCCGCTCCCCCGGCAGCCACCGCCACCCCGGCCACCACCGGCACCGTCACCGACATCGACGGAACCGTCATGAAGATCCGGCGCGAGTCCGGCGAGGTGGTCACCGTGCAGACCGACGACGGTACGCAGGTCCGGCTGCCCGGCGCGCTCAAGGACCTCCAGGCCGGCGACACCGTCGTGGTGACCGGGAACATGCAGAGCGGCGAAATCTCAGCCGCCACGATCACCCAACAGAAGTAGCCGATGTGAGTGCGTCGGTTGACCGGTTGACAGAAATCAAGCTGGAGAGTGTCGGATCTGCCGGATGCCGTTCGTAGCGTATGCAGAGACGGACGTCGGGTCCGGACGATCAGAGGGAGCGGATATGCCTGAGTACCTCATCTACTTCAATCAGCAGTGGGTGGGTGACCACACCGAGGAGTGGTTCCGCGGGCGCGGTCCACTCGCCAGGGCGGTTGTTGACGAGATCAAGGCCGCCGGGGCATTCGTCTTCGCCGGGGGCCTGGAGGAAGAGGACGGCCCGGTCTTCAGCGCAGACGCCACAAGCGGTGCGATGGTCTTCACCGACGGGCCCTATGTCGAGAGCAAGGAGTTCCTGGGTGGCCTGACCATCGTGGACGTGCCGGATGAGGCGACCGCCCGGATGTGGGCTGGCAAAATCGCGGAGGCATGCGGCTGGCCCCAGGAGGTTCGCCGGTTCAAGCCGCGGCGCGTCTTGCAGGGATGAGATCGTCACTCGTCGGCTGAGGCTTGAGCCGAGGCGTGGCCGGCACCGGGGCGACGTCGCTGCTGCGGCATCGGCAAGGATTTGACCAGACACGGGGGCGGCCAGAAAAGTGCCGCCCCCGGAGCCGGCCGACGAAAGCGCTTCGCCGTACTCATCTGCCGCGGGTCGCTCGCTGGCGAGGAGACGGCGTCGGTCCGGGCTGGTCACTGCAGGTTTAGCCTGTATGGCGTTGCAGGGCACTTGAAGCAGGCGAAGATCCGAAGGTCGCCGCGGCGGCCGACCGTGATACCGGTTGGCTCGTTGACGGCCCTCCACTGGGGGTCGGTCCACGACGGCTGCAGGTGGGATTCCTCCACCGGCATCCAGCTCCCACCGTCGGATTCGCTGGAGCTGATGGTGAGCAGCAGGTCGATGCGCTGGCGGCAGTTAGGGCAGTCCATCGGCCGCACATCGGACACCTCCCAGTTTGCGTATCCGCCGACCTTCCACCCCGGCGCTTGTGACACGGAGAAGTAGGTCTCCTCACCAAACTGACGGCTGTCGTCCCACTGCCGGATCCGTTGGCCCAACTCCGCCGGTAGCTCCTGCCACCAGGGATACTCGACGACCTGTTCTGGGTGTAGAGCGCACGGACGGGGCAGATAGTCCTCCTCGCGAGCGACAGTGGGCGGCGGCGGGGTGGGTAGCATGGTCGTGACGCCGCTAGCCGTGCGCCACCGCAGTTGGACTGCCGGTCCCGCATAGTCCCCGTCGCGGTGCTGATTCGGGCACCACAGCACCTGCAACAGATCGGCGTCATCGGGACAGCGCAGATCCGCAACATCGGCGGCGTGCAACTGGGCCACCGCCACCATCGGGCTCGGCGTCGGCTCGGACACGGTCACGGAGCCGATCGCGACCGAGCCCTGGTCCGTGGTCATCGTTCCGGCGAAGCCGGGAACGTCCCGAGCCAGCTGCTGCATCGCGGCCCGGTCTCCCGCCTGCATCCGGGCGACGAGATCCGGCGCAATCGCGGTCTCCTGGCGAACAACGTGCGGCCCTGCGCAGACCGGCCACGGCTCATCGGCGGGCCACAACAACCTCCCGCCGACGTGGCTTCCTCCTACGTCGGGGTCGCCGGGCCGCGGATGCAGCCGCGTCGCGGTTCGCGCAAACGCGTTAACGCCGGAGAACAATTCACTGAGATCCAGAGGCCGTGCAGGGGTTGTCCGGGTCATCACCGGCGCGAGCCTAGCGGGAGCTTCCACGCCGCGCCTTCCTCGGATCACCCGGCTCACGCTAGTGACCGACGGCCGGCGATCGTGCTCGCGTCTCAGGCGCCGCCCAACGCCCCAACATGCCGCCGACCCGGCGTCACGGTACGTCACAGAGGGCGCGGCGATGCTCGACGCGCGGTCCTGCCGATGAGCGTGCGTCGACGTCGCCCCATGCTGGGGGTGCTGCCACGGCTGCTGCTCCTTACCGCGTCAATGACGAGCGGCATCCTCGCTCACAGCTCGTCGTTACGGAGACGGGGAGCTGGGCCGCGTAGATGGGGCTCGTCTCGTCGTAGTGGCGTGTGATCAGTCGGAGTTCGTCGGTGCTGTAGAGCCCGATGACCTCGGTTGTCGTCCTGCCGTACGACGTCCTGCCGGTCTCAGCCGTATCGCTCGACGAGCGTGTTGCCGATCGAGGCTAGGTGGTCTCGCACACCCGGAGGGCCGGTGACCTCGATCCATTCGACCAGCCCGGCAAGCTCGCCAGCGAGTATGTATTCGTCGTTGCCGCGGATCACGACCTCGATGCGACCGTCGGTCCTTGAACCTCCCACTTCGAGCCGACCGCCGAACCCCATCCGGAGCACGCCTATCCCCTGGGGCGCGCACACCGCCCGGACTTCGAGGGGCATTCGTTTGCGCTCGACCTCGTCGGCGATCGCGCGCCAGCCCTCGGCAAGGTCGAAGTCCTCGGGCCGGTGCGCGGGGTCGCAGGTCGGGTCGGCGGACGAAACGCGGTCGATCCGGAAGGTCCGCCGACCTGCCTCGGTGTTGGCGACGAGGTACCACGATGGGCCTTTGGCGACGATGCCCAGCGGGTGGACGGTTCGCTCGGTTTCGGTGCCCTCGCGGTCGACGTAGCCGAGCCGGACCTGGACACCGCGGATCACCGCGTCCTGGAGCGCGTCGAGGAAGCGAGGCGGTCGGGGCTCGTCCCGGCTCGCCCCCCATCGCTGCGGGTCCATGACGAGCGACGACGCTGCCGCCTCGGCCTGCACCCGGAAGGGTTCCGGCAGGGCTTGGACGAGCTTGCGCAGCGCCGCTTTCACGGCCGGCGTCGCAGCCGAGACCGGGCCGGCGACCAGGAAAAGGGCGCGGGCCTCACCCGCGGTCAACCCGGACAGGTCGGTGCGGGCACCGCCCACGAGGCGCCAGCCGCCGCCTCGGCCCTGCATGGAGTACACCGGGACCCCGGCCATACCCAGGGCGTCGAGGTCACGGCGGGCGGTGCGCTCGGAGACCTCCAACTCCCGGGCGACCTCCGCTGCTGTCACCTGCTCGCGATGTTGCAGCAGAAGGAGGATGGCCATCAACCGGTCGGCTCGCACTCCGACAACACTTCCACAAAAACCGGTCAGGAGGTGACCGGTATCGGTCGGCAAGATGCCGGCATGACAACCGATTTTCCCGAGCCCACCCGCATTTCGGTCAATGGTGTGGAACTCGAAGTCTTCGAAGCCGGCCGGCAGAACGCGGGGAACCCCATCGTGCTCTGTCACGGCTGGCCGGAGCACGCCTTCTCCTGGCGCCATCAGATGCCCGCCCTCGCGGCAGCGGGCTACCACGTAATCGTCCCGAACCAGCGGGGTTACGGCAACTCATCCCGCCCGACCGAAGTCACCGACTACGACATCGCACACCTGTCGGGTGACCTCGTCGCACTGCTCGATCACTACGGATACGACGATGCCACCTTCGTTGGTCATGACTGGGGCGCAGCCGTCGTCTGGGGCCTGACCCTGTTGCACCCGAACCGTGTCAGCAAGGTGATCAACCTGAGCCTGCCGTACCTCGATCGCGGGGATAAGCCCTGGATCGAGTTCATGGAGGATGTGCTCGGTAGCGACTTCTATTTCGTCCACTTCAACCGGCAGCCGGGCGTCGCGGACGCCGTGTTCGAGGAGAACACGTCCCAGTTCCTCCGGAACATGTACCGGAAGGACGTGCCCCTCGCGCAGCCGCAGCCGGGCAATGCGTTGATCAACCTCGCCAGAATGGAAACCCCACTCGGTGAGCCCATCATGAGCGACAGCGAACTGGCCGTCTTCGTCTCCGCCTTCGAATCAACAGGTTTCACGGGCGGTTTGAATTGGTACAGAAACCTGGACCGCAATTGGCGTCTGCTGGCGGAGGTGAACCCAATCATCCGACAACCCACCCTCATGATCTACGGCGACCGCGATACGGTCGCGAGGTCCGAAAGACTGACAGACTTCGTGCCGAATGTGGAAGTGGTCAGTTTGGATTGCGGTCATTGGATCCAGCAGGAAAAGCCGGACGAAACAAACCAGGCGATTCTCAAGTGGCTGGACCAGCGGGATGCCGCCTAGCACTGCAGCAGGAGATCCGCTTCACTGTCCGCTGAGGGTTTGCGGATTGTAGTCGCTGGCCATCTGCGGGTTGGTGGCGTCAGCCACCAACCCGCAGGATGCGCCGTCCATTTGTCTGGGCGGTCCGTCTCGCGTCACGATGGACCATCCGATTGATGGCTGCCGGTTTCCAGTTGCGCATCACGGCCGCCGCCGTGCTCTCAAGGACCCAGGAGTAGGCGCTAACGCAGCCTGCGGTCCACGCATCAAGAAGGGCTGCATCGATGTCGCCGACCTCGGCTCGCGCAGCAGCGGTGGAAACCAGCGGTCACAATGGGCCTGCCACATCTCGGCGACATCGGGTTTCTCCCCGAAACAACCTACCGGCCGGCCCACGGTAAGCGTCTCGGGCGGACGTACACAGCCGCCGCATGCTACGCCTCGGGCCTGGGATGCAGCCGTCACACTGACATGCGCACGAAGATCACGTGCACGGATCTGCCGCTGTCCGATCGGGATAGGCTCGGGATGTCGCGATGAGGAATCGCTATCGGTTGACGTCAGCCGTTGATGTCAACGGCCACGTGGCGGCAGCGAGAAGGCATGATCGGCAGCATGAGCAGCGTCCCCTCCCGGCTGTCCGTCGTCACCCTCGGCGCGGGCGACATCAGCGCCCTGCGCTCGTTCTACCGCGCACTGGGCTGGCCCGAACTACCAACCAGCGATGACGGATGGGCCGCCTTCCAACTTGGCGGGGTTCTGCTCGCGCTCTATCCACTGCACGACCTGGCCGCCGAGGCCGCACCGAACATGCCCGACCCGGCCGGCGGCTGGTCCGGCGTCACTCTGGCCTGCAACGTCGACAGCCGAGACGAGGTGGATAAGGCCTTCGCTGCGGCCGTCGCCGCGGGCGCAACGGTAGTGGCCGAGCCGATCGACCGGTCCTGGGGTGGCCGCTCCGCATATATAGCCGATCCCGAGGGCAACCGCTGGGAGATCGCTTGGGCGCGCACGGCGGTCTTCGACGAGCGCGGGGCACTCGTCTCCTTCGGCTGAGCGACGAAAGCTCTAAGGTCGCCCTGCCGGGCGGTCTGACCTGCGCATTACGAGTCGGCGGCCGGGCGCTGGTCCACCGCTTGGTCCTCGTGCCCGACACGGTGTCCCGGTCCGCGATCGTCCGCTCATGCTCGCGGTGTCCGGGCCGTAGCGGCGGGCGCCCATGTCGTAGCCGCCGGAACCGTTGGGCACCGGGCTGGGTGTGGTGCCGGTGCTGGTGGCTTGCTGGCGCTACCAGGTCCACGCCTCTGCATCGCCCTCACCGACGTACCACCGCTCGACGGCAGCCCTGACGCCAACCAACACCGCCACCCAGACAAAGCGAACTGACGGTGGCCCGCTCGCCGAGGAGCGGGCCAGATCCGCGGAAGCTGGACGAGCGGTATCAGGACGTGGACGTCCTCCGGCGGCACCGTCCGGCCGCGAAACCGCAGGCCGGGTGAAGCGACCGCCGGTGCCCGCTGTCGCGGGTTTCCGCGGGTTCGTTGGGTTGTCGGCCAGCCATCGATGAGGTGTGATCGATAAGGTCCGAAGTTCACCAGTGGGCATCATCTGACTCCCCGCACTCACCGGATCCGGCACCGTGTCGACGGCCGGTGTCGAGGCGTGCCTCCTGATGCCCACCACGTGCTGCACCATCCACAGAAAGGGTGCCGTCCTTGTCGACACGCTCGATCCGCCAATTCCTGGGGGCGTTGTTCGCCCTCGTCGTCCTGGCTGCCGTCGGTCTCGCCACGCCCGCCTCCGCGGGCCGGACCGCGACCGCTCTTCCAGGTGCCGTTCCCGTGCGGCGAAACCTGGCTGATGACCACCTACCCGGGGCACGATTACAAGATCGACATGACCCATCCCAGCGGCAGCCTGGGCCGGCCCATCATCGCCTCGGCCAGCGGTACGGTGAGTTTCGCCGGCTGGGGATCCAGCGGCGGCTGGTGGGTCATGATCGACCACGGCAACGGTTGGCAGACCCAGTACCTGCACATGGACGATCCGGGCCCGGTGGTCCGCCAGGGGCAGCAGGTCGGCATCGGGCAATTGATCGGGTACGTCGGCAACACCGGCAACTCGACCGGCCCGCACCTGCACTACGTCCAGTACGCCGACGGGGGCCTCACCGAGTCCTACTTCAACGGGGTTCCCTCGGGGATGACCAGCGGCTACGGTCCGGATCGTTGGATCACCAGCGCCAACTGCGGCTCGACGCGCCCCACCGAGACGATCTCCGACTGGAGCGGTGACGGGCACGCGGACGTGCTGGGCGTCGACTCGGCGGGCGACCTGTGGTACTACCCGAACAACGGTCTCGCCCTCTCGGCCCGGACGAAGATCGGTAACGGCTGGGGCTCCTTCAAGCACGTCATGGCCGACGACTGGAGCGGTGACGGCAAGGCCGACGTGCTGGGTGTCGACGGCGTGGGCGATCTGCGGTACTACGCGCACAACGGCACCGGGCTCAGCGCGCCGGTCAAGATCGGCCACGGCTGGGGGACGTTCAAGCACGTGATGGCCGCCGACTGGAGCGGTGACGGTCAGGCGGACGTGCTGGGCGTCGACTCGGCGGGCTACCTCTGGTACTACCCGCACAACGGCACCGGGCTCAGCGCGCCCGTCAAGATCGGCCACGGCTGGAGCACGTTCAAACAGGTCATGGCCGCCGACTGGAGCGGTGACGACCAGGCGGACGTGCTCGCCGTCGACTCGGCGGGCTACCTGTGGTACTACGCGCACAACGGCGCGGGGCTCAGCACTCCGGTCAAGATCGGTCACGGCTGGAGCACCTTCAAGCACGTCTTCGCCTCCGACTTCTCCGGGGACGGTCAGGCGGACGTGCTCGGCGTCGATTCGGCCGGCGACCTCTGGTACTACCCGCACTGGGGCACCGGCCTCGGCACCCCGGTCAAGCTCGGTCACAACTGGGGCACGTTCCCGTTCGTGATGTGAGTGCCCGGACGGTGCGGGCGGCGACGTCGCCGCCCGCACCGTCCCGGTGCCGGTGGGGCTGGTGGCGCACGGATGTGCGGAGACAGCCGGCGGGCGAGGTGGACGGGACCGGCCACGCTGGCGCACGCACCGCCTGGCACACCCACCCGGGCGGGCAACGGCTCGTCGTCACCGACGGCGTCGGCCGGACCCAGCAATGGGGCGGACCGGTCGAGGAGTTCCGTGCCGGCGACGTGGTCTGGTGCCCACCAGGTGTCAAGCACTGGCACGAGGCCGGACCGGACGGCCCGATGACCCACCTCGCCCTCACCGGCATCCGCGACGGAGAGGTCGTCGAATACAACGCCCTCTGAGCCCCGCCGCGGCAAGCGCGGCATCGCCACGGTCGACGGCCGCAAGTCGAACACCGGAAACCCGCATACTGAACACGAATTGCTCCGCAAATCGAGAGCCGCTTGCCTCGCAGATCGAAACCGTGCCTGGATGACGTGACCGTGCAGGCCATCGCCGAGGTGGCCGACCGGCACACCCGCGACATCATCGACCGCTACCAGGCCCGGGCCGGGGACGGCACCGCGCCGACCGGGCTGGCCGAGGTGGTGGCCGCACTCCGGCGCGGGCAGGTCGACACCGTGCTGCTGGTCGACGGCGCCTCGTCCACCGACACCCTCTGGATCAGCCCCGACGACCCCACCCTCGTCGCGGCCGATGAACAGACCCTGCGCGCCCTCGGCGTGCGCGACCCCCAACGGGTACGCGCCGACGGCGCTCTGCTGCGCGCCATCGCCGCCACCGACGCCGACCTCGTCCTCGTCGGGCCCGACGACGCACCGTTGAGACACGGCATCGGCGCCGTCCTGCGCCACGGCGACGCCAATACCCCCTGAGGCGCCGGCCCGGTCACCCGGGCGGTTCCCGCCGGCAGGAGCACGAGCCGTGGCCGCGGAGACGATGACCGGATGTGCTTGTCGACGTACCCGACTCGTCCCTGCGACTGACGCGGACGCGAACGGTTGGACGCGGGTGCCCCTGCCCGACTGCTTGACCAAGGGCCCCCGCCGGATCGCCCTGGAAACTCCGGAGCGGCGATCTACCTGCTGCGTATCCGCAGCCGGGGCCCTACCGCCACGGGGACGGGAAGCGCGCTGCGCCTGTCGCGAAGGTGATGCGTATCGTGGATAGAACGGGTCGCCGGGGGTTTTGGCAGGAGAGGCGGAGGCATGACAGCTGGAACTGTCTACTCCGGCTCGCACTGGCAGCGCTACGCCACCGGTGACACCGATGAGGCGCACGCCTACATCCGGCGAGCCTTCTTCGACGTCAAAGTGCGGTTCTCGGGGGAAGGCCGCGACGGAGCCGGCCTCCGTACCATCACGACCGGCCTCGCCGACGTCGGCGTGACCCGCCTGCACTATTCAGCGCGCACCCAACTCCAGACCGCCCCGGACGGGGACCTCAACATCACCCACATGATGACCGGCCGCTTCACCATCGCCAGGGACAAGGACGAGTACCGGCTCCGGCCCGGCGATGTGGCGCTGATGCTGCCGGATCAGCCCGAGGACGCCGACTTCGACGACATCGACTCGTTCACCACCCGCCTTCCCCGCGCCCTGCTCGAAGAGGTCGCCCACGCGCAGACCGGAATCAGCGGCGCGGACCTGCGCTTCGACAGCTCCCGGCCGATCTCGGTGGCGCTCGGTCGCCACTGGACCCGGACCGTCTCCCACCTGACCCGCAGCGTGCTGTCCGACCCTGCCCTCATGGCCAACCCGCTGATCGCCGGGAACGCCCGCCACCTGCTCGCGGCGACGGCCCTGGCCGTGTTCCCCAACACCGCCCACGACCGGGCCCTGCGGGCCGCCGGCGAGGTCACTCCCCGGGCGTTACGCCGCGCCGTGGCCTACATCGACGACCACGCCGACCAACCGATCACGGTCGAACAGGTCGCCGCCGCGGCCGGCGTGCGCCCGCGCGCTCTGCAACTCGCGTTCCGCCGCCACCACGACACCACCCCGATGCGGTACGCCCGCCAGGTCCGCCTCGAACGCGCGCACCGCGACCTGCAGGCCGCCGACCCGACCACCGGCATCACCATCACCATGATCGCCATGCGTTGGGGCTTCACCCACCTCGGACGCTTCAGCACCGACTACCGCGCCGCCTACGGCAGCAGCCCCAGCCACACTCTGCGCACCTGACGCCCGCCTCACCGTGAGGGGAGTGCGGACCAAAGGCGTGCGCCGGATCACCGGCTCGCAACGAGCGTGACGCCGGCACAGGTCGCGGCGTGCTGCGTTCGCAGCAGGGCGGATCCGGCAGTTCCGCTGCTGCCGCCCGCGCAGCCGTACGAGAAGGTCACCACCGTGTGGCAGGCGTTGAGTCCAGAAGACTCCGAACTGGGCAGGCGGGCGCTGGCGCAACGTGCGCCGGGAGCGGGCCACCGAGGGCTTCGACGGCCCCCGTGACCCCGCTCGTTGTCCCCGACCGGTCGAAAATCGGGGCAGCGTCGGCTCAGCGCAGCAGGACCGGGCCTGCGTCGATGCGGGTCCGGAACAGGACGTACGGCTTGCGGCGCAGGTCCTGCCCGCGCTGGTACGTCGGCTGGCGGTGCAGTTGGTTGGCGGTCACGTACAGGTACCCGTCGACGGCCACGGACATGGTGTCCGGCCAGAGCAGTCGGGGGTCGTGGACCACGGTCTCGTACTCGCCGTCGGCGCGGCGGCGCAGCACCGCGTCGTGTTCGTAGGAGGTGAGGTAGAGGCGGCCGGTGTCGTCGGTCTCCAGACCGTCGGAGCCGCCACCCTTGTCGCCCTCGTCGCGTACCGTCGCGGCGACCTCCGCATCGGCGACCGCGCGGTCGGTCAGGGCGTCGGTGGCGACGCTGTACCAGCGGCGCGATGCCAGCGGGCAGTAGTAGAGGCGGGCGCCGTCGGCGGCGATGGCGATGCCGTCGCAGCCCATGCTCACCGGCTTCGGGTCGCCGTCGGCGGGGCGCTCCAGGAACGGGCGTCCTTCGACCACCGGCCGGAACGTCTCCAGCGGTTCCGCCTTCGTCGACGGATGCTCGTGCAGCCGCCGCCAGGACTCGCCGGTGGCCAGGTCCACCACGATGATCCCGTTCGGCCCGGAGTCGGAGGAGTCGGTGATGTAGGCGACGCCGGCCTCGCCGCGGCGCAGGTCGAAGCGCACGTCGTTGAGGTAGGTGCTGGGCAGCGCCACATCGGCCGGGAAGGTGATCACCTGGGCGACGCTGTCGGTGTTCAGGTCCACCCGGACCAGCTTCGGCCCGCCGGGGCGGGTCGGCTGGAACATCGGGCTGCCGGTGTCGAGAACCCACAGCCGGTCGGCCGGATCGACCACGATGCTCTGCACCGAGACGAACGCCTGCGCGTCGTCGTCGGCCGACGGGCTGTTCCACGCCTGGTCGGGAAACGGGACCTCGGCGCCGTCGCCCAGCTCGACGACGGTGGCCGGCACCTGGTCCCCCCACTTCGGGAAGTTGACGAAGATCCGCCCGGTGTGCGAGACGCTCACGCCGGTCGGCATCGGCCCGGTGAAGGTGTGTACGACCTCCAGCTCGCCGACCGGTTCGTCACCCACCGGGCCGGTCATCGCAGGGCCTTGAGGGCGACGGCGGTGACCGCACCGTAGGCCAGGTGCGGGACGAGGTCGGTGACCCAGTCGGCCGCCGACCACGAGCGCGGGTCGGTGACCTTCAGCGCGGTCATCGGGGCGTTGGAGGCGATCATCGCCAGGCCGGTCAGCGCCAGCGTCGACACGGCGGTGGGCAGCCGCCGGCCACCCGCCGCGGCCCACACGCCGGCGGCGGCCACGGAGGTGGCGTAGCCGAGCAGCGGCCCGAGCCCGGACTTCCGGTTCTCACCGGCCTGCTGGTCACCGAGGTCGACGTGAGCCAGGTCGGCGAGGCGGGTGGCGCTGTCCTCCCCGGCGCTGCTGGCCGGCCGGGCCCGCACCGCCATGTCCAGGTAGGTGACGGCGTTCAAGGCGGACGCGCCGGCCGCGCCGGCGATGAGTGCTCTGCTGGTCGGCGTCATCCTCGCCTGCTACCCCGTTGCCCGCCGATGACACCCCGGGCCGAGCGCACCTTCCGGCGCAACCCGGTCGAAATCGGGCACCCGGTGGCAAGCCTGCCCCAACCCCTCTGCTGCTGGGGCGTTCGCCGGAAGCGGGGGTATGGTGGCTGCCCTGTAGTTCACAT
Source organism: Micromonospora sp. NPDC049497 (assembly GCF_044465805.1). Lineage (NCBI taxonomy): Bacteria > Bacillati > Actinomycetota > Actinomycetes > Micromonosporales > Micromonosporaceae > Micromonospora > Micromonospora sp. NPDC049497. The sequence goes on along the minus strand of NZ_JBITMC010000019.1, from coordinate 98,216 downwards.
CCGCCGTACCGGGTGTGACGAATCGGCGTCGAGCACCGGCGTTGGTCCCGGCTCCGCCCCAGTGGGTCCGTGCAGCGGTCCGCGACGCGCGGACTGCCATCCGCGCGCCCACCCCCTTCTGGTTCTGCGGGCGTGCCGCCTGTTAAGGAACTGGGTGCCATGGCCCCCCCTGCCGACGGACCCCGCTGACGCCTTCGCCGAACTCGGCCGCATCAAGCTCGGCGAGACCGGCCTCGACGACGTCCTGCAACGCGTCGCCGAACTGGCCAAACGCGCCCTGACCACACCGGTGGAGGTGTCGGTCACCCTGGTCCGCAACGGCACCGGGCACACCGCAGCGTTCACCGACGACCTGGCCCGGGAACTGGACGAGCGGCAGTACGCCCAGGGACGCGGCCCCTGCCTGGACGCCGCCGCCAGCGGCGACGTCCTGCCCGTACCCGACCTCACCGCCGAGGACCGCTGGCCGGACTGGGCCGATCGTGGAGTGAAGGTAGGGGTGGGAAGCTCGCTGTCGATCGGCCTACCCATCCAGGACGCCGTCGTCGGCGCGCTCAACGTCTACGCCCGCACCCCGCACGCCTTCGACGACGACACGGTCGCCGTCCTGGAGACCTTCGCCGCGTACGCCGCGGTCGCCCTGGCCAACGCGCAGCTCTACGACAGCACCGCCACCCTGGCCCAGCAGATGCGGGAAGCGATGGCCAGCCGCGCGGTCATCGAGCAGGCCAAGGGCATCATCATGGCCGAACGCCGCTGCACCCCCACCGAGGCGTTCAACATCCTGGCGAGGGTGTCGCAGGACTCCAACCGCAAGGTCCGCGACGTGGCCCAGGCCCTCGTCGACCGGGCAGCCGGGACACCCGAACGCTGACCCACATCTACCTTTCGCCGGCCTACCTACTGGCCAGCGAGGGGTTCGGGCCGAAGGAAATCAATCGCAGGCGATCCGAGCCGAGCAGGTCGGCTTCGACTTCGTCGAAATGAGCGACCACTTCCATCCCTGGCTCGACGTGCAGGGCCGCACAGGTACACCGACGCGGGCTTCGACCACCTGGTCCTGCAGAACGCAGGATCCAACCCCGACGGCTTCCTCGACTTCAACCGCGACACCCTCGCCGACCGCCTCCGCGCGCTCGGCTGACGCCAGATCGGCCGGGTCCGCCGTGCGTACTACATGTCAGACCGGGCAGGAAGTCGACGGTAGGTAGACACCCTGCTGGCGGAGCTGGCTGTACAACTCGTCCTCGCTGATCAGCTCGCGGCGCATGTCGCGGCGCAGGATGCGGCAGATTCGGTGAGCGTTCAGCGGGCGCCCCGGGCCTGCACCGCGTGCGTCAGCGTCATGAGCAGCAGACCACCCACCAGATTGCCGGCACCAGCGAGCACGACGTTCAGCCCCAGGTCGGCGTAGCTCACGTCGGCGCCCAGCCAGATACCGAACAACAGGTGCAGGCCGGAGACCACGACGTGATCGAACGGGCCGAGGGCCAGGAAGAACCCCACCACGTACGCCAGTGCGATCCGGCTACCCGCCGACCCGACCGCGTGCAGCAGGTACGACAGCAGCGTGAGCAACGTGCCTGCGGCGATCCCCCGGGTGAAGGTGGCCAGGCCCTCCTTGGCGGCGATCTCCTCCGCGACCAGGACCAGCGTCTCGTGCGCGCGGCCGGGCAGGGTCCCGCGCACGGCGAACACCGCGGCCATCACCGCTCCACCGACGAAGTTGAGCAACAGCACCAGAAACCACAGCCGCGCCAACTGTCCGGCAGCCGAGGCGCGACGGCGCGCGATCGCCGCCGCCACCGGGTCGAAGAAGTTCTCGGTGAACAGCTCCGTGCGCCCGACCACCACGAACACCAGCCCGATACCGAACGCGAGCGCCCCGATCAGCTGACCAACCCCCGAGGCGTAGTCCGGCGCGACCAGCTCACGTGCCACACCGAGAGCGACGATTCCGAACACGATCGTCACCCCGGCGATGAAACCGGTGGAAGCCTGTTCCAACGCACTCATCGACAGGCGACGCTCACCCTCACCCCGCGCACGGTCGTAGACGTCCTCAGGACGCGGCTCTCCTGCCATTCGCCCCGGATACCCGGACAAGGAGCAGCGAACCGCGCCGCCTGACCATCGCCCGGTGCTCCGGTCGGTCCGCCACGCCGGGAGCGGAGTGCTGTCCGGGGATGCCTCGTCGAGCAGGGCCACCACCTGCCGGCTCAGGGTGCACTCGGCCTCGTGCCCGACGCCGCCGTGCCACCGGGCACCGCCGCCCCGAACGCATCCGCCGCTGAACCGGCGGTGCTGCCTCTACAAGATCCGGTGCGATCCACTTCCCGGTTCGGGACCTGGGTGACGGATGGGTATCAGAAGCTGGTGCCGGTGGGTACGGCCGGCGGGCAGCACCGGGTCGGCCGGTGTCACTGCGCCTGCGCCGGGTCGGATCCAGTTCGGCCGTGGGGTGGCGACGGGGGTTCTGGCTGTCGGCCGCGGGCGTGTCGGGCGTCGGCCAGGGCCATGCCGAGAAGGACGGCGAGGGCTCCGCTCGCGGCGATCAACGGTGTGGTGAAGGCCAGTGGCAGTGCCGCGGCGGCCAGGGCCGCGATCCCGATGAGCCGGCGCCGGGAGAGCCGATTGAAGACCACACGTTCCAAACTGATGCGGCCGACGACATAGACCATCGGCCCGCCGAGGATGGGGGCGAGCCACGCTGGTCGCACATGGTCGACCGGGCGGGTCACGGCGATTTCGTACCCGATCGCCACGAGCACGATACCCAGAACCATGATCATGTGGGCGCGTCCGGCGATTCGCCCCTCTCGAACCCGGTCCCCCGCAGCCTCGATGGCTTCGGGGAGCACCTGCCCCGCACGGTAGTAGTAGATCCTCCACAGGACGACCGAGGTGGCGAAGCCAATAACGAGAGCCAGCGTCGTGGCCAGCGACAACGGCGTGTCGGTGTAGGTGAATCCCAGCGCCAGCACACTCTCACCGAGCGCGATCAGCAGCAGCTGCTCGTACCGGTCGGCGAGATGATGGGTGTTGGAGGGGTCCCAGGCGTCGTCCAGTTCCCGGCTCATGCCGGGTACCGGCCAGGAGAAGCGGGCCGACACGAGGTCGATCGTGATGGCCAGCGACCACAGGCCCACCCGGGCCGCATCCTCGACCAGGGCGCCGCCCAGCCACGGCACCGCCGACACGCCGAACCAGATCGCCGACCGGAGATAGAGGGCCCGTAGCGCAGGATCCCGCCGCAGCCGGATGACGACCAGCGGCCTACCCACCTGAAGGACCACGTACGGCACGGCATACGCCCATCCGCGTTCCCGGAACGCGTACGGTAACGACGATGCCATGAACACCACGCCGAACGCGGTGAGCAGCACCATCGCCTGGACCGGTCGCCGCCGCGCATCGAACCGGCTCGTGATGTGGGAGGTGGTCGTCCACAGCCACAGGATCGGTAGGACCAGCACCAGACCGTACAGCAACCCCGCCCACCGCCGGGTGAACATGTCGGAGGTCAGGTCCGGCACGACCCGCGAGACGACCACCGACAAGGCGAAGACCAGCACCAGATCGAAGAACAACTCGACGAAGTCAGCCCGGCGCTTCTCTCCCGCGCTGCTGCCCGCCCGCACCGCCTCTTCGACAGGCGGCTCCTGGTTTCGCCGACCACCGGCTGCGCCCTCGGTCACCGACTCAGTCTTCAGGCTGGCAGGCCGCAGCAGGCGAAAAGTTGAAACGCCGCACAGGTGACAGGCAGCCCGTCGCCCGTCGCCTCACAGGGCGGCGGCGATACGGTCATCTTCGGACACCAGGCGGGATTTCGACTCCAGCTCGGGCGCGGGTCCGACGGTCGACCAACCCGGCAGTGTGTCAACGGCGTCGGCCTGGGCCGTCAGGGAGGTCTGTCCGCCCGGCCGTCGGTGAGGTGGCGCGAGTCGGCAGGGATCGCACCAAGAGGTTCGCAGGCACGAGGTCAAGCAGCCGGCCCGCGAGTATGAAGATTCCCTGAAGTGTGCGCCGGTGAGCCGGGATGATCGGTTCGCCCGGTCAGCCCGTGGGTAGGGGCGACGGAGTAGGGGCGGAACTGCGGGGAGTTCCCGGGCCGCACCCTCGGTCGGAATATGGGGAGAGGTCACGACAAGGAAGGGAGGCTCAGGGGTGATGGACGAGCGGAACTCGGACGGGGCTGGTCCCGGCAAGGGGCTGTCGCACGAGATGAAGATGTACCTGCGTTTCGGGGCGATGATCCTGACCGCCATGGTCGTCATGTACGGCGTGATGTACCTGAGTACCTGGCGGTGGAGCGACATCCGCTTCAGCGAGAGCCGCATGTTCATGGCGTTCGCCATGGGCGGCACGATGGGCATGGTCATGCTCGGCTGGATGCGGAACATGTACCGCAACACCAAGGCGAACCTGGGCATCGTCGCGGCGAGCGTTCTTCTGCTCGGCACGGGTGTGGTCCTCGACCGCAGCCAGGCCACCGTGGACGACAGCGGCTGGATGAACTCCATGATCCCGCACCACTCGATGGCCATCACCCGGTCCGAGCGGTCCAACCTCGACGACGTGCGGGTCTGCCAGCTTGCCGTGGAGATCAGCGAGGCGCAGCGGCGAGAGATCTCCGAGATGGAGTGGCTCATCGAGGACATCCGGCGCAACGGCGTGGCCGAGACCCCCGAGGAGGCGCAGGCCCGACCCGTCCCCGAGTACGACGAGTCCGCCAGCCGCCAGTGCCCCGCCGGTTGAGACCGTCGATCCGTGTCGTCCCAGTCTTGTGCGCCCTGGCCGGTGTTCCCGCTTGATGCCGACGTTTCGCCGCTCGGTGTCCTCGACGCCCTGCCCACCGCCGTCGAGGAAGACCGGCCGGCCCTGCTCGACCGGCTCGGCATGTTCCACACCGTCGCGAACGACCGCCCGGGTGAACGCACTGCGCGAGCAGCTGGCCATCGCCGCGGGCTTCGCCGACCCCCCTGCGCCACCGCCTCGACCAGCACGGGCCCCACCGCTGAGCTGTCGGCACCCTCGACGGTACGGCCGGAGTCCGCAGGCAGTCACGGCGCGGGCCGGCCAGACCGGAACGCCGGCCCCGGGGAGGGCGACCCCCGCGCGGCGTGGGAGTCGCCTTTCCGGGCGTCGGAGAGCCTCGGCGGTCGAGGCCGTCGTCAGGGACGACGCATCTCACCGGGCGCGGGCGTCAGGAGGGAGTCGTTCGGCCCTGGACTGCCGGCCGGGTACTCCTGCAAGGGCACCGTCCCCGCCCGCCAGGCCTTCAGCACCGGCTCCACGATGCGCCAGCAGTCCTCGGCGGTGTCGCCCCGCACCGACAGGGTCGGGTCGCCCTCGAAGGCGCCTCGGAGCACCTCTCCGTACGGCGGCAGCTCGCCCGGGCCGAAGTCGGCCATCAGGTGCACCTGATCGAGTTCCAGCGGGTTGCCTGGGCCGTTGACGTTGACGTCGAGGCCCAGCCGGTCCGGGCCGAAGCCGATCCGCAGCCGGTCGGGCTGCTCGTACCCGGTGAGGCCGGTGGGTACCCGGGGCGGCTGCTTGAAGGTGACGATGGCTTCCTTGCGGGTGCCCGCCAGGGCCTTGCCGGAGCGCAGCCGGAACGGCACGCCTGCCCACCGCCAGGTGTCCACGGCCAGCACCACCTCGGCGAGCGTCTCGGTCCCCCGGGCCGGATCGATGCCGGGCTCGTCGGCGTACGCGGGCAGCCGCCGCCCGTCCACCTCCCCGGTGGTGTACCGGGCCCGTCTGCTCCACCGCACCGGGTCGTCGTCCCATACGCGGGTGGCCCGCAGCACCTGCGCCTTGCGGCCACGCAGGTCCCGGGCGTCGAGGGTGGGCGGCGCGTCCATCGCCATCAGCGCGAGGACCTGCAGCAGGTGGCTCTGCACCATGTCCACCAGCGCACCCGCGCCGTCGTAGTAGCCGGCGCGGCCCTCCAGGCCCAGGGTCTCGTCGAAGACGATGTCCACGCAGGCCACGTGCGCGGCGTTGAGCACCGGTTCGAAGATCCGGTTGGCGAAGCGCAGCCCGAGGATGTTCACCACGGTGGACTTGCCGAGGAAGTGGTCGATGCGGTGCACCTGGTCCTCGGGCACGAGCCCGGCCAGGATGTCGTTGAGCGACCGCGCCGAAACCGCGTCCGTGCCGAACGGCTTCTCCAGCATCAGTCGGCTACCGGGCGGCAGGCCGATGCGGGCCAGCGCGGCGGCGGCCCGCGCGGTGATCGCCGGCGGCAGCGCGAAGAAGATCACCACTTGGCCGTGACAGGCCGCCAGCAGCCGCCGCAGGTCCTCCTCCAGGGTCACGTCGGCCGGCACGTACCGGGCGGCACGGACCACCTCGGTTTCCCGCGGCCCATCCGCACCCACCTTGGCGAAGGAGTCGGCCACGCGTCGGCGCCACCGCTCGTCGTCCCAGTCGTCCCTTCCGCTGCCGATCAGCGTCAGGTCGGGCTGTGCCCCGCTGGCCACCAGCCGACCCAGTCCGGGCAGCAGCAGACGTGCGGCCAGGTCACCGCTGGCGCCGAGCAACAACAGCGTCTGCGGTACGGGGTCGCCGGGGGCGGGACGGTCGGCCGCGAATTCCGCGGCGCTCGGGGGCGATGTCTCCATGCACCCCACCATGCCCTGCCGCTCGGGTGGATACCCGCCCCTTGCGCGGAGGCACACCCTCCCATCACCCGTCGCTGCGGCCCGGAGCCAATCCCGCACTCGAGACCGACTGGCGCCGGCGCCAGGGGCGCTCAGGTCAGGTCGAGGGTGCTGGCGGCCTGCCGCACGAGGTCCTCGTCATCGCCGAGCACGAGCGCGGTGTGTGGGCGGCGGGAACAGAGAACGACGACGCCGTCGAGGTGCATCATCCCGGCGCCGTCGCCTCCGATCGGGTTCTCGACCTGTGCTGGCATGGGGAACGGTTCGTCGCTGACGTAGATGATCAGTCGTCTCCCGGTGTCGTCCCGGTAGGCGTACCCGGTGACGGGTTGTCCGGCCAGGTGGCCGGCGCTGGCGCCAGCTGCGGACAGGCGCAGCGCGGACAGGTCCGGGCCAGGTTGGGCGGGGATGTTCGTGCCCGGCAGGCGGTCGTCGTGGTAGCCGGCGACGGCGACGGTGATCTGCGGTGCCGGCGTGCTTGCGGTGTTCCGGCCAACGACCGCCGCGCCGAGGACCGCGACCAGGACCAGCGCGGCGGCGGCAAGCGCCCACGACCGCCGGTCACGCCCGTGCCGGAGCCTGCCGAGCCAGGACGTCCGACCGTCGATCGCGGCGTCATCGCCGGGTTGCCGTTCGGCGGCAACGGCTCCGGTGAGTCGGGCGACCAGGTGCGGGGGGGCCGGTTCCCGGGCCAGGTGGGCCAAGGCCCGGCCGCGGCGTCCGGTGTCGACCTCGCTCCAGCAGCGGTCGCAGGTGAGCAGGTGCGTCTCGAACGCCTCGCGTGGCCCGTCGGGCAGTTCACCGGCCAGGTACGCGCCGACGGTGGCGCCGTCGTCATGCCTCACTCGGACGTCACCCCCTGTCGTTGCAGCAGCTCGGCGAGCTTCTTGTGCCCACGGTGCACCCGGGCCAGTATCGTGCCGCGCGGCGTGTCCGTCATCGCCGCGACCTCGGCGGCGGTGAACCCGCACAGGTCCATCAGCGCGATCGCCTCCCGTTGCGCGGCCGGCAGTCGCCACAACGCGCGGTGCACCTGATCGCGGACGAGCCCGTTCATCGCCTCGCCCGCGGTGTCGCTGCCCGACGTCAACGTCGTCCCGGCGTCGGGGTCCAGGACCTCGACCGGCCGGACGGACTCGTACCGCCACCCGGCGCGCGCGGCGTTCAGGCAGATCGTCGCGAGCCAGGCCCGCACGTCGTCCGGCGGCCGTCGCCGCCACCCCCGCAAAGCCCGCAGGTACGTCTCCTGCACCAGGTCCTCGGCCTGCGGCCGGGACCGCGCCAGGCGTCGGGCCAGGTTGTAGACCAGGTCCAGGTGCTCGTGCATCGCCTGCAGGAACTCGTCGTCGCTCATTCACCCACCCATCTGACCGGGTAGGACTCGCCGCGGGCGCATCTGATTGCACCAGTGTCCCCCGTTCCTCAGAACCGGTCGGAACATCCGGGCCGTGCAATCAGTCGCGGCATCCGTGCGTCCTGTGCCGGTGAGAGCGTCCGCCGTCGTCGGCGCGACGCCGCAGGCGTACCGGCGTGGATACGCCGGACACGAGGAGGAGGATCATCCATGGCAACCACTCACACCGCCGCAGGTCCCGTCGCACTATCCGCCCGCCTGGTCGCGGGTGTCGCCGGTGGTCTGGCCGGCGGCGTCGTCTTCGGCGTCATGATGCAGGCGTGGGGCATGCTGCCGATGGTGGCGATGCTGGTCGGCAGCGAGTCCGTCGCGGTTGGGTGGCTGGTCCACCTGGCCAACTCCGCCCTCTTCGGCGCCCTCTTCGCCGTGCTGCTCGGCCGGTGGGCGCTCATCCTGCCCACCGCCCTCGGGGTCGGGTTGGCCTACGGGCTGGCCTGGTGGGTCCTCGGCGCGCTGCTGATCATGCCCGCCTGGCTGGGCATGAACGAGATGATCTTCCAGCTGAACACCGTCGCCTGGCGCAGCCTGGCCGGCCACCTCGCCTTCGGCCTGATCCTCGGCCTGGTCTACGCCATGGCGGGAACGCGCGTCGGGCGGGCACCGACCCGCAACTAGCGCGGGGTAAACCGCAGGCGAGGAAGGCGAACCGGCCGACCTCCCCTGGGCCGCTGCCTCCCTCCGCCGGTCGAGTGCGACTCCTGCCCTTCCCTGCCGTCAGTCGAGCGTGAGCCGCAGGTCGATCTCGTCCCAGCCGTCCGAGGCACACCAGCCCTGCAACCGGCAGCGGTGCGTACGGGAGTCGTCGACCGCCCGCGCGAACGCCTGCTCGTCGGTGACCGGGATGCCGGCCCCGGTCAGGTCCCCCAGTCGTGGCGCGGCCACCGGATCGTCGGCGGTCATGATGAAGGAGCCGTCGAGGGTGCGGACGAGTTGCTGAAGTGCCCGGGACAGCGGCTCCACCGCGCCGACATCCGGCCGGTGTCGGGGACCGACACCGGCGCGTAACAGCAGCAGCGCCCCGTCGAGCACGGTCACCGCCGCAGACGCGGACTTTCCGCAGCTGTCGGCGTGGAAGAAATGCAGTACCGGAAACGCCAGATGTCTTTCACCCAGCCGGACGAGTTCCGGGGTCAGGCTGGTGAGGTGCTGGGTGAACATGGGGGCGAACTGCCCGTCCGCCCAGCCACGACGGACGATGTCGGCCGGATCAGCGCCCAGGGCGGTGATGTGGCCGGCGATCGTGCGTTTGTCGACCACGGCCGACACCACCTGCATGAGGTACGTGATGCCCAGGGTGATCAGGAACAGACCGGTGAGCACGGCGCCCGTCGTCGCGAGTTGGGCACCCGTGGTCCCCGGCGTGTAGTCACCGACGCCGAGGGTGAAGATCGAGAACCCGGTGAAGTAGAACCTGGACCAGCCGTCGGCGGGACGGCCGAACTGGTCGAGCACCGCTTCCGGGGTGGCATTGAAGACCAGGAACCAGCCGATCCACAGTCCGACGACCCAGGCCACGAAGGTGGCCACGAGCACGCTGGTGCCGGCCCAACGAAGGATTCGGTGTCGTCGGGGGCCACGGCCGGCAAGCCGGCGGATCAGACGCCACGTGCCCTGCGACACGTGCCGGGTGAGCGGACCTGCCCCGCCCGCGAGTGACAGCGTCGTCAGCGCCGCGTCCACCAGGATCGTCCCCACCACCAGGAGGCCGACCAGCACCCCCAGCACACCCACCGCTCCACCTTCCGCTGCCACCCGACCCGACGTCGCCGTGTTCGCCCGGGCATCCGCCCAACATCAGGCATTCGGCGGGCCTGCGCAACTTGGCCCGGGGCCGAGGAAACGGTCAGACCGGCGTCTTCCCGGCCTCCTGCGGTGCCGCGCCCTGCGTCTCACCCACGCGTACGCCGGCCCCGGCACCTGAATGCCCCGCCTCTTCAGAACCACTGTCGTACGACGACCCCCGCCCCACCGCTGTTGTCGCCCAGGTTGTTGTCGTTGAAGGTGAAGACCAGTTGCGGTACCGGGCCACCGCTGCTGGAGAACAGCATGCAGTCGCTGTCGGTGCCGACCGGGAACCAGGAGCTGGACCCGTACTCCCGGCTGGTCTTCTTCACCCACATCGAGCCCGTGGTGACCCGGGCGATGAGCGCGTACCGGGGTGCACCGGGTGCCGGCCATCCGCCGGTGGTGGGAGCGACCGGTAGCTCGCCGGCGATGCTCTTGGTGGTGCCCCACCGGTCGATCTGGACGCTGCCCTGGGCTGTCACCCGGAACGCGTCCGAGCGGATGATGCTGATGGGCGACGACCACGTCGTCTGCCGGCTTCCCGGCGCGGGCCAGGGGGCGGGGTCCTGGTGCTGCGGGGCGGTCGAGTGGTAACAGTCGCCCAGGGCGGTGTCGGCCGCCGCCGGACCGGCCGGCAGCAGCACGACCGTGAGAGTGAGGGTGAACGCGGTGACGGTCGAGATGATCGTCCTGGCCTTCATGGCGGCTCCTGTCGGAGAACCCGCCAACGGCAGCCGCCAGCGGTGGCGCCCAGTGTGTCCCATCCCGACAAGCAACCCGTGACCTGTCCGTGTCAGGTCCCCGTTCCGCAGGAGTATGACCCGGCCTCCCGCCTGAGCCTCCCCACCGGTTCGCCTGAGCCGAACGAGGGTGAACGCGGACTAGGGTGCAGCCATGACCTGGCCGGCTACCGAGTCGCCACTCATCGGCCGCGACAGGGAACTGGCCGCGGCGGTGGCCGCGCTGCGGGTCCCCGGGTCTCCGGGCGCGCTGCTGGCCGGTCCGACCGGCGTGGGCAAGACCCGCCTGGCCCAGGAAGCGGCCGAGCGGATACGAGGCGCCCAGGTCCTGCCGGTGCGCTGGCCGGTCGCCGGGTCCGGTCTGACACTCGCCGGCCTCAACGGGCTGCTCCCGCCCGTCGACAGCCGGACCGGCGGCCTGGACCCCGTGCAACTCGGCCTGCTCGGCCTCCGTCGCCTCGCCGAGCAGGGCCCGACGATCCTGTTCGTCGACGACGCTCACCGGCTCGACGAGACATCCCTCGCCGTACTTCACCAGGCCGTCATCGAGCGACTGGTCACGCTGCTCGCCACGGCGCGTACCGACGAGCCGGGCCGGGATGCGCTGACCGCGCTGTGGAAGGACGCCGGCGTCGTCCGGATCGACCTCGCCGCGCTCGGTCCGCAGGCGTCCGACGCCCTGCTGGCGGCCGCTCTGGACGGTCCGGTGGAGGGTCGTACGCTGCGTCGCCTGCGCGACGCCGCCGCCGGGAATCCACTCTTCCTGCGCGAACTGGTCGCCTCGGCGCTCGAATCCGGCCTCCTCGATTGCCCGGACGGCCTCTGGCAGCTCACCGGTCCGATGACAGCGATCCCCCGGCTGGCCGAGCTGCTACGAGGTCGACTCACCGACACCGGGACGGGGGAACGAGAGGCACTGGAACTGCTTGCGGCGGGCGAACCCGTCCCTCTGCCGGTGGCGTCCGCCATCACCGGCGAGGAGGTGCTGGAAGCGCTGGAGCGCCGAGGGCTGATCGCCGTGGACCTCGATGATCAACCGGTGGTCCGGCTCCGCCATCCGCTCTACGGCGAACTGCTCCGGGCCGACACCCCGGCCCTGGGCCGGCGGCGACACGTCCGCCGGCTCGCCGACGCGCTGGACGCCGAGGGCCCGCCGGCCCCGGGGAACCTCATCCGGAGCGCGCTGTGGCGGCTCGACGGCGGCGGCCCCGTCAACCCCGAGTTCATGTTGGCCGCCGCCGAACGGGCCGCGTTGACCCGGGAGCACGCGCTGGCCCAGCGGTTCGCCCAGTCTGCCTGGTCGGCGGGAGGCGGCATGCTGGCCGGGCTGGCCTCCGTCCGGGCACTGGCCCACCTGGGACGGGCCGACGAAGCCGTCGCGCTCTGTGTCGAGCTGACCGAGCAGGTCGCCGTCGACGGGACGGAGGAGGACCGCTGCCAGGTGGCGATCCAGCACGCCGAGATCCTCGTGCACGCCGCCGACGACGTGCACGCCGCCCGTACCATGCTCGAACTCGCGTCCGAACGGGCGAGGGGCGGGGCGGGGCACCCCCGCTCGGACGGGCCGGTGGCGGCCGAGCTGCCCAACCCCTGGCGCGACGGGCTCGACGCCTACGGTCTCTACCTGCGGTCGTACCAGCTCGACTGCACGGTGATCGACGCGGCCCTGGCGACCCTGCGCCGGCCAGGGCCGGTCTCGTCCCGGCTCGCCGCCAGCTCCGCCGCCGGGTGCGCGCTGCTGCTGGCCGGTCGGATCGCCGAGGCGGAGGCGTTGATCCTGGAGACGTTGCCGCTGGCCCGGCGCCACCTGGGAGCGAGCCAGATGCAGAGCAGCGGGATCTCCCCGTTCCTCGCTCTGCTGCGCTGCTACCGGCCCGACCCCGGTTCAGCGCTCGAACTCGCCCTGGCCGGGTACGAGACCAGCCTGCATCCGCCCGATCCGGTCAGCCAGACGCTGCACGCCCTCGTGCTGGCCCAGATCTCGCTGGTCCGGGGCCGGCCCCGCACGGCTCTGCGCTGGGCCCAGGAGTCCCGCCTGGTGGCCGGGGACATCGGCCTGCGTCCGGTGTGCCGCTGGGCCTCGGCGGTCCGCGTGCAGGCCGGCGTCCAGCTCGGGCTCGAGGTGGACGACGCCGTCACCGACCTGGACCGGTACGCGGGCGGTCCAGCTTCGGTCCGACTGTTCGACATGGAGGTTGCCCGCGCCCGCGCCTGGCACGGCGCGGCCCGGGGGGACGGCGGAGCAGGCGTCGTCCTGCTCGCCGACGCCGTCGCCGAGCACGCCCGGCTCGGTGCGGTCGGCGCCGCCACCCTCGGCGCACTCGACCTGGTCCGGCTCGGCGGTGCCGGGGCAGCGGCCCGGCTGCTCGACCGCCACCCACCCGACCCCGGGTGGGCGCTCGGCGCGGTCGTCGTCCAGTACGCCACCGCAGCCGTCGCCGGCGAACCCGACGGCCTGCTCGACGTCGCCGACCGGTTCGGCCGATTGGACATGCCCCTGCACGCCGCCGAGGCGGCGAGCCTTGCCGGCTCCCGCTGGCTGGCCGGCGACGAGCCCGACGGGGTGTCCCGGGCCCGGCTGGTCGTCGACGTCCATCTGGCCCGGATCGCCGAACCGGTCAACTCCCCGGCGCTGCGCCCCTGCACGGCGGTGAGTCGACTGACCGCCCGCGAACAGCAGATCGTGCTGGCCGCGGCGGACGGCGAACGGACCAGGTCGATCGCGCAGCGGTTGCACCTGTCCGAGCGCACGGTGGAGAACCACTTGAACCGGGCATACCGCAAGCTCGGTGTCGCCGGGCGGGCAGAGCTGCGGGGCGCCCTCTCCGTCGGCGACCCGGACCCGAATTGAGTACCCCGGCACTCATGCGTCCCGGCCGGCGGCCGTGCTGGGCTTGTCCGGTCCGAACAGGCTCTCGTTCCTTCCGGGAAGGCACATCCGCATGCGCACACCCGTTCTCCTCCGTCGGCTGCTCGGCACCGCCGTCGGTTCACTCCTCCTGATCGGGGGTCTGGTCCTCGGTGCCACCGCCCCGGCCGCCGCGGACCCGCCGGAGATCCGGTTCGAGAACCTGTGCGGTGCGGTCGCCTTCGACTGGGACACCGGCACCATCGGCGGTGACGAGACGTGGGCGACCACCGTGCTGCGTGACGGTGTGGTGATCGACGAGTTCGAGATGCGGGAGCGGGGCGGCCAGAAGTACGGCGCGCGGGACGGTGCCGTGTTCGAGATCCGGCGCGAAGGGCTGCCCGCCCGCGAGTACCTGCACCGGTCACCGGCCGACTGCGTGGATCCGCCACAGCTCACCGTCACCGCGGCCAGTGAGTGTTCCTCGCTGCTCGTCACGTTCGGCAACCTGGGGACCACCCCGATCACCGGGATCCAGGTGCTGATCGAGGGCGTCGGAGGCCGGGACGTCCCGCCCGTCGCGACCGGCAGCCGCGACCTGCACTTCCGGCTCGCCGACGGTGCCCGGTTCTACGTGGTCACCCCGCTGGGCAGCGGCTTCGCGCACTGGTTCTCCGGTACCTACGACAGGCCGGAGCGGTGCAACCCGGACGAGGTCGAGGTGCGATTCACCGACGGGTGTGACGGGGTCAGGGTCGACCTGACGAGCACGGCCGGCGGGGTGTTCCGGGTGGAGGTGCTCGCCGGAGGCAGCGTCGCCGGGACCGCGGTACTCGCCGCCGGCGGTGACGCCCGCGTCGACGTGACGGCCGCGCCGGGGACCGCCGTACTGGTCCGCGACGTGGTGGGCGGCAGCGAACTGGGCCGGCACACCGTCGGGGAACCGGCCTGCGCTACGCCGACGCCGACCTCCGACGGCAGCACGCCGACGCCGACCTCGGACGGGACGGCGCCGACGCCCGGCGGATCATCCGCCGCCCCGCCCGGTGGCGGTGGCGGACTGCCGGTCACCGGCGCCTCGACCACCCTGTTCTCCCTGGCCGGGTCGCTGCTGGTGGGCACCGGGGTGGCGCTGTTCCTGCTGACCCGGCGTCGTCGGCTGCGTTTCAGCGCAGGCAACGGCCGGGCCTGAGCAGAGCACTCTCGGCCGGTGCACCGACCCGTCGCCGGGCCGGTGCACCGGCCGTCAGCCACCACTCCGATCGGAGATGCGATGTCGACCCCACGACGAGGACGCGGACTTCCCCTGGCCACCGTCGTACTGACGGTCCTGGCCCTGCTCACTCCCGTGCCGTCGGCCGCCGCCGCCGCCGAGGAGAAGTTCCGGCCGGCGACCGAGGACGCCGTCAAGGACGGCTACGTCGTGGTCCTGGCGAAACCGAAGTCCGATGACGAGACCGTCGAGCAGACCGCCGACCGGCTGCTGGCGACCTATCCGGGCAAGCTGGAATTCACCTACCAGCACGTCCTGCGCGGCTTCGCGGTCACGACGACCCTGGAGACCGCGTACGCGCTCAGCAAGGATCCCGAGATCGCGTACGTCGAGCAGCAGGTGGAGCTGGAGTTCCTGGGCGACCAGGTGGATGCGCCGTGGGGGCTGGACCTGAGCGACCAGCGCCGGGGGATGGACGACGTCTACCGCTGGGACTCGGACGGCTCGGGTGTGCACGTGTACGTGGTCGACTCCGGTATCCGGCAGAGCCACCACGACTTCGAGGGTCGGGCCTCCGCTGACGTCTCGTTCGGCGATGCGGGCACCGGCCCCGGTGGGTCGGCCGACTGCAACGGCCACGGCACGACGATGGCGGGAGTGATCGGCGGTCGGGTCCACGGGATGGCCAAGGGGGTCCGCCTGCACTCGGTGCGGATCGGTTGCCGCGCCGGCACCACGGCAGCCCTCCTCGCGGCCGTGGACTGGCTCGCCGTCAACGCGATCCGCCCGGCCGTGGCCAACTTCAGCTTCCGGTCGGCGCCCAGTACGGTGGTCGACGCCGCAGCCACCGAGCTGATCAGGCGTGGGATCACGGTGGTGGCGGCCGCCGGCCAGACCAACGAGGACGCGTGCGGCTCCTCCCCGGGCAGGGTGCCGGCGGTCGTCACGGTCGCCGCTGTGCACGCGTTGAAGGACCGCACGGCAAGCTCCAACTGGGGCGGGTGTGTGGACCTGTTCGCCCCGGGCGAAAGCGTGCCGACCACGACGAACGCCAGCGACACCAGCACCGGACTGACCGGCGGAACCTCCATCGCGACCGCACACGTCTCGGGGGCGACGGCCCGTTACCTCCAGCGTTTCCCGGCCGCCTCGCCGGCACTGGTGGCCGCCACCCTGATCAACGAGGCGAGCCGGGACCGGGTCACCGACCACCGGGGCTCGCCCAACCGGGTGCTCTACACCGACGTCAACGGTCCGGGCAACGATGGTTTCGGACGTACCGGGGCGGATGTGAACGGCGACGGCCGCGACGACATCGTCACCTTCGTACGTGGCACGCCCGCCGACGTCTGGGTGGCGCTCTCCACCGGGTCGAGTTTCGGCGCCGGATCGAAGTGGCACGAGTACTTCGGCGCTGGTGAGGAGATCCCGATGGTCGGTGACGTCAACGGCGACGGCAGGGCCGACCTGATCACCTTCACGCGCGGCACCAGCGCCGACGTCTACGTGGCGCTGTCGACGGGATCGTCGTTCGGGCCGTCGCAGCGGTGGCACACCTGGTTCGCCGCGTCCAACGAAACTCCGGCGGTCGGTGACTTCAACGGCGACGGCCGTGACGACATCGCGACCGTGACCCGGGGCGTCCTCGGCAGCCCCTCGGTCAACCGCACGGTGTACGTGGCGTTGTCGAACGGGACCGGCTTCGTCGGCACCGGCGTGCGGTGGAGCGATTCGTTCCTCGGCGGCGACGCGGTGCCGCTGGTCGGTGACTTCGACTGCGACGGGCGTGACGACCTGGCGGCCTTCGAGCGGGGTGGGGCCGGCCGGGTGCTGGTCGCTTCCTCCCAGGGGGACCGGTTCGCGGGTGCGACACTCTGGAGCTACCGCTTCGCGCTGGCCACCGCGGTACCGACGGTCGGCGATTTCAACGGCGACGGCTGCGACGATGTGGCGGAGTTCTCCCGAGGTGACGCGCCGTTCGTCCGCGTCGCCCTCTCGATGGTCGGCTACTGGGCCACCCGGCTGTTCGGTGATCCGACTGTGTGGCACCGCGACTTCGCCGGGGGCGTGGCGGTCCCCGGCGCGGGCGACTTCACCGGTGACGGCCGCGACGACGTGGTCGCCTTCACCAGGGGCAGTGCCGCCGATGTCTTCGTAGCGCCGTCGACCTCGGGGGCGTTCTCGGCCGACGTCCGCAAGTGGAACGACTGGTTCGCCCACGGCACGGAGGTGCCCATGCCTTCCGTGCTCTGGTAGTCGGGCCTTAGGCCGAGCCGAGCATGGTACGGCCCCGGCCCCGGGACATCGAGCTCACGGCTTCGCGTCGGCGGCCGAACGTCGGGCCTGTTCCTCGTCGCGTTGTTGGCTGAGGAAGAACGCACCGAGTGCACCGGCGAGGGTGCCGAAGACCACCACGGAGTACGCGGCGAGGACCAGTTCGAGGACCTGCGCGAAGGTGTCGGTGGCGGCGAGCGGCTCGCCGGTGATGGTGGTCAGGGCGACGTCGTGCAGGGCCTGCCCGTACGCCGGGTAGGAGCCGACGACGACCAGGAGTTGCCCGGCGGCGAGGATGATCGTCGCGGTGACCACGGCGAGCCAGGCCAGCCGGTCGGTGAGCAGCCGGCCGGCCGATCGGGAGCCGCGGACGGCGGCGGCTACCACGCCGGTGCTGCGCGCGGCACGCAGCGCGGCGGCGGCGCGGGCGAACCGCAGGAAAGGCACGGCGAGGAAGATCACCTGCCACCAGTTGCGTTTCCAGAACTCACGGGCGCAATGGCGCGCCAGCCAGGCACGCAGCGCGAACTCGGCGACGAAGACCGCCCACAGCACCCAGCTGGTGACGGTCAACACGCCGACGACTGGCTGGTCGTGGGTGACGGCTTGGCCCAGCACCAGCAGCAGGAACAGAAGGCCGAGGACCCCCATCGGCTTGTCCAGCCGACGGGCGAGACCGTTCAGCCGGGCGTCGTCCTCCTGCCGTGCCCGGCGCGCACCCTCGTCCCGGCGGGTGTGCTCGGTCATCGTCCTGCGCGGCGGCTCACGCCGGCCCGGGTGCTTCGGATCGGCTCGGCATAGGCAACCCGTACCCACTGGCTTGCCCCTCATACCGCCGGTGTGTAGCCGAATTCCCGACGGGTATGTCGCCGGCTGGCACCGCCCCACTCCAGGGTCGGCTCGTCGACCTTGTCCTGAGGGAGGACGTCGTGGACCAACCGCTTCCTGTCGACCCGGACCGGGACGCCGGCCTGGCGCCGAGTCTGCCGGGTGACCCGGCTCGGTCGACAGCTCTGTCCGGGATCGGCTCGCAGTGGCGGACGACGACCCGACCGTGGGCAGATCGCCGCGCACGATGAGGAGCGCCGGGGGTAGGAACGACGCCCCGGGAGCCGAGAACCTGCTGCGTGGTCCGGAGCAGTCGCGGCAGGCCAACTTCCTGGAGTTGTTCTTCGACCTGGTGCTGGTCTTCGCGCTGAAGGGTGTCGTCGACCGAGTGACACCGGACCTGCTCAGCGACGACCTCGTGATCCGCTGGGCGTCGCTGCTCTACGCCCTCGTGCTGGTGTTGCCCCTGCTGTGGCTGTGGACCACGACCGCGCACATCAGCAGCCGCTTCGATCCTCGCCACCAGGGGATTCAGCTGATGGTGCTGGCCAGTGCCTTCGGTCTCCTGCTCATGACGACGTCGCTGCTGGACGCGTTCATCGGACGAGGTCTGGCCTTCGCCCTGCCCTATGTCCTCCTCCAGCTCGGCCGGCCGCTGATCCTCGCGGTGATGCTGCGGGGGAATGTCCCACTCCAAGACCTCTACCGCCGGTCGGCGGCGTGGTCCGTTGTCTCTGCCGTGCCGTGGGTGTCGGAGGAATCGTGCAGGACGAGGCGAGGGTCCTGTTGTGGATGCTGGCCATCACCTTCGATCTCGTGGGGGCCCGGGTGGGATGGTTCGTTCCCCGCCTCACTCGTCGGTCGATCAGCCCGTGGGCCATGCACGGCGGTCACCACCTGGCCGAGCGTTACCAGCAGCTCCTGTTGATCGCGTTGGGCGAGAGCGTGCTGGCGGTGGGAACCACCTACACCGTCCTGCCGGCGAGCGTTTCCGGCACGCTGGCACTTGTGGTGGCCTTCATCACCACGGTCCTGCTCTGGCGGATCTACTTCTACCGCTCCGGACAGGTCCTCGCCGAAGCCGTCACCATGGCCAGGAACCGGCTGGACATCGGACGGCGGACCGGTGCCGCCCACATGATCATGGTCATCGGAATTCTCCTGGTCGCCATTGGCCACGAGGTCGTACAGAAGCGGGCCGACGCCGACCAGCAGGCTGCCTGGCTGATGACGATTTTCGGCGGCCCGGCCCTCTTCCTCCTGGGCCGGATCCGACTGGAACGCATCGTCTTCGACCGTCTCTCCGCCCGCAGGATCGTCGGCATCGTCCTGCTGCTGGCGCTCGCGCTGCCGCTGATGTTCACCACACCGCTGGCCGCCGCTGTCACCGCCTCCCTCGTCCTGCTGGGCATCGCGATCGCCGACGCGCGCCGGGCAGCGACAGACCTGAAGAGGCGCCGGCACCGGCCCTTTGACCGCGCTCAGGGCTGCCGCCCGGTCAGGCGGCCAGCGCGACACCCAGTCGAAGATCCGGTCGGGGAGCACGAAGGTCAGGCTGCCGGTCAGAACGCGACCAGCAGAAGGGTCAGCACGAGCAGGGAGCAGCCGATCTCGATCATCCCGACCTGGGCCGCACGCAACCGCCGACGCGGCAGGATGACGGCGCGGGCCAGGAGCACCAGGAAGGCCGGCACGAGCAGCAGATCCAGCCAGGCCGCCGCGACCAGCGCGGCTGCGTGGAAGCCGATGGAGAGCCTCACGTAGCCGGGGTGCCCGCGTTCCCGGATCATGGTCTTGACGTACAGGACGGTGCCGACGAGGTACAGAAACAGAGCCACGAAGGCGGGGGCCACGTCGCTGAGGGGCGCCCCGGAGATGGTGGCCACGACGAAGACCAGCAGGCAGCTCTGCGCCACCGAGGCGAGGTCGTTGAGCAGGGCCCGCTCCCGCCGTCGCCAGGCGTACCCGGCGTTGACGGCCAGCAGCAGGGCGTAGACCGGGGCGTACCAGAGCACGGCCGGCCGGGCGATCAGCACAGCCGCCGCGAGTGGCGCCGTGACGAGGCCGTAGGCCAGCATCTGGTCGGCGAAGCGGCCCGGCCGGCGGGTCTTGACGGCCTGGAAGACGTAGTAGGACAGCAGGTAGCCGGCCAGCCAGGCACCCAGTAGCGGCAGGTGCGGCCAGCGCGGGCCGACCAGCGCGATCCCGACGGTGTACGGCAGCAGCAGCATCGCCCAGGCGCCGTGCTGCGGCGGCAGGAAACGACGGATCCGACGGCGGGGGTTGACCGGTCGCACGGTCGTGACGGCGGTGGACATGAAGCGTCACCTCACCTCGAAGAGGCCACGGGCACCGCGTTCGGCGTCGACCATGACGTGACTGACGAAGGGGTAGTGGCCGGGCTCGGGGAAGACCATCTCCACGAAGCCACCGGCGGCCGGACCGAGCCCGAGCACCTGGGCCCCGCCCGGGTCGGCCGGTCGGTTCTCCCAGCGTCCCTCCCGGTAGACGGTGTCGAACTGGGTGCCGACGACGTGGAAGGAACTGTCCCTGCTGGGGCCGGCGTCGAGCAGCCAGACGCGGACCCGCTCGCCGGCGCGGGCGGGCAGCGGACGGTGGGCGTACTGGGCGACGTAGCCGTTGAAGACGACGGCGTCGGGGTGCTCCGCCTGCATCTTGGCGAGGTCGCCGGGCTCGCCGTCCGGGCCGAGGTACAGCTCGGACTGTACGAGGACGTACTCGCGGTCGACCCGGGGCAGGTCGGGCGGGTCGATGATCACCGCTCCGTACATGCCGTTGCCGATGTGGTGCAGCATCGGCATGGTCGAGCAGTGGTACATCCAGATCCCGGCCCGGGTGGCGGTGAAACGGTAGGTGAGCCGCTGCCCGGGGTCGATCGGGCGCATCACCTCGTCCGGGGCGACGGCGCCGGCGTGGAAGTCGATGCCGTGGTCCACGGTGCCGTCGTTGACGAGGGTGATCTCGAAGGTGTCGCCGACCCTGCCGCGCAGCACGGGGCCGGGCACCGTGCCGTCGAAGGTCCACAGTCGTTGCCGTACGCCGGGCGCGACCTCACGCTGGATCTCCCTGACGTGCAGTTCGCGCCGGTGCAGCCGGCCGGGTGGGGTGGTCGGCGCGGCGGCGTCCCGGGCGACGAAGGTGACGCCGGGGTCGGCCATCGCGTCGAGGCGCGGCGCCGCCGGGGCGTGGGTTCCGTCCGGGTGGCCTGCCACCACCGGTCCCGTCGACGCCGACCCCGTCGGGACGATCCGCAGGGTCATGCCGGCCTGCCGGTGGCCGGGCAGGGAGCACCAGCCGCGGGTCTCGGCCCCGACCACGCCCGCGTCGAGCCGGTCCATGCCGCCCCGCGCGATCGGCGGCGTCTTCGCCCCGGAGTCGAGGACGAGGTCGTGCCGGCGGTGGTCACGGTTGATCAGCTCGATGACCAGTCGGTCACCCCGTGGTACGTCGATCCGGTCGGGGTGGAAGCGCATCCCGTCGGCGACCACGGTGACCGTGGTGGTGTGTCCGGTGGGTGCCACGGCGGACGCGGCGGCCGGGACCGGCGCGCCATCGGAGACGCGCTGGGCGGCCACCCCGACGAGGACGGCGACGAGGACGAGGGCGAGACCGGCGGCGGCACCGCCGAGCGGGCGGGCAGCGGGGGTCTCGGGGCGCGCGGACACGGGTTACCTCCGGGCGGTGAGCAGGACCCGGGCGGCCGGTACGAGGAACTGCACCAGCACGACGAGGATCAGCAGCGAGGTGGTGACGCGGACGAAGGGCGGAGTGGGCAGGACGAAGACCACCAGGGCGGCGTTGGCCGCCGCGACGCGTTGCGGACCGTGCCGTTCCAGCAGGGCGGTGCGACGGCGTACCGGTCCGGGTCCGCCGCCGAGCACCATGGGCAGCAGGTGGCTCAGCGCCCCGATGAGGACCTGCGCCACGAAACCGACCAGCAACGGCAGCAGCACGGCGTCGAACCGGTCGGCGGCGGTGGCGGGTCCGTCGGCGGACAGCAGCGTCGCGGCGTCCATGCCGAGCGCGGCCAGGAGCCAGACGGAGGCCGCGGCGAGCGACCAGCCGGCGAAGGCGTACGGGGGCCGCACCCGTGCGACGGCCAGCGCGGGACGCAGGGCGACCAGCGCCGCGAGGATGAACAGGGCCAGCCCGGCGGTGGCGACGACCCGCCACCACGCGAGCACGCCGACACCCAGCAGGGCCAGACCGGTCACCGCCAGGGGGAGCGCGACGGTGGCGGCGCGGACCGCCCCGTCGGCCATCCGGGCGCGCAGCACGGTGGGCCAGAGGGTCAGCAGCGTACCGAGGACGGTCAGCGTCACCCATCCGAGCAGGTTGACGTGCGCGTGGAACAGCACCAGCCGGGGTCGGAGGGCGTCGTCGACCACCAGCATCCAGGCGCCGACCGGCACGCCGGCGAGCAGGGCGACGGCCGCCGCCAGGTAGTAGTGGACGGTGACGGTGAAGCGGGCCGGGAGGGCGCGCCGGAGCCGCCGGGCGAGCCCGACGAGGTGGGCGGCCACCGCCGCGAAGACCAGCGCGGCGCCACCCACGCCCAGCCACGGCCGGTCGGCCGTCCCGGCGACGAGGACCGCCAGCACCCCCACGTTGAGGATGCCGAGCCGGGCGGCCTGGGCGCGGCGACGGTCCGGGGCGGGGGTGCGCAGCACCGCCGCGGTGAAGTGGGCGCTCCACACCAGGATGGCATTGCTGACGGCGCCGAGCAGCAGCAGGTGGACGGCCGCCCAGCGCCAGGTCGGCAGGAAAGGGTGGACGAAGCCGAGCACGACGAGCGCGGCCAGGTAGGCCAGCGGCAGCGCAGCGACCCTGCGGTGCCAGCCGGCCCGCCCGGTCCCCGCCGCCGTGGCCGCCGTGGCCGCCGTGGTGGCCGGAGCGGAACCGCCGGGCCGGGCCGAGGACGGGCCCGCGGAGTCGGCCGGGGCGGGGTCGGCCGGGGCGGGGTCGGCCGGGGCGGGGTCGGCCGGGGCGGGACCGCCGAGTGCGCGGACCATCACCGCACCGCCGCCACGACCGGCGGGACGGCCGCCGTGCGGGCACGCGCCCCACCCGCGCCGCGTACGGCGGCGACGGCACAGCCGACGAAGCCGAGCACCGCGAGGACGTTGCCCAGGCCGGCCCAGCGCCACACGGTCTGCACGCCGAGCGCGTCACCCACCAGGACCCGGACCGCCAGGGTGACGTGCAGCAGGGCCAGCGGGGCGTACAGCCAGGATCGGTAGGGCAGTGGGCGACGCAGCACCGCCGGCAGGATGACCGGGGCGTGCACGAAGATCATCGACATGGTGAAGCCCAGGAAGACCAGGTGCAGGGTGGCGTCGTAGCGCGGGCCGTCGGTCACCGGGCCGGCGCCGGCCCAGAGCAGGCCGGCCAGCCCCAGCCAGGCGTACCCGGTGAGCAGCCCGACCGCGACGTAGCGGGGCAGGCCGGTGGCGCGCACCGTGCGGCGGGCGACGTCGTTGACCACCAGCCAGGCCACGGTCGCGAGCAGGCCGACCCCGAACAGGTACGCCCCGACGGACGGCCACAGCGCGGTGGCGGTGGCCCCGACGGTCAACGCGCCGAGTGCGGCGAGGAACCAGCTTTCGCCATGCCGGGACAGGGTGAGGTGGGCGAGTTCGAGCCGCTCCCCGGCGACGGTCGCCACCACGAAGGTGACGAGCCAGGGCACGATCTCCGGCACGTCGAAGCCGGCGAGCCAGAGCAGGGTGGCGGCGTACCAGCTCAGCGCGCCGGTGGCCTGGGCCAGGAGGGCCGGGCCTGGTTGCCGCCGCCACAGGTGCCGGTAGATCAGCAGCAACAGCACCGAGGCGGTCATGAGCAGCAGTCGGCCGGGCAGGCTCGGGCCGGTCAGCACCAGCGCCAGCCCTCCGGCGCCGGCGCAGGCGGGCGCGAGCAGGGCCCAGCGGGCGCCGAGCGCCACCGCGCGTTCCAGCGCCACCAGGGTGCCGACGAAACCGAGCACCATCAGCGGGCCGTGCACCTGCTCCAGCGGCGCGCTCGGCGCGGGCACCGGCAGGCCGAGCAGGAGCAGGGCGGCGTAGAGGCCGGTGAGCAGGGCGAACGCGCCGGTGGCGAGGACGGGAAGCCGCCAGCGCACGCCGACGGGCTGGGGTCTCATGCCGACTCGTCCGTCGTACCCGGCAGGGCCAGCCGCACCACGCACGCGTCCGGTGCTCCGAACGGCTCCAGCACGGCGCCGCTCGGCGGGGCGCCGACGTGCTCGAGCGCGCCGCGGATCACGCCGACGTGCAGCGCGCAGATCGCGTCGGGGTTGCGGTTGACCAGTTCCAGGAAGGGGCAGGTGTGCAGGTGCACCTCGACGGTCCCGTCGGCCGTCTCCTGCCGGCGCGGGCTGAAGCCCAGCCCGCGCAGCACGTCGAGCAGGGTGTCGACCGGGTCCTGGCCTCCGGCGGTGGCGGCGGCGAGGTGGCGTCCCCAGTCGTGTCCCGCGCGGGTGGCCTCGGCCCGGACGTCGCCGGGGTTGCGGCGCGACAGGTGGTCGAGCAGCGCGGCGGCGAGTGCCCGGTACGGCCCCGGGGCAGGGGTATCCGTCATGGCCACCCGGTAGCGCCACGCCGGCCGGCCGGGCTGGCCGCCGCTGGCCCGCGCCTTGACCAGCAGCCCGGCGTCGACCAGGCGGTCGAGGTGGGCGCGGGCGGTGGAGAGGTGCAGGCCGGTCCGCTCCCCCACCTCGGCGATCGTCATGCCGGTGCCGGTGGCGCGCACCATCTCCAGGATCGAGGCCCGGCTGGCGGTGCCCAGTGCCCGGTGGCGGAGCGGGTCGATGGTTCCGCCGGTCGGCCCTGTTCTCGGGGTTTCCACGTTAGATAACGTTACAACGTCGTTCGACCACAAAACCCTGGAGGGTTCCATGTCCGCCTCCCGCTCCACCGCCGACCAGCAGGCTGCGCAGGCCGTCGTCCGGCACCACGCCCAGCTCGCCGCCGACCTCGACCGGCACGTCGACGACCTGCTGGACGCGGCCGACCAGGGCGACGCCGCCGGGGCGCTCCGGCACCGCGACGAGCTGCTCGGGTGGCTCCGCGACGAGCTGCTGCCGCACGCGTACGCCGAGGAGGGCTCGCTCTACACCGCCGCCGGTGATCGTGTAGAGGCCGCACTGCTGATCCGGGGCATGCTCGACGAGCACCGGGCGATCAGCGGCCTGGTCGCCGAGTTGGAGGCCGCCGACCGGCCGGTACGCCTCGCCGCCGCCGCACGCGCCCTCGCCGCCCTCTTCGCCGTCCACCTAACCAAGGAGAACGACCTGATCGTCCCGGTGCTGGTGGACGCGCCCGACGTCTCGCTGGCGACGTTGCTGGACGGTATGCACGATCTGCTCGGCTCCTCGGACGGATCGGGCAGGGGTGGTTGCGGCGGGGGAGGCTGCGGCTGCGGTGGCGACCAGGCCTCCGCCGACGCGCCGGCCCCGATGGTGAGCATCGACCCCCGGCTGGACGTGCGGCTGCTGCCGCACCACCAGCGCCACGCGCGGGTGCTCGCGGCCCTGGACGCGCTGCCCGCCGGCGGCGCGCTGGTGCTGGTCGCCCCGCACGCGCCCCGCCCGCTGCTGGCCGAAGTCGAGGCCCGCTACGGCGGCGGCATGACCACCGAGTGGCTGCAGGACGGACCGGAGGTGTGGCAGGTCCGGCTGTCCCGCCAGCCGGTCGCGGCCTGAGCATGCCGGGTTCCGCACGACGGGGTCAGGGCCCGCCGTCCGGCGCACCGGGCCGTTCGGCCCTGCCCCCGGTGGTGAGCGCGACGCAGGCTGGAAACCGCCACCAGGGGAGGAAGGCTCGTGTGCAACTACTGCGGCTGTCGGGGGTTCCCGCTGATCGGACGGCTCTCCGCCGAGCACGAGACGATCTCGAACGCCGCCGGCCGGCTGCGCACGGCGGTGCACGACGGCGCTGACGACGCCCTCGTCGCGCTCGACGACCTGCTCGCGCTGCTGATGCCGCACACCGCCACCGAGGAGGGCGGCCTCTTCGCGGAACTACGGGCCGAGGGCAGCATGGCCGAGGCGGTCGATCAGCTCTGCGCCGAACACGACGACATCCACGGCGTGCTCGGCGCCGTCGACCGGACCGCGCCCGACTGGCCACCGGTGCTGGCCGCCCTCGACCGGCTGCACCGGCACATCGACAACGAGGAGCACGGGCTCTTCCCGGCCGCGGTGATCACGCTGCCGATCCCCGCCTGGGACCGGATCACCCCGACGACCGGGTCCGAACGGTGACGAAGGTACAGCCGGTGATCTCGGGACCTTCGGCCCGGTTCGGGGAGGTAGTGCGCCGGCAGGATTACCGGGACACCCCACTCCGGTTGCGCTTCGGCGCCCCTGCCGAGAACGTGGGACATCACGACAGAAGCTATCGAAGGATTGAGGCATATGTCGCGAGCGACCGAGAGTGCGGGACGGGCGCTACTGGCGGTGGGAGGCCTGGTGCGCCGGGCCGAGGTCTCCGCCGACGGCCGGACACTGCACCAGATCGGCGGCCGGGAAGCCGACGCCTTCTACCGCGACCGCTGGTCCTACGACAAGGTGGTCCGCTCCACGCACGGGGTGAACTGCACCGGCTCGTGCTCCTGGAAGGTGTACGTCAAGGACGGCATCATCACCTGGGAGCAGCAACAGACCGACTACCCGAGCGTGGGGCCGGACCGGCCGGAGTACGAGCCGCGCGGCTGCCCCCGGGGCGCCGCCTTCTCCTGGTACACCTACTCCCCCACCCGGGTGCGCTACCCGTACGCCCGGGGTGTGCTGGTGGAGATGTACCGGGAGGCCAAGGGCCGGCTCGGTGACCCGGTGGCCGCGTGGGCGGACATCCAGGCCGACCCGGAGCGTCGTCGCCGCTACCAGAAGGCGCGCGGCAAGGGCGGCCTGGTGCGGATCGGCTGGGACGAGGCCCAGGAGATGATCGCCGCCGCGCACGTGCACACCATCGGCGAGTACGGCCCGGACCGGGTCGCCGGCTTCTCCCCCATCCCCGCCATGTCGATGGTGTCGCACGCCGTGGGCGCCCGCTTCCTGTCGCTGCTCGGCGGCTCGATGCTGTCGTTCTACGACTGGTACGCCGACCTGCCGGTGGCCTCCCCGCAGGTCTTCGGCGACCAGACCGACGTGCCCGAGTCCGGGGACTGGTGGGACGCCTCCTACTTCGTCATGTGGGGCTCCAACGTCCCGGTGACCCGCACCCCCGACGCGCACTGGATGGCCGAGGCGCGCTACCGGGGTCAGAAGGTCGTGGTGGTCAGTCCCGACTACGCCGACAACGTGAAGTTCGCCGACGAGTGGATGCCCGCCCAACCGGGCACCGACGGCGCCCTTGCGATGGCGATGGGGCACGTCATCCTCAAGGAGTTCTTCGTCGACCGGCGCACGCCGCGTTTCGTCGACTACGTCCGCACGTTCACCGACCTGCCGTTCCTGGTCACCCTGGAGCCGGGCGCCGACGGCGCGTACCGGCCGGGCAAGTTCCTCACCGCCGAGGACCTGGGCGAGACGGACAAGGAGGCGGCCTTCAAGACGGTGCTCTGGGACTCGGCCACCGACGCCCCGGCCGTGCCGCGCGGCAGCCTCGGCCACCGCTGGGGCGAGCAGCAGGGCCAGTGGAACCTGGACCTGGGCGACCTGGAGCCGGCGCTGACCTGCCTCGGCGCGGGCGACGCGGTGCAGGTGGAGCTGCCCCGCTTCGACACCGACACGCCGCAGGTGCTGCGCCGGGGCGTGCCCACCCGCACAGTGGCCGGCCAGCTCGTCACGAGCGTGTTCGACCTGCTGCTGGCCCAGTACGGGGTCGGCCGCGACGGCCTGCCCGGCCAGTGGCCGGCCGGGTACGACGACGTCGAGGCGCCGTACACCCCGGCGTGGCAGGAGCCGATCACCGGCGTGCCGGCGGCCCAGGTGGCCCGGGTGGCGCGGGAGTTCGCCGACAACGCCGAGCGCTCCGGCGGCCGCTCGATGATCCTGCTCGGCGCCGGCACCAACCACTGGTTCCACTCCGACGCCACCTACCGGGCGATCCTGGCGCTGGTCACCCTGACCGGCTGCCAGGGGGTCAACGGCGGCGGCTGGGCGCACTACGTCGGGCAGGAGAAGTGCCGCCCGGCGACCGGCTGGGCGCAGCTCGCCTTCGGCCTGGACTGGGTCCGCCCGCCACGGCAGATGATCGGCACCGCCTTCTGGTACGTGCACACCGACCAGTGGCGCTACGACACGTACTCCGCCGACGTGGTCTCCTCCCCCACCGGCACCGGCGCGTTCGACGGCAAGCACACGATGGACCTGCTGGCCCAGTCGGCGCGGTCGGGCTGGATGCCGTCGATGCCGACGTTCGACCGCAGTCCGCTGAAGCTGGCCGACGAGGCCCTCGCGGCCCGGCCGGACGATCCGGCGGGCTGGGTCGCCGAGCGGCTCGGCCAGGGAGACGTGAAGTTCGCCTGCACCGACCCGGACGCGCCGGAGAACTGGCCGCGGGTACTGACCGTGTGGCGGGCCAACCTGCTGGGCTCGTCGGCCAAGGGCAACGAGTACTTCCTGCGCCACCTGCTCGGCACCGACGCGAACCTGCGCGCCGAGGAGGCGCCGGAGGAGCTGCGGCCGAAGGACGTGACCTGGCGGGACGAGGCCCCCGAGGGCAAGCTCGACCTGCTGCTCTCGCTGGATTTCCGGATGACCTCCACCACGCTCTTCTCCGACATCGTCCTGCCGGCCGCCACCTGGTACGAGAAGCACGACCTGAGCAGCACGGACATGCACCCGTTCGTGCACGCGTTCACCCCGGCGATCAACCCGCCGTGGCAGACCCGGACGGACTTCGACGCCTTCCACGGCATCGCGAAGGCGTTCTCCGCGCTCGCCGGGCCGCGGCTGGGCGTACGCAGGGATCTGGTCGCGGCGCCGCTGCTGCACGACACCCCGGACGCGATGGCGACCCCGCACGGCCGGGTCCGCGACTGGGCGGTGACCGGCGAGACGCCGGTGCCGGGCCGGACCATGCCAAAGCTGTTGGTGGTCGAGCGGGACTACGGCGCGATCGCCGACAAGATGGCCGCGCTCGGGCCACTGATGGACAACCTGGGCACCACCGGCAAGGGCTTCTCGGTCGACGTCCGGCCCGAGGTGGAGTACCTGCGCCGCAAGAACGGCGAGGTGCGCGGCGGCGCCGCCGACGGACGGCCGTCGCTGGCCAAGGACGTGCACGCCTGCGAGGCGATCCTGGCGCTGTCCGGCACCACCAACGGCCGGGTCGCCACGGCCGGCTTCCGGGACGTGGAGAAGCGCACCGGGGTACGCCTGGCCGACCTGGCCGCCGAGCACGAGGGCAAACAGATCACCTTCGCCGACACCCAGGCCCGCCCGGTGCCGGTGATCACCAGCCCGGAGTGGTCCGGTAGCGAGCACGGCGGCCGGCGCTACTCGCCGTTCACCATCAACACCGAACGGCTCAAGCCCTGGCACACGCTGACCGGCCGGCAGCACTTCTTCCTCGACCACGACTGGATGCACGAGGCGGGCGAGGCCCTGCCGATCTTCCGACCGCCGCTGGACATGCACAAGCTGTTCGGCGAGCCGAGACTCGGCCGCAACGGCGAGCTGGAGATCACCGTCCGGTACCTCACCCCGCACTCGAAGTGGTCCATCCACTCCGAGTACCAGGACAACCTGATCATGCTGACGCTCTCCCGCGGCGGCCCGACCATGTGGATGAGCGAGGCCGACGCGGAGAAGATCGGCGTCCGGGACAACGAGTGGATCGAGGCGGTCAACCGCAACGGCGTGGTGGTCTGCCGGGCCGTGGTGACGCACAAGATGCCCGAGGGCACGGTGTACATGTACCACGCCCAGGAGCGGGTGATCGACGTGCCGAAGTCGGAGACCAACGGCCGGCGCGGCGGCATCCACAACTCGCTGACCCGGCTGCTGGTCAAACCCACCCACCTCATCGGCGGGTACGCCCAACTGTCGTTCGCCTTCAACTACCTCGGCCCGACCGGCAACCAACGCGACGAGGTCACCGTGATCCGCCGCCGCTCCCAGGAGGTGCAGTACTGATGCGGGTCATGGCACAGATGGCGATGGTGATGAACCTCGACAAGTGCATCGGCTGCCACACCTGCTCGGTCACCTGCAAGCAGGCGTGGACCAACCGGTCCGGGGTCGAGTACGTCTGGTTCAACAACGTGGAGACCCGCCCGGGGCAGGGCTACCCGCGCACCTACGAGAACCAGGAGCGCTGGCAGGGCGGCTGGGTGCGGACCCGCTCCGGCAAGCTCAAGCCCCGCTCCGGCGGCCGGGTGAAGAAGATGTTCAGCATCTTCGCCAACCCGAAGCTACCGTCCATGCAGGACTACTACGAGCCGTGGACGTACGACTACGAGCACCTGATCAACGCGCCGGCCGGCGACGACACCCCGGTGGCCCGGCCGAAGTCGCTGCTCACCGGCAAGGACACGAAGGTCACCTGGAGCGCGAACTGGGACGACTCCCTCGCGGGCGGCAACGAGATCGCCGCCGGCGACCCGGTGCTGGCGAAGGTCTCCGGCCAGGTGAAGCAGGAGTTCGAGAAGACCTTCATGTTCTTCCTGCCGCGAATCTGCGAGCACTGCCTCAACCCGTCCTGCGCGGCCTCCTGCCCCTCCGGGGCGATCTACAAGCGGGCCGAGGACGGCATCGTCCTGGTCGACCAGGACCGCTGCCGGGGCTGGCGGATGTGCGTGACCGGCTGCCCGTACAAGAAGATCTACTTCAACCACCGCACCGGCAAGGCCGAGAAGTGCACCTTCTGCTTCCCGCGCATCGAGATCGGCCAGCCGACCATCTGCTCGGAGACCTGCGTCGGCCGGCTGCGCTACCTCGGGCTGATGCTCTACGACGCCGACCGGGTCACCGAGGCCGCCGCGATGAAGGACGAGCACGACCTGTACGACGCGCAGCGCTCGGTCTTCCTCGACCCGCACGATCCGCAGGTCGTGGCGGCGGCCCGCGCCGCCGGCATCGCCGACGACTGGATCGAGGCGGCGCAGCGCTCCCCGATCTGGGACCTCATCATGAAGTACGAGGTGGCGCTGCCGCTGCACCCGGAATACCGGACCATGCCGATGGTCTGGTACATCCCGCCGCTGTCGCCGGTGGCGGACGTGCTGCGCGAGACGGGCCACGACGCGGAGGAGGCCGGCAACCTGTTCGGCGCCATCGACGCGCTGCGCATCCCGATCGACTACCTCGCCGAACTCTTCACCGCCGGCGACCCGGAACCGGTGCGCGGGGTGCTGAACCGGCTCGCCGCGATGCGCGCCTACCAGCGCCGGATCAACCTGGGCGAGGAGCGCGACGAGTCCATCGCCGCCGCCGTCGGCATGACCGGCGAGGAGATGGACGAGATGTACCGGCTGCTCGCCATCGCCAAGTACGAGCAGCGTTACGTCATCCCCGCCGCGCACGCCGAGGACGCCCACCGGCTGGAGAAGATCGCCACCGAGTGCAGCCTGGACTACGAGGGCGGCCCCGGGATGGGCGGCGGCGGTCCGTACGGCCAGGGGCCCTTCGGGGAGTCCTCCGGCACGCCGGTGCCGGTGCAGGTGGAGACCTTCCACATGCTGCGCGACCGGCAGACCGCCGAGGGCTTCACCGACCCGGGCGACGAACCCCGCCGGGTCAACCTGCTCAACTGGGACGGCAAGGGCAGCCCGAAGGGTCTCTTCCCGCCCCGTGGCTCCGAATCCGAACACGTCGACGGAGGTAAGCCGTGAGCCAGCCGACCTGGCGGGCGGTGGCCGCCCGTGCGGCGTCCCTGCTGCTGCGCTACCCCGACGAGGAGGTGCTCGCGGCGCTGCCCACGGTGCGCGCCGCGCTCGACGGCCTGCCGGCCGCGGTCGGCCGACCGCTGCGCGAGGTGGTCGCCCACCGGGAGGCGGTCCCGCCCGTCGACCTGCGGGCGAGCTACGTGGAGATGTTCGACTTCCGGCGTCGCTGCTGCCTGCACCTGACCTACTACACCAGCGGCGACACCCGCCGCCGTGGGGAGGCGCTGGTGGAGTTCGCCGGGGCGTACAAGGCGGCCGGGCTGGCCGTCGTCGACGGCGAGCTGCCCGACTTCCTGCCCACGGTGCTCGACCTGGCCGCCGTCGACGATCGCGGTTGGCGGTTGCTGCGGGAGAACCGGGTGGGCCTGGACCTGCTGGTCGAGGCGTTGGGGCGGGAGAAGTCGGTGTACCGGCAGGCGGTCGCCGCCGTCCGCGAGATGCTGCCACCCGCACAGCCCGGAGACATCGCCGCCGCCGCCCGCCTGGCCCGCACCGGCCCACCCGTGGAGCAGGTCGGGCTCGAACCATTCGGACTGGTCGACACGACTGGAGGACGCCGATGAACATCCTGCTGTGGGTGGTGTACCCGTACCTGGCCATCGCGATCCTGGTCGGGGGCCTGATCTGGCGCTACCGGTACGACAAGTTCGGCTGGACCACCCGCTCGTCCCAACTGTACGAGACCACCATCCTGCGGTGGGGCAGCCCGCTGTTCCACTTCGGAGTGCTGATGGTCCTCGTCGGCCACATCGGTGGCCTGCTGGTGCCGAAGTCCTGGACCGAGGCGGTCGGCGTCACCGAGCACGCCTACCACCTGATGGCCGTCTTCATCGGCACGGTGGCCGGCTTCTGCACCCTGATCGGACTGGCCATCCTGATCGCCCGCCGCCGGCTGACCGGACCGGTCTTCGCCGCTACCACCCGCAACGACAAGGCCATGTACGTGGTGCTCACCGGGGTGATCGTCCTGGGGCTCTGGGCCACCGTCCGGGCCAACATCAGCGGCCCGGGCTACGACTACCGCGAGACGATCTCCCCCTGGTTCCGGTCGCTGTTCTACCTCAGCCCCGACCCGGACATCATGGCCGGCGTGCCGATCGGCTTCCAGATCCACATCCTGGCGGCCTTCGCGCTCTTCGCGTTCTGGCCGTTCACCCGGCTCGTCCACGCCTTCAGCGCACCGGTGGGCTACGCCACCCGCCCGTACGTCGTCTACCGCAGCCGCGACGACCGGCCTGGACTGCGCCCGGCCCGGCCCGGCTGGGAGGGCCCGCCCCAACTGCCCAGGCCGCGCGGCCGGCGCACCCGATCGAGCCGGTGAGGAAGGAGCAACGATGAGCACCGCCACGGACACGCCGCTCACCTCCGGCCCCGGCACCTCGCTCCGGACGGGACCCGGTGCGACGCTCCAGCTCACCGTCGCCACACTCGGTTTCCTGGTCAACTTCTGGGCATGGGCGCTGCTGGGTCCCCTCGGTCCCGGCATCAAGGAACGGCTCGACCTGGGCTTCGCCGCGCAGTCTCTGCTCGTCGCCGTACCGGTGCTGGTGGGATCCCTCGGCCGAATCCCGGTCGGCGCGCTCACCGACCGGTACGGTGCCCGGGTCGTCTTCCCCCTGGTCACACTCGCCACGATCATTCCGGTGCTGACACTGACGGTGGTGTCGTCGTATCCCGCGCTGATCGTGACCGGCTTCTTCCTCGGCATCGGCGGCACGGCGTTCGCCGTCGGAGTTCCCCTTGTCTCCGGCTGGTACCCGGCGGCCCGGCGCGGCTTCGCGATCGGCGTGTTCGGCATCGGCACCGGCGGCACCGCGATCGCCAACTTCACCACCGTGCGGCTGGCCGACGCGTACGGCGAAGACGCCCCCTTTCTGCTGATCGCCGCGATCCTGGCCGCATACGCGGTGCTGGCGTTCCTGCTGCTGCGCGACGCACCCGGGCGTGTCCGCCCGGCGGGCACGCTCCGGCAGCGGCTCACCGCCGTCGCGCGGCTGACCGTGACCTGGCAGCTGTGCTTCCTGTACGCGGTGGGCTTCGGCGGCTTCGTTGCCTTCAGCGTCTATCTGCCCGCGTACCTGCGCACCCAGTACGGACTGGAGCCCGCCGACGGTGCGCTGCGTACCGCCGGCTTCGTGGTGCTGGCCGTGCTGGCCCGACCGGCCGGCGGATGGCTCTCCGACCGGGTGCATCCCGTGCCGGTGCTGGTGTGGTGCTTCGCCGGGGTGGCAGTCCTCGCCGTCGTGCAGGCGTTCGCGCCGCCCCTGATGCCGGTGGCGACGGTCGCGCTGCTCGGCATGGCGGCGCTGCTCGGCGCTGCCAGCGGCGCCGTGTTCGCCCTGGTCGGCAAGGTCGCCCCGGCCGATCAGGTGGGTGCGGTGACCGGACTGGTCGGTGCTGCGGGCGGGTTGGGTGGCTTCGTTCCGCCGCTGGTGATGGGGTGGGTGTACGACATCCAGGGCTCGTACGCGATCGGTCTGATGCTGTTGTCCGACGTCGCGCTGGCCGCGGCGGTGTTCACCGCGGTCAAGATGGCCAACCTCGCTCGCACCGGTTGATCCGCATCGCAGGTCCCTGCCGCCCGTGCTGCGGTCGACCCCGTCCCGGCCTACCGTGATCGGATGCGATCGGCTCTGCTCACCGGCTCCCTGGCCGCCGTACTGCTCGGGACGGCCGGCGGCTGCGCGGGCGGCGAGGGCGGCGCCGGGTACAGCCCGCTGCGGCACCCGTTCCGCGGCGCGACCCTGCTGGTGGACACCGACAGCCCGGCGGCGCACTGGCGGGACGACCACGACGCGACCTGGTTGGATCCGATCGCCGACACCCCGCAGGCCCGGTGGCTGACCGGTCCGGACGACCTGACGGACCTGGCGCCGGTGCTGGCCGCGGCCCGCCGGCGCGCGGCTCTGCCGGTCGTGGTGATCTACCACGTCCCGAACCGCGACTGCGCCGGCCCGAGCCGGGGCGGCGCGGTCGACGCGGAGGCCTACGCGCGGTTCATCGCGCAGACCGTGCGGCGGCTCGGCGACGACCGGGCGGCGGTGGTCCTGGAGCCGGACGCGGTGGCGGCGGACTGCTTCGACGACGCCCGGGCGGACCTGCTGGCCGACGCCACCCGGACGCTGGCCGACGCCGGCCACCACGTCTACCTCGACGCGGGGCATCGCCGCTGGCGGAGG
Organism: Micromonospora sp. NPDC049497; assembly: GCF_044465805.1. NCBI lineage: Bacteria > Bacillati > Actinomycetota > Actinomycetes > Micromonosporales > Micromonosporaceae > Micromonospora > Micromonospora sp. NPDC049497. The sequence continues at coordinate 63,416 of NZ_JBITMC010000019.1, read as the reverse complement.
CCGACCGAGACCGCCGAGCGGCTGCGAAGGTCCGGCATCACCCGGGCCGAGGGATTCTCGGTCAACGTGGCCAACCGCCAGTCCACCGCCGACAGCCACCGGTGGGGGTTGGCCGTGTCACGGCTGGTGGGCGATCGGGAGATGGTCATCGACACCTCGCGCAACGGGCTGCCCGCGCCGCCGGACGACCAGTGGTGCAACGCGACCCCGGAGGCTCTCGGTCCACCGCCGACCACCGATCCGGGCCTGGAACGGGTCGCCGCACTGCTCTGGATCAAGAGTCCAGGCGAGTCCGACGGGCCGTGCGGCCGGGCCGAACCGGCGGCGGGCGTCTTCTCCCCCGCCCAGGCCCGCGCCCTGATCGCGGCAACGCCGTGGCTGCCGGCTGCCGCCCGGGAGGCGGCAGCCGGGGCGCGGGCACCGCTCAGGTGACCGGTTGCGGCTGGGCCTCGGCCACCTCGCCGGTACGACGCAGCTTGTGCCACTTCAGCCGTCCACCGCTGAGCGCGGTGATCACCGAGTGCACCAGCACCAGGTACATGACCTGCCGGTAGAGGAACTGCTGGAGCGGAAGGGCCCAGAGCGGGCTCAGCGGTTCCCGGTCGAGGCGGAACGCCAGGATCGCGGTGACGATCTGCACGACCATGACGGCCAGCCAGGCGAGCACGGTCTCGTAGCGGTCGAGGAAGAACAGCCCGTAGACGGCGAAGATGTCGACGACCGGGGCGAGCAGCGGCAGCAGCACCGAGAACAGGGTGATGAACGGCAGCCCGCGTCGACCGAACCGGCCCGACGGCCCCCGTTCGACCAACGCCCGGCGGTGTCGCCACAACGCCTGCATGGTGCCGTAGCTCCACCGGTAGCGCTGCCGCCACAGCTCCGGCAACGTGCTCGGCGCCTCGGTACGGGCGACGGCGGTCTCCTCGTAGACGACCCGCCAGCCGGCGCGGTGGATGCCCATGGTGAGGTCGGTGTCCTCGGCGAGGGTGGCCCGGCTGAGCCCGCCGGCGGCCCGTACCGCCTCGCGACGGAACGCGCCCAGGGCTCCGGGGATGGTGGGCATGCAGTGCAGCGTGTCGTAGAGGCGCCGGTCGAGGCTGAACCCGATGACGTACTCGATGTGCTGCCAGCGGCCGAGCAGCCGCCGCCGGTTGCCCACCTTGACGTTGCCGGCCACCGCGCCGACCCGCGGGTCCGCGAACGGCTGCACCAGACGGTGCACCGCGTCGGGCGCGACGACGGTGTCGGCGTCGACCATGACCACCAGGTCGTTGCGGGCGAGCGCCACCCCGGCGTTGAGCGCGGCGGCCTTGCCGCCACCGGGAACCCGGGCCACCCGCACGTTGGGCAGCCCGAGGCGCTCCACCTCGTCGGCGGTGCCGTCGTCGGACTCGTCGTCCACGACCAGCACCTCGATGCCGGGGTGTGTGCCGGAGGCCAGTGAGCGAACGGCGGCAGCGATGGTGGTCCGCTCGTTGAAGGCGGGCACGATGATCGTGACCGGGTCGTTCACCTCGCCACCCCAGGACCAGGTCGGGGCGCGGCGACGGCGGGCATGAGCCACCGCGTACCCGAAGAGCAGCAGGGTGCGCGTCAGGGTGAGCAGGCCGACGACGATGAGCAGCAGCCACAGGACGTGCACGGTGCCGTCGGCGAGCCGCACGCCGCCGACCAGCAGCGCGCCGCGAATCTGGTCGGCGGCGCCCGGCCGGACCGTGGCGGCGGTCGGCCAGCCGAGCCCCTGGGAGACGGTGGTGAACCGGTAGCCGCGGGCCTGCATCTCGGGAATGAAGCGGTCCAGCGCGGCGATGGTCTGCGACCGGTCCCCGCCGCTGTCGTGCATCAGGACCACCGCGCCCTGGTCACCCTCGGGGATGGAGTTGCGGATGATGGCGCCCGAGCCCGGACGGGCCCAGTCCCGGCTGTCGGTGTCGTTGAACACGGACACGTAACCCCACCGGCCGGACTCCCGCACCAGCGGCCAACTCGCGTCGTCCAGCGAGTCCACCCCGCTGGAGTACGGCAGGCGGGCCAGCGAGGTGTCGACGCCTGTGACGTACTGGATGGCGGTGCGGGTCTGCGAGTACTCCAGCTTGCGCCGCCAGGACGGCAGGTCCGCCATCTCCGGGTGGGTGAAGGTGTGGATGCCCAGCTCGTGACCCTCGCGGGCCATCCGCTCCGCCAGCTCGGGGTGCCGGCTGACCTGCGAGCCCACCACGAAGAAGGTGGCCGGTGCGCCGTGCCGGCTCAGCACGTCGAGCACCTTGGGGGTCCACGTCGGATCGGGACCGTCGTCGAAGGTCAGGGCGATCGTCCGCGCCGGCATCGGCCGGGCGTCCAGCTTGCCGCCGCGCGTGTCGACCACCGTCCCGCCGTCGCGGACCACCGCCGGCACCGTGCCGGTCCCGGTCGGACCGTCGCTCTGGTGGTCGGGGGTGAAGCGCGCGTTCGCGTACGCCCCGACGGCGAGCAGGTTCAGCAGGATGAACGTCGACACCGCCGCCAGCATCCACCGTCGGCGGTTACGCCTGCGCTGCCGCCGCTCCTCCGCCGACGACGCGGACGGCGTGGACGCTGGCACGATCTCGCCGGTGTCGGCCACCCGTCGGCGTCCACTCCAGACGGCCATCAGCTCGTCGACCCCAACACGTCGAGACCCTGGACGATCCAGAACGCGACGACGAGCAGGAGAGCGATCGCGACGAGCGCGTACACGGTCTGGCGCAGCAGGTGACCCCGGCGCCCGGAGCGGTCCACGAAGATCGCCGCCGTCACGTCGGGTGGCTGCAACAGCTGGGTGGCCACGTCGACCGGCTCATCGGCGGTCGCCGGCTCCACCGGGACCACGCCGTGCCGTACCGGCGGCTCCACCTGAGCGGCGCTGCCCGGCGGGACGGCCGGCCCGGTCGGTGCGGCCACGCCACGGACGACGGCCGGCCGGGTGGGTGCGGTGGGTGCGGCCACGCCACGGACGACGGCCGGCCCGGTCGATGCCGCGACACCGCGGGCGGCTCCGGGTGAGGCGGAGCGGGCCCGCCGACGTGCCCACGGAATCCCGGCTGACTCCCGGCTGGCGGGGGCTGGTTCGGCTGGCGGCACGCGCGCGACGTAACGCCTGTTCATGTTCTTCACAGTGGGGGCAGTACCCACGGCCGCTTGATCTACTAACGCTGACCTGCGAAGAGAATTGAGCCGGGTACGACACCTGCCCTGCTCAGCTTCCCGAGGACCCCAGCTGTCGCGCTTCGGCGATCGCCGCCTCGATGGACTGTCGGACGACGCCGGTGCGCTGAACGACCAGCACCAGGACCTGCTTGATGTTGTCCAGGGCCTGGAGCAGCGACCCGGGCTGCCCACCCCGCAGAATCATGGTGACGAGTTGCTGTGCCTCACCGACCTGGGTGATCGCCCCGGCCGTCGCGTCGCGTGCGCTGACCACCGCGGACTGAACGGGTGTCAGTCCGGAGATCGTCTCCTGCGTGGTGGCCTCGTGCGGAACGGCAGCGGCCGCCTTCGTCGCCTCCCCGATCGAACCGGAAAGGCTACCCAGGTCGCCCTGGATTGCCGTGATCGTGCTGCGTACCCGGGCCATTCCCGCCGCCACGGCCAGGAAGCCGGCCGCCGCGGCCCGCAGCGCCACCTCCTGCGCCTGACTGTCGGCGGCGGCTGCCAACCCCTGTGCGCGCTCGACGCCCGTCATCAGCGCGCGCAGTTCACCGGTGATCTTCTCGATGTGCGACACGTAGCCGACTTTCCGATCGCAGGCAGTGAAGGTGTCTGACCGCTGAAACTACCGGGGCATCCGTGCCACCACCAGACGTCGTCGATGGCGTGACCGCGTCAGTGCCACGAACCGGGCGGCTCAGGTACGCGGTCGGGCGGGGCGACGTCGTCACGCCCGCGTTGGCGGCGGGGACCGTCCTTCGAAGTCTGCGGATCCGTTGGGTCACAGCGGCCCGGCGGACCCCGACGATGACGGTACTTGACCGGGAGCGGTCGAAGGTCTGGCGAAGATGACCGACGGCCCCCGACCGGGATACCGGCCGATGACGTGCGGATGCCGCACGCGAGGGGAGAGCAGATGGCCGATCTGATCGACAGGAACCTACCGCGGGTGTCCCGCCGTGCCGTCCTACGCGGGGCGGGTGTGCTCGTACCGGGAGTGGTGCTCGCGACGGCGGGCGGGCGGGCGGCCTCCGCCGCCGGGGCGTCCCGGCTGGACGGCGCGGTGCGGGGCGCGTTCTCCGCACCCGTACACGTCTGGGCGACCTCGGCGGGCCGGGCCGGACGCGCCGCGCCCGGCGTCGTCTTCACCCTTGTCGCGAACAGCCGTCCGCTCGCCGGACGGCGGGTGCGGTTCTCGATCAGCGAGTTCCACCGGGTCGACCTCAGCGTGTGGTTCGAGGTCGCCTCCGGGCGCCGGTCTGCGCCGCGCCTCGGCCACCTCGACCTCGACACCGACGGCGCCGGGCGGATCTCGCTGGACCGCTGGCTGCGCAGCGGTGCCGTGCCGACCTCCGCGACCGGCGCCCACCCGGTGCTGCGGGCGCAACTCGTCGGCGCGGAGGACATCCTCGCCATCACCACCCTCGACGTGCGGAGCGGACAGTGACCAGGACCGTCGCCGGGGCCGAGCAGTGGGCCCGCCAGCACGTCGTCGACGCCGGTGGCGCCGGCTTCTACAACGGTTACAACTGGAACGGCATGTGCCAGGCGTTGATGTTCCGCGCCTGCGCGCTCGGAGACTCCCGGAGCACCGCCTATCAGGCGTTCATCGACTCCGGGGCCGAGTACGCCGACTATTCGGCGGCGCCGCGCGGCGCTTTCCACTGGTGGGCGAACCACGGCAACGGCGGCCACCCCGGTCACGTCGCCCTCGACCTCGACGGCGGTGGCACCCGCTGCCTGATGGCGTCGTCGCTCCTCTCGGGCGGGCAGGACTTCGCGCCCGGTGGGTACTGCATCGGCACCCAGTCCGTCGCCCGGTACACCGCCCTGTCCGGCCTGATCTACAAGGGCTGGACCCTGGACAACGTCGGCTACCGGATGGCCGACGTGGGCGCCCCCGGCCCGGGCACCACCCCGGGACCGTCGGAGTACGTGCTCACCGCCGACGACCAGCGGGTGCTTCAGCGCCTCGCTCTGCGCGGCGGGTACGGCGGCCCCGTGGACGGCGTCATGGGCGTCCTGAGCTGGAAGGGCGTGCAGACCGCCGTCCGGGACTTCGGCTACACCGGGCCGATCGACGGAATCCCCGGCACCCGGACCTACACGGCGATCCAGACGCTGGCCCGCGACGGCGGCTACGAGGGACCACTCGACGGCGTCCTCGGCCCCAACACCATCCGCGGCGTCGCGGCGTGGTTGGACGCCCATCCGCCGGTCACCCCGCCCGCGAACGACTACGTGCCCGGTATCGACGTCGGCACCAGCCAGGCGAACCTCGACTTCCTGGCCGCGCGCGCCGCCGGGTTCCGGTTCTGCGTCGTCAAGTCGGGCGGGTCCAACGACGGGACGCGCCAGCCGTACACGTCGCCGTACTACACCCGGCAGGTGGACGCCGCCCGCGCGGCCGGGTTCCTCGTCGGCCACTACTGGATGACGGGCTGGGGTACCGCGGCGGGCGACTCCGCGTACTTCCTCGCGAACCTGCACGACTACCGCCCCGGCGATCCGCTGATGGTCGACGTCGAGGGCATCGACGGCAGCCCCGTGTGGAGCGACGCGCAGACCGCCGCGTTCATCAACGCCGTCAAGGCGGCCCTGGGTGTGACGCCGTTCCTGTACACGTACTCCGCGCTGCTGCGGTCACGGACCTGGCCGCTGACGCAGGCGACCGGCGCGAAGCTGTGGATCGCGCACTACGACGTACCGCCGGGCAGCCCGAACATCGGCACCGCGTACCCGACGTGGGCGATCCACCAGTTCAGCGCCTCGGGGTCGGTCAAGGGCGTGGCCATCGACATGAACGTCGCGAAGCCTGACGCGTTCGGCTCGGCGACCCTGCCGCCGCCCGGCGCGAACCCGGTCCCCGGCCCGACGCCGGGCATCCCCCTCGCCGACGGCGTCACGCTGCAGCGGGTCGCGGAGCTCGGCGGGTACGTCGGCCCGGTCGACGGCGTCCTCGGGTCGAACAGCTGGAAGGGCGTGCAGACGCACCTCACGCGGCTCGGGCTGTACAGCGGTCCGGTCGACGGCGTGCCCGGCACCAACACGTACAAGGGCTTGCAACTGCTCGCGCAGCGCGGCGGCTACACCGGCCCCGTCGACGGCGTCCTCGGACCGAACAGCTACGCGGGGCTGCGCGCGTACCTCGACCAGGTCGCCGGCGGCGTCACGATCGCGACGGCCGACGCGAAGACGCTCCAGCAGCTCGCGCAGCGCGGCGGCTACACCGGGCCGGTCGACGGCGTCCTGGGAGTGCTGAGCTGGAAGGGCGTGCAGACCGTCCTGTCCCGGGGTTACTACACGGGCCCGATCGATGGGGTGCCCGGACCGAACACGTACAAGTCACTCCAGCTGCTCGCCGCCGACTACGGCTACACCGGCCCGATCGACGGGGTGCCCGGACCGAACACGTACGCCGCCATCCGCACGTATCTCAGCGTCACCTCCGGCGTCCCGGGCCCCATCTCGATCGCGGACGGCACGACGCTGCAACGCATCGCCGTCGGCGGCGGCTACCCGGGGCCGCTCGACGGTGTCCCCGGTGCGCAGAGCTGGAAGGGCGTGCAGACCGTGCTGCGCGGCTACGGCTACGCCGGTCCGATCGACGGGGCGCCGGGCACCAACACGTACAAGGCGTTGCAGACCCTGGCGACCGCCGGCGGCTACACCGGTCCCGTCGACGGCGTCATGGGCGTCCAGAGCTGGAAGGGCGTCCAGACCGTCATGCGGCGGTTCGGCTACACCGGGCCGATCGACGGCGTCCCGGGCGGCCAGACGTACGCGGCCATGCAGCGCATGGCGAAGCTGGGCGGCTACGCGGGCCCCGCCGACGGCGTGCTCGGAGCGTACAGCTGGAGCGGTCTCCAGACCTGCCTGCGGGGCTGGGGCTACTCGGGCCTGATCGACGGCGCACCCGGATCCGGCACGTACACGGCGTTGCAACGCATGGCCCAGGGCGGCGGCTACACCGGGCCGCTCGACGGGGTGCCGGGGCCGAACACGTACCGCGCACTCGCCAACCTCGTCCCCTGAGCGACTCGTCCGACCACCCCACCTCAAGAGGAGAGAACCATGTCCGAGTACGTATCACGCGGGTGCTGCGACGGCGACGACCCGCGTACCGCTCCCGTCATCAGCCGTCGTGCCATGTTGCGGGGCGGCGCGGCGGTCGGCGGCGGGCTGGTGGTCGGCGGCCTGCTGCTGCCGACCGCGGCGTACGCCAACCCGGCGATCTACCACCCGTTCCGCGCCTACCCGATCACCGACGGTTGGCAGGCCCACCTCAACCGCGGCTCCCTCGGCGGCATCGACTTCGGCATGGCCGTCGGCACCAACCTGCCCGCGTGCGGGGCGGGAACCGTCGAGAACATCTACTACAACGGGACCGGCGGGCACACCGTCACGATCCACCTCGCCGGCGGCTGGCGCAGCCAGTACATGCACTTGTCGCAGTTCCTGCTGGCGAACGGGGCCTCGGTGGCGTCCGGGACGGTCGTGGGCCGCTCGGGGGGTGCCGCCGGCGCGGACGGTTCGGGCTCGTCCACCGGCCCGCACCTGCACTGGCACCTGATCACCCCGAACGGCGTCCGGGTCAACCCGCTCGACTACGTCGGCGGGGGGACAGGCCCCACCCCCACCCCGGCCCCCCAGACGGAGGGCGTCATCCTGCAGGAGATCGGCCAGGCGGGCGGTTACACCGGCCCGGTCGACGGCGTGCCGGGCACGTACACCTGGTACGGCGTGCAGCAGGTGATGCGCGGCTACGGCTACACCGGTCCGATCGACGGCGCCCCCGGCACGTACACCTACGCCGCCCTCCAGCGGCTCGCCGCGAAGGGCGGCTACGGCGGCCCCGCCGACGGCGTCATGGGCACCAACTCCTGGAAGGGCGTGCAGACGATCCTGCGCGGCTTCGGCTACACCGGTCCGATCGACGGCGCCCCCGGCACGTACACCTACGCGGCCCTCCAGCGGCTCGCCAAGCTCGGCGGATACACCGGCCCCGCCGACGGTGTCATGGGCTCCTACTCCTGGCGGGGCGTGCAGAAGCTGCTCTCCGGCTACGGGTACGGCGGTCCGATCGACGGCGTTGCCGGAATCAACACCTACAAGGCGCTGCAACAGATGGCGAAGCTCGGCGGATACACCGGCCCCGTGGACGGCCTGCCCGGCCCGTACACCTGGGCGGCGCTCGCTCGCCTGATCTGACCGCGTACGACGGGGCCGCGTCCGGACCGGGCGCGGCCCCGGTCCGCTCGGGGAATTCGGACGGACCCTTCCGGAACGCGTGACGGACGCCGAAGACGGGTATGGTCGGTGTCGACGGGCACTCGCCCGCGACCGGGACACCGGATCGGGTCCCAGTGCGCACGCCGGGCTTCACGACGACACGCGGCAGGTTACTCCCGCGACCCGATGCGCTCCGCTCCTCAAGAAGGATCTTGCATGACATCGAAAGACACCCACGTTTCGGCGTTGTTCCTCGCCATCCCCACCCTCGACGGGCTCGACGCCGACGTGAGGTTCGACGGCAGCGAGGAGGCCATGCGGCGGCTGCGCCACCCGTTCGCGGTGAGCCCCGCGGCTTCCGGGCCGTCGTCGACGGCGATGACGGGCGAGGGCCCGGGTCGGCGCGCCTGACCCCTGCCGCAGCCGGCGGCGGTTCATACTTTCGGCTAGTAATCAGTCGGTCTTTCGGGTAGCGTTCACGCCATAACCTGAACGACATGACGCGGTGGCGAGGCCCGTGGTCGTGGCCTTGCGACAGCGCACACGCCCGTACGTGCGCTCCCGGCGACAGCCGGTTCGGAGATCTTCCGGTCGATCCGATCCACGGGCACGGGAAGGACCAGTCCCATGGTCATGACCTTCGAATCGACGACCAGCACCCGCTCCGGCCGGCCCGGCGGCACACTCGGCGATCACCGTCCGGATGATCTCCTGGCCGCCATGGCCGCGACCCCGGCCGACGACCCCCGGCGGCCGGCGCTACGGGAACGCGCCATCGAGGCGTGGTTGCCGCTCGCCCGCCACCTGGCGCGCCGCTACTCGGGACGCGGGGTCCAGGACGAGGACCTGACCCAGACCGCCGCGATCGGGTTGATCAAGGCCATCGACCACTTCGACCCCACCCGGGGCGTCGACTTCACCGGGTACGCCATCCCCACCGTCATCGGCGAGATCAAGCGGTACTTCCGCGACCGCACCTGGTCGGTACGGGTGCCCCGCCGCCTGCAGGAACTCCGCCTCACGATCACCGAGGCGAACAGCACCCTCACGCACACGCTGGGGCGTTCGCCGACCGTGGCCGACATCGCGGCCTACCTCGAGGTGTCGGAGGAGACCGTCCTGGAGGGACTCGAAGGGGCGCGGGCGTACCGGGCCACCTCGCTGTCCACCCCCGTCGGTGCCGACGGCACCCAGGAACTCGGCGACACCCTCGGGGCCACCGACAACGACTTCGACCTGGTCGAACTCCGCGTCGCCCTCGGGCCGGCGCTCGCCACGCTGCCGGAACGCGAGCGCAGGATCCTGAGCCTGCGCTTCCACGGCAACCTCACCCAGGCCGAGATCGCCGGTCAGATCGGCGTCTCGCAGATGCACGTCTCGCGGCTCATCACCCGAGCGCTGGCCAAGCTGCGCGGTCAGCTTTCCGAGGACTGCGTCTGACCCTCACGGTCCCCGGGCCGCCCACAACCCCGCTCACCCGCCCCCGCCGCCGCCCGGTGTCGGCGCGGACTCCACCATCGCCGAGATGAGGGCGGCCACCGGCACCGTGGCGAATCCGACCCGCGCGTCGCTGGCCCCGTACGGCAGCCAGAGCTCGCCGGCGTGGACGAGACCCCCACACGAGTAGACGACGTTGGGGACGTACCCGTCCCGGTCATCCGTGTCGGGTGCCAGGAGCGTGCCGGGGAGCCGCGCGACGACCCGTTCCGGTTGACGCAGGTCGAGCAGTAGCGCGCCGATGGCGTACCGGCGCATCGGACCCACCCCGTGGGTGAGTACGAGCCAGCCGGCGTCGGTTTCGATGGGGGATCCGCAGTTGCCCACCTGGATCAGTTCCCAGCTGTCGCCAGGGGCGTGCAGCGGCACCGGCTCCTGCCACCGGTTCTCGCCGTCCAGGCAGGTCAGGCCGATGGTCTCGCCGTCGGCGCGGCACAGTGCGAGGTGCCGGCCGCCGACGGTACGGGGGAACAGCGCGACGCCCTTGTTGCGGGCGCCCGGGCCGCGCATCGGGGTGATCTCGAAGCGGCGCAGATCGGTGCTGGCCAACGAGCGGGGGGCGATGCTCCGTCCGTCGTAGGCGGTGTAGGTGGCGCGGTACACCGGTCCGGACTCGTCGGTGAACCTGACGAATCGGGCGTCCTCCATGCCGTTGCTCTCCGCCGGGGTGGCCGGCCAGAGCACCCTCTGGTGCAGCTCCGTGCCGGCGGGGAAGGTCGTGGCGTAGCTGGCGGCGTTGGTGCGGCGCAGGTGTTCCAGGGTGCTCGGACCGGTGCTGCGGCTCAGCAGGTCCGGTGGCAGGTTGCCGAGTACGCGATCGAAGGTGGCCTCGTCGTACCGGTCGGGCAGGGCGTCCAGCACGGACGCGGTGACCTCGTTGTCGCAGTCCTCCTCGGCCAGGCCGGCGGCGAGCAGGTCCCGGCGGTGCCGTACGCCCACCCGCTGCCCGACGACCAGCGGGCCCGACCGGTCCGCGACGATGAGCCGGCGTCCAGGTCCGAGGACGGCGGTGGCGAACCCGATGGACGACAGGTGACCCTCACCGATCTGACGCAGGCTGACGGCGACGCGCACCTGTCCGGCGTCCAGACCGCCCTGGTCCGGGTGGATCACCATCGACGGGTTGCACAGCGCGGCGGCCTCGACCGCGTACTCGTGACTGAAGTAGGCGCCGACCAGGAGTCGGGTGGTGGGGGAAAGGTCCTGGGACCGGGCGATGCGGTGCCGGACGAGGTCGTAGTGGTGGTGGAACGTGCCGTCCAGGTCGCGGTGCCGACTGCCGAAGCGGTCGAAGGTGTCCCGCAGCAGCCGGCCGGTCTCCTCGTCGCCGAGGCGCGCGACGCGGTCGATGATCGCCGCCGCGCGGGTGCGTACCAGAGCGGCGTCCTCACCCGGGACGAAGAGCTTGACGACGACCCGGCGTGGATCCGGGGCGAGGGTGGTGCCGTGCCGGACGGCCAGGGTGCCGGTCACGACCACCGCCGGGCGTGCTGCAGGGTGGCGATGAGGGCGAGGGTGGATTCGGCGCCCTGGTTGAGGTTGGGTCCGCGCGGGGTCAACCCGTCGTAGCCGCCACCGGTCGCCGGATCCCACATCGGCGTGCCGACGTCGTTGTCGCCGAGGAACCACCCGACCGCCTGCCGTATCCCGGTCTCCCAACCGGGGTCGCCGGTGACCGTGGCGGCGGTGGCGCAGGCGTCGGCGAAGGCGGCGGCCTCGATCGGTTGCTGGTCGTGGCGGAGCCGCGCCTCGCCGCGTCGCCAGCCACCGGCGGGTACGACCGACAGGTGCCCATCGCGGAGTTGGACGTCGCGCAGCCAGGCCAGCATCCGCAGTCCGTTGTCGAGGGGCGGGCCGTCGTGGCGCAGTTGACTGGCAAGGATGACGACCTCCGCAAGGGCCGCCGAGGCGTAGGTCAGCCGCGGCCAGGGCCAGGGCCACCGTGGATCGGCTCCGGGGCCGCCGATCGTCGTGGCGGCGTCCGTCAGCAGTGCGGCCGCGGCGGCGTGGGCCGGGTGTCGGCGCAGCACCTCGGCGGCACCGAGCCCGGCGAAGGCCATCGCGTGCGGGGCCGGGGAGCGCCGCGTGGCGGCTCTGCTGAAGGCGACCAGCGCCTCCTCCCGAACCCAGGCGGCGGGACTGCGGGCAGCTGCGGTACCCAGCCCCCACAGCGCCCGGCCCCACCAGTCGCCGAGGCCGGGCTCGTCGGTCCAGCGCCGATCGTGGCCGAGCCGGTTGTGGAAGGCCCCGGCGGCGTCCTGCGCGTGGGTCAGGAAGGCCAGGTAGCGCTCGGCGAGCCGGAGTACCTCCTCCGTCGGCTCGGGTTGGCGGCTGGTGACGACCAGGCCGCGCGCGACGTCGTCGGTGCAGTAGCCGTGCTCGCGACGGACGATGGCGTGCCGGGCGTGCTCGAACAGCCCGGTGTCGTCACTCAACCGGCTCAGGTGCGCGAAGCTCGGTCCGGGCGTGGTCGGCTGGGGACCGCTGCCCGGTGCGGCGGGACGGCCGAGGGCCGCGGTCACGCCGACGCCGCGCTGACCACCGTCGGGCGGGCGGCGGTGAGCCGCTCGGCGAGAGCGCCGTAGCGGGCCGCCACCGCCGGCCAGCGCAGGTCCGCGGTGAGCGGCCGGATGCGGCCGGCCAGCCGGGCGGACAGGCCCGGTTCGGTCAGGATCCGCCGGATCGCGGCTGCCAGCGCTGCAGGATTCTGATGGCGTACGACCAGACCGGGGCCGCCGGTGAGCAGCTCGACGGCGTGCGGGAACGCTGTGGCCACGACCGGTACCCCGGCGGCCACCGCCTCGATGAGCACGCCGGAGGTGACCTGTTCGCGGGAGTCGTAGGGCAGGACGACGACGTCGGCGGAGCGGATCAACCGGCCGAGGGTGGCCTCGTCGTGGTAGACGTCCTGGTAGTCCACGGCGTGTGCGATGCCCAACTGTGCGCCGAGCCGGTGCAGTCCCGCCCGGTACGCCTCCCCCTGGTGCTCGACCACCTTCGGATGGGTCCGGCCGGCGACGGTGTAGGTGGGGGTCGGGTCGAGGTCCTGCAACTGCGCGAGGGCCCGCAGCGACCACTCAAGGCCCTTGCCGGGACCGAGCAGTCCCCAGGTCAGCAGGTGCGGGCGGGTACGGCGGTCGGCGGGTACACCGACGTGCTCGGCGGCGCCGTGCGGGATGACCGTCACCTTGTCCGGGGACACCGTGTAGCCGACGAGCAGCCGGTCGCGGGCGGTGTCGGTCATCGTGACGACCGCCCCGGCGGCGGCGACGATCTGCTCCAGCAGGGATTTCTGCCGGGCGGAGGGCTGGCGGAGCACCGTGTGCAGGACGACGATGCTCGGCACGGTGAGCCGGCGCAGCAGCGGCAGGATGTCCACGCCGTCGGCGCCGGGGTAGATGCCGTACTCGTGCTGGACGACGGCGACGTCGAAGGTGTTGAGGACGGCAGCGGCGTCCCGCCAGCCGGCCGAGGTACGCGTCGACCAGGTGTGCACGACCCCGGGTCCGGCCCGCTGGTCGTCGCCGCGGTCGGTGACCCGCACGATGCCGCTGGGCGTGCCGTCGGCGGTCAGGTGGGCGGCGAGGGCGGAGTTGAAGGTGGCCAGTCCACACCGGGTCGGTGGGTGCGTGCTGAGGAATCCGTAGCTGGGCATGGGTGTCGGGCCTTCCGGTTGTCGGACGCCTCGGAGTGCGGGGGCGGCCTCACGCGGTGACGGCGCACGCCGGCCAGCGTGTGTGGCCGGCGGAACGAGTTCGAGGGCGGTCGCCGGGTTCAGCCGTGCGGTCGGCGGATGAGGTGGTCGTAGACGGCCAGATAGTCGGTGACCATCCGGTCCGCGCCGAAGCGCTGCCCGGCCCGGGCCCGGCAGCCGGTCCGGTCCAGCCCGGCAGCCCGGGTGACGGCGTCGACGGCCTGCTCGACGGTGTGCACGAGGAACCCCGTCACCCCTTCGTCGACAACCTCCGGCATGGACCCTCGCGCGTACGCGACGACCGGCGTGCCGCAGACCATCGACTCCACCACCGACAGTCCGAACGGCTCGTCGAAGGCGATCGGGTGCAGCAGCGCGGTGCTGGCGCCCAGCACCTCCGCGCGCCGCCGGGGGCCGACGGATCCGAGGAAGACGACCCGCTCGCCGTCGATGTGGGGGGCCACCTGCTCGGCGAAGTACCGCTCGTCCTGCACGATCCCGCAGATGGTCAGCGGCCGGCCGGCGCGGCGGGCGATCTCGATGGCGGTGTGGGTGCCCTTGTCGGGATGGATGCGACCGAAGGCGGCCAGTCCGGGGCCGGCGTCGCGGGTGAACGGCAGCCCGGCGAGGTCGACGCCGTGGTGCACCGTGGCGACGTAGTCGAGGTCCGGGCTCCGGTCGGCGTCGGAGATCGACACGTAGGACGAGCGGGCCCGGGCGTACGCAGGGACGATGCCCGCGCCGGAGAAGCCGTGGACGGTGGTGAGCAGCGGAGCACGGCAGTGCTCGGCGAAGGCGAGCGGCAGCCAGTCGAGGTGGCTGTGGACCAGGTCGAACTGCCCGGAGCGGGCCATCGCGTGGGACACGTGCATCGCCTCCCACACCCGGCCGTCCAGGTCCGGATCGTCGGCGTACCCCCGGGGGCACACGCCGTCGAGGGCCGCCGACGTGACGGAGTCGAGCGTCGCGAAGAGGGTCACGTCAACGCCGCGGGTGACCAGCCCCTCGGCGAGCAGACCGGTCACCTGCTCCCAGGGACCGTAGTGGTGGGGAGGTGTGCGCCAGGCGACCGGACCGAGCAGGGCAACCCTCACGGGGACGGCGCATCGGCGAGATCGGCCGGATCGAGACGCAGGGTGGCGAGCAGACCGGTGTGCTCCTGGGGGTTCACACGCTCCGGTAGTTCGCGCTCGACCCAGTCGGCCCTGGCCTGCTGGCCGCGCTCGCGAAGGACGTTGACGATCCGGTGCCGGGCGATCCTCATGAGGTGCTCCCTTGTGACGCCGTCCGGGACATTCCTGCTGACGGACGGCGGTGTGGACGCTCCGGCCGGATCCCGACCGGCCATTGCACTGCGTGGCGAACTGAACGTGCGGTGGCCGGCGGGTTCCGCGGCCGCACGTATTCGGAGATCAGCCACCAGGGCGAGCAGGCCGTCGCGATCGGATGGCGGGCGGTCAACGCCTCTGGCGAGCTGCTGGTGATCGCACCTGGCGGCCCCACTGCGGGACCCGGGCGACATGCCCACCGTACGCCTCACAAGGTGGATCTGCACCATCACCGGGCTCGGCAGCGGTCAGGCCCCGAATGTACCGGCCGCCCGGTCAGGCGCGAGGTGCGATCAACCGGTGAGCCAGAACGGCCCGCAGGTCGTCGATACCGGCTCCGGTCAGTGCCGACGCGGCCACGGCCTCCGGGTACGCACGCCGCAGGGCGTCGACCCACTCCGGCGGCGCCGTGTCGATCTTGTTGAGCACGAGCAGTTCCGGGACCTGCCCGGCCCCGATCTCGTGCAGCACGCCGTGCACGGTGGTGATCTGGTCCAGCGCGTCGGGAGCGGAGGCGTCCACCACGTGCAGAGCCAGGTCGCTGCGCGTGACCTCGTCGAGTGTCGACCGGAACGCGTCCACGAGCTGGTGGGGCAGATGGCGGACGAAGCCGACGGTGTCGGTGAGCGTGTAGGTGAGCTCGCCCGTGCTGATCCGCCGGACCGTCGGATCCAGGGTGGCGAACAGGACGTCCTGGACCTGCGCGTCCGCGCCGGTCAACCGGTTGAGAAGCGCGGACTTGCCGGCGTTGGTGTAGCCGGTGATCGCCACCGACGGTATCTGGTTGCGTGCCCGTCGGCTCCGGGTGCGCTCACGACGCCTGGCCAGCTCGGAGGCGTTGCGGCGCAGCCGGGTGGCCCGCTGCCGCAACGTACGCCGCTGGGTCTCCAGGCGCATCTCACCCGGGCCACGGACGCCCATACCCGCACCGCCGGCCATCCGGCCGCCACCCACCCGCGACATCGACCGGCCGTCGCCCCGCAGCCTCGGCAACTGGTACGCGATCTGCGCCAACTCCACCTGCACCCGGCCCTCGCTCGTGCGGGCGTGCTCGGCGAAGATGTCGAGGATCAACGCGGTGCGGTCCACCACGCGCACACCCACCCGCTGCTCCAGGTTGCGCACCTGACCGGGGCTGAGGTCGCCGTCGGCGATGACCAGGTCCGCGTGTGTCCGCTCGGCCAACGCGGCCAGTTCGTCGACCTTGCCGGAGCCGACGAAGGTCGCCGGGTCCGGCCGGGAGCGGCTCTGCACCACGGTGTCGGCGACGCGCAGACCATCGGTGTCGGCGAGGCGTCGCAGCTCGGTCAGGGACGTCTCGGTCCCGGGTCCACCGGCACCGTCGCCTTCCTCGCCACGTACCGCCACCAGCACCGCTGTCGGACGCTCACCGGGCGTGCCGACTCCCGTCCCCAACAGCCACGATCCCGCCATCGTCACCTCTCTCCGCCCCTGGTCACCTCCCCGTACCCCTACGACGACCAACCATGCCCGGTACGTGTCCCGAGGGCGGGCGCCCTAGTCGTGCAGCAGCCCGGCGTGCCCGGCGAGAGCTGCGGCCTCCGCCCGATTGGACACCCGCAGCTTGCGCAGCAGCGCGGCGGTCATCCGTTTCACGGTGCGGTCGGAGACGTGCATCTGGTCGGCGATCTCCAGGGTGCCGCGGCCGGCGGCGATCGACCGGAGCAGGGCGCGTTCGTCGGCGTCGAGGTCGACGGGTGCGACCCGGGCGGGACGCAGCAGGGCGCGCAGCAGCGGAGCCGGCAGGACCGCCCAGCCCTCGAGGACGGCCAGCAGCGGGGGCAGCAGTTCCTCCGGCTCGGCGCTCTTGGGCAGGAAGGCCTCGGCGCCGGCGCGCAGCGCCTCCAGTGCGGGTGCCGGATCCTCGTCGCCGGACATCGCCACGACCCGTACCCGGGGCGTGGTCCGCCGGATCGCCGCCACGGCGCGGATTCCGCCCGGCGCGGGCATGTGGAGGTCGACCAGGGCCAGGTCGGGTAGGCACCGGCTCATCAACGAGGCAGCCGCCGCCGCGTCGCCGGTGGAACCCACCACGCGGGCCCGTCCGTCGGTGGCTGCCGGCAGCAGCAGTTCGAGGCCGCGGGCGAAGAGCGGGTGGTCATCGACAACGGCCATCCGGATGGTGGGGGACGGGCGCATGCCTGTTCCCTTCCCGAGCGGGTACCGATCATGCCGTACACGTCAAACGGGAGGAGTCGGGCGTATGTGCGGAGGACACGGGTTCGAACGACTACTGCGAGCTTTCCGCCGAACCGACACCTCCGCCGCCGCGTCCGGCGGCACCATGATCCCCGGTGACTCCTCCGGCCTCCTGGTGCGGACGTTCTGCCACGAGTTCCGTACGCCGGTCAACACCCTGGCCGCCCTGACCCAGGCTCTCGCCGACGAGCGGAGGCCGCTGGGCAGCGACGAGCGCCGCGCCATCGCGGCGCTCGCCCGCGACCAGGCGGCCCACCTGCAGGGTCTGCTCGGTGCGGCGGCGGCCAACACCAGCTCCCTGACCCTGGTGGGGCACCAGGACGAGCGGAGGGTGCCCCTGGCGGCGGTCCTCTCCGCCGTCACGGTCGTCGTACCGCCGGACCGACGGCGGGTCCGGGTGACCCGGCGGGCCGCGGTGTGTCAGGTGTCGGAGCGCCGGACCCGGCAGGTGCTGGGAAACCTGGTCGAGAACGCGTTGCGGCACGGCCCGCCCGCGGGCCAGGTCGGCATCTACGCGGCGCGGCGCCGATCCGGGCTGAGCGTCACCGTCACCGACGAGGGCTGCGTGGTGGACGGCCTGGTGGAGGCGCTGCGTCGGCCGGCGCCGGCCGCCGGGATGTCCGGTCTCGGGCTGTGGATCGCTCGCCAACTGGTCGCCGTCGACGGCGGCCAGGTGTGCCTGCACCGGCTGCGGCCACAGGGGGTGGCGCTCGAGGTGCTGCTCCCCGGCGCCCCTACGGCGGGTTGACCCGGCGGGGCCGCCGATTGGCCCGGGCGGGTCACCGTAGCGGGAAGTTTCCTCGGCACCAGCCAACGGCACCGAGGAGGACCGATGTTCAGCCACATCAAGGACCTGCAGTTCGAGGCCAAGCCGGACGGCCCCGACGCGGCGTTCGCCCGCCGGCTCCAGGAGATCCTGGGCGGCAAGTGGGGCGAGATGACCGTCGCCAACCAGTACCTCTACCAGGGCTGGAACTGCCGGCTGCCCGGCAAGTACAAGGACCTGCTGCTCGACGTCGGCACCGAGGAGATGGGCCACGTCGAGATGATCTCCACGATGATCACGCGCCTGCTGGAGAACGCGCCGCTGTCGCTGCAGGAGGCCGCCGACGACAACCCGATGGTCGGCGCCATCTACGGGGGGTCGAATCCGGCGCACTTCATCCACGGCGGCGGCGGGGCGCTGCCCACCGACAGCAACGGCGTGCCGTGGAGCGCCGCGTTCATCACGGCCAGCGGCAACCTCATGGCCGACTTCCAACTCAACGTCACCGCCGAGGCCCAGGGCCGGCTCCAGGTGTCCCGCCTGTTCAACATGACCGACGACCCGGGCGTCAAGCAGATGCTCCGCTTCCTGCTCGCCCGCGACACGATGCACCAGAACATGTGGATGGCCGCCATCGAGCAACTCAAGGAGGACGGCCTGGAGGAAATGCCGGTGCCGGACGCCTTCCCCGACTCGAAGGAGTTCACCGAGCAGTTCAGCTACACGTACCTGGACTTCTCGCCCGGCCAGGACGCGGCGGAGGGCCGGTGGGCGTCCGGGCCGACCCCGGACGGCAAGGGCGAGTTCCGCTACGACCACAGCCCCCGCGCGCACGCTCCCGAGCCGGTCCTGCCGCCGGGCGACCCGCGCCTGTACGGCACCAACCCCGGCATGACGCAGGGCGTGGTCAACAAGGTCAAGAGCAAGATCACCTGATTCCACCGTGCCGGGCCGCCCCGGAGCGGTGGGCGGCCCGGCACCCGGCCCCACACGCAGGAGGTGCGCAGTGACCGAACTCGTGTTTCGTCCGCTGGCGGACGCGTTCATGCAGGTGGGCGTGTACGTCGCCGTCATGGTGGCGCTCTTCGGCGCGCTGCGCTGGCGGTACGGTGACCGGATCACCGACGGGCTGAGCCGGCGCCGTCGGCTCGGTCCGCTGGTCGGCGCGCTGCTCGGCGTCAGCCCTGGGTGCGGCGGCGCGATCGTCCTGATGCCGCTGTACGCCCGGGGCAAGGTCTCCTTCGGCACCGTGATCGCCGCTCTGGCCGCCACCATGGGCGACTCGTCCTGGGTGGTGCTCGCCTGGAACCCGGCCTTCGCCCTCAAGCTGCACGCCCTGCTGTTCGCCGTCGGCCTGGTCACCGGGTACGTCGTCGACGCCCTCGGCATCGATCCCGCCCGTGCCGTCCGACGGCCGAAGCTCGCCCCGGCCGGTGCGCCGGCCGGGCTCGCCGCCGCCGGCGGGCCCGACCTCACCGCTTCCCGGCGTCTGCTCGGCGGACTGGTGCCCCAGGTGCCCGCGTCGACCGCGTTCTGGGGCCTGACCACACCGGCCTTCGCCGTGTCCGTGCCGGTCGTGTTCCAGCTCGTCGACCCGGCCGTCCTGACCCGCGCTTTCGGCGGGGTGGATCCGTACCTGGCACTCGGCGTGCTGGGCACCCTGACCGCGATGCTGATCTTCGCCGCCGGCAAGGGCCGGCTCGCCGACGACACCCTGGAGACCGCGCACGCCCGCACGATCGGCGCCACCCTGCGGCACAGCGCCCACGAGGCCTCCTTCGTCACCGTCTGGGTCGCCGTGGCCTACCTCGGTTGGCAGGTGCTGACCACCACCACCGGTTTCGACGGCTCGCAGTTGGCCCTGACCGGCATCATCGGCGTGCTGGTCGGTGCCGGGATCGGCCTCATCCCCGGCTGCGCCGTCCAGATCGTCTTCACCGGCCTCTACGTGAGCGGCGGCCTGCCGCTGCCGACCCTCGTCGCCAACGCGGTCAGTCAGGACGGGGACGCGCTGATCCCGCTCGCCGCGCTGCGCCGGCAGTCGGCCGCACTGGCCACCGTCATCACCACGATCCCGGCGGCCGCCGTCGGCGCCGCCCTGCTCGTCCTCCTGTGACCCGGCGCAAAGGAGCCTGTGATGTCCTCCGTAGCCACGCCCGACCTCGTCCCACTGTCCCGTACCCGGCGGAAGCTGGCCGCCTTCGCCACACTGACGGTCGTCGCGTTCGCCGCCGGACTGCCCGGCTGGACGGTCGCCGCCCTGGCACTGACCAGCCTGGCGATTCCCCTCGCGGTAGCTCTGGCCGGAGGAGAGGCTCTCCTCCGCGAGCTGCTGCGCCCCAGGGTCGGCGACAGCGGAGCGACTCCGGAACCGGGCACGGCCGGCGCGCCGCGGTGGGCCGGCACCGCCGGCGGAACGACGGCGGGTGGTGGCGGCCGGTCCTGATCAGCGCCGGTCGAGTTCCGACTCCAGCCGCTGGATCAGCGTCTTGCGGGCCTTCCCCGCGCGTTCGGTCCGCAGTGCCGCCTTGAGCTGGCCCGTGTCGAGGCCGTGCACGAGTTTCGCCGCCTCGGCAACCGTCAGGTCCGACAGCCGCCCGACCGAGATGGCGTCCTTGCGGGCGCGTTTGGCCGGTCCGGTGTTGGCCACGAACTGCTTACCGGATCGGGACGCCTGGCGCTTCCTGGTGTCGGTCGCGCGCTTCTCCTTCTCGGAAAGCTCGTTCCAGGCACGCTTGGGCAGATAGCGACTCGTCTCGCCGTTCCGACGCGCCCGGGTGGCGCCCTCCCTGGTCTGCCACTCCTCGGCACCCCACCGCTGCAGCGACCTCTGCCGCTCGTCCTTCGGCCCCTCGTACCCTCCGCCGCGCTTCTCGTACTCCTTGGTGAGCAGCTGCGACTTGCGCGCCGACCACTGTCCCGACCTGCCGCCCTTGTCGGAGGCCTTGATCTCCTCTTTGATCTGCTCCCGGAGTTCCGGTTTCGTGTACCGCGCCATGACACGCCGTTACCCCACGCCGTGCGGCGTGAACGTCACGCGACGGACGGACACCGCACGCGGGGGACGGCACGTCAGGGCACCTGAAGCGAACCGTAAGCGGCATCCGGCAGAGTTCCGGTTGTCGAACAGAGACGGACGCAACCAGGAGGAACCCGCGATGCGCAGGATCATCAACTCGACCTACATCACCCTCGACGGCGTCATCGAGAACCCGGCGTGGACCATGCCGTACTTCGACGACGAGGCCGCCGCCTTCGCCGGTACGCAGACCGACGCGGCCGACGCGCTGCTCCTGGGCCGGAAGACCTACGAGGGCTTCGCCAGCGCCTGGCCCACCAGGGACGAGAGCGACCCGAGCACTGGCGCCGCCTACTTCAACAACGTCAAGAAGTGGGTCGCCTCCACGACGCTCACGAACCCGGAGTGGAAGAACAGCGAGGTGCTCCAGGGCGACGTGATCGAGGCCGTCACGAAGCTCAAGGCCGCCGAGGGCAGGGACATCCTGATGTACGGCTACGGCGTCCTCACCGACACGCTCGTGAAGGCCGGCCTGGTGGACGAGGTGCGGTTCTGGATCCACCCGGTGTTCGTGGGCGGGCCGTCGGTGTCGGCGCCGCTGGCCGACGCGCGGACCACGCTCACGTTGGCCGACACGAAGGTCATGAAGAGCGGCGTGATCATCGCGACCTACACGCCGGCTGCCGCCGGGTAGGCGGACGCCGGTCGGACGAGGGCCCGGGCCTCGCCCGGGCCCAGGTCGTGTCCCACCCGGTAGGCGGCGGCGAACCCGTCCGGGCCGAGCGCCGCGACCAGCCGTGTCGTCGTACGGTCGAGTTCGTCCTGCTCCGCGGGCGCGGCCGGCACCTCGGACCCGACCCGGGCGGCGTGCGCGGCACCGAGGATCCGCGCCGCCACCTCCGGTGTCGGTGCCGCCGACGCCAGCCCTTCGAGGGCGCCGCACGCGTCGCGCGGCGCGTCGATCGCGACGGCCACGTCGAAGGCACGGGCGTGCAGCGCCAGCGCCCGGTCGCGGTCCCCCTTCTCCGCCACCGC
Organism: Micromonospora sp. NPDC049497; assembly: GCF_044465805.1. Classification (NCBI taxonomy): domain Bacteria; kingdom Bacillati; phylum Actinomycetota; class Actinomycetes; order Micromonosporales; family Micromonosporaceae; genus Micromonospora; species Micromonospora sp. NPDC049497. The sequence goes on along the minus strand of NZ_JBITMC010000019.1, from coordinate 41,460 downwards.
GTACGCCAGCTCGCCCAGCACCATGGGCAGGAACAGGGCGTCCTCGCCACCCTGCTCGACCAGGCGCTCCAGGTGGGTGGTGGCGACGTCGAGCTTCCCGTCCCGGCGGGCGGCGATGCCGAGGTTCAGCTCGGCGAAGACCCGCGCGGCCGGTGCGTCCTGCTCGACCGCCAGCCGGTACGCGCGTTCGGCCAGCTCCCGCGCGTGGCCGTGATCCCGGTTCTGTACGGCGAGCCAGGCCAGCCAGGACAGCTTGGTGCCGACCTGCGGCCACAGCGCCAGCTCCTCGGCCCAGCGCAGGCCCTCGCGGTGCAGGGCGACGGCCCGCTCGTGGTCGCCGGTCAGCTCGGCCAGGCCACCCAGCCAGTCGGTCGCCTGGAACCGCCCCCAGTCGTCGCCCAGCTCCGCGAACAGCGCGGCGGCGCGGGTGGCGGCGCGTTCCAGCCCGGCGATGTCAGTGGCGGCATGGGCCAGCATCGCCCGGGTCACGCACACGGCCGCCTCGACCCACGGGTCGTCGCCGGCTGCCCGGGCCCGGTCGAGCAGCTCGGCGGAGCGGGCACGGTCGTTGTTGTCGAGCAGCGCCGCGGCCACGAACCAGGTGGCCCGGCCGTCGGTGTGGCCGGCGAGGGCGGCGCCGATGTCGCCGTCCGGGACGGCCTCGCCCTGGAGGAGTGCGAACCCCGCCCGCCACACCGCCGCCTCGGCGCGCGCGCCGGCGTCACCGTCGAGGGTCAGGGCGCGGCGCGCCTCGGTGAGCCGCCCGCGCAGGAACCAGTACCAGGTCAGAGCGTTGGCCAGGCGCAGGCCGCCGCCGTACGCGAGGGCGGCGCGCAGGTTCGGCGTCTCGGCGTCCAGGCGGGCGAGCCACTCACGCTGGCCGGGACCGCGCAGCAGCGGGTCGGCGCGCTCGGCCCACTCCGTCCAGTACGCCGCGTGCCGTTGCCGGACCGGGTCGGCCGGGTCGAGGCGTTCCAGGGCGTACGCGGCGACCGACTCCAGCAGCCGGTAGCGCGGCACCACGCCGGAGGTGTCCAGCACCACCAGCGACCGGTCGACCAGGGCGGTCAGGATGTCGAGGTCGGCGCCGCAGACCGCCTCGGCGGCCTCGGCCGGGCAGCCGTCGGGGTGCACGGCGAGGCGGGACAGCACGACCCGCTCGTCGTCACCCAGCAGGTCCCAGCTCCAACCGATGACGGCGGTCAGGGTGCGCTGGCGGGCCGGCACGTCCCGCTGCGTCGTGCCGAGCAGGCGGAACCGGTCGTCGAGGCGCTCGACGACGCCGTCCAGGCCCAGGGCGCGTACCCGCTTCGCGGCCAGCTCCAGCGCGAGCGGCAGGCCGTCCAGCCGCCGGCAGAGCTGCGCGACGGCCGGCGCCGTCCGTTCGTCCAGCTGGAAGCCGCGCTGCTGCGCGGCGGCCCGGGCCGTGAACAGCCGGGCCGCGGCCGACCGCCGGACCGCGTCGAGGTCCGGGCTGTCACCGGGTACGGGCAGCGGCCGCACCTCCCACAGCAGCTCCCCGGCGAGGCCGAGCGGTTCCCGGCTGGTCGCCAGCACGGTCACCTCCGGCGCCTCCCGCAGCAGCCGGGCGACCAGGGCGGCAGCCGGTTCGACGACGTGCTCGCAGTTGTCCAGCACCAGCAGCGTCCGCCGGTGTCGCAGCGCCGCCACCAGGTGATCGTCGGCGGTGACGCTGGCGCCCGCGACCTCGCGGACGTCGAGCGCGGCCAGCACCAGGTCCGCGACGGCGGTCTCGCCGGGGCGCAGCGCGGTCAGCTCGACCAGGTGCACGCCGTCGGGGAACGCCTGTTCCCGGGCGACCTCGGTGGCCAGCCGGGTCTTGCCGACGCCGCCCGGCCCGACCAGCGTGACGAGCCGCCGTCGCGGCACGAGGGCGCGCAGCTCGGTGAGCGCCTCGGCGCGGCCGACCAGCTCGTCGAGCCGGGCGGGCATGCTGTTGCGGATCCGCGCCGCGGCCGGCGGCGGGCTCAACGCCGTGTCCTGCTCCAGGATCCGCCGGTGCAGCGCGACCAGGTCCGGACCGGGGTCGAGGCCCAGCTCCTCGGCGAGGCGCCGCCGCAGGTCGGCGTAGCTGTCCAGGGCCTCGGACTGGCGGCCGGTCGCGTACAGGGCCCGCATCTGGAGTGCCCGCAGGCCCTCGCGCAGCGGATGCCGGTCGACCAGCTCGGCCAGGTCGGCGGCGACCAGGGCGTGCTCACCCCGGGCCAGCCGGGCCGCGGCCAGCTTCTCGACGACCAGCAACCGGGCCTCGTCGAGCCGGACGACCTCCGCGCGGACCCACTCCTCGTCCGCGACGTCCGCGTACGGGTCGCCCCGCCACAGCCCCAGCGCCTCGGTGAGGCTGTCCACGTCGTCCTCGGCGGCCAGCCGGACGAACCGCTCGGCGTCCACCTCGTCGGTCCGCAGCACGTACCCGGGTGCCCGCGACTCGATCAGTTTCCGGGCGCCGGGTTCGACGTCGTCGAGGGCCTTGCGCAGCTGGGACACGCGGACCTGCAACGCGCCGGCGGCGTTCGCCGGTGGTGCGTCACCCCACAGGTCGTCGATCAGCCGGCCGGTCGAGACGACCCGGTTGCGGTGCACGAGCAGGTCGGCCAGCAGCGCCCGGACCTTGACCCCGGGCACCGTCACCGGTACGCCCGCGTCGGTGACGACGGCGAGCGGTCCGAGGACGCCGAAACGCATGCCGGCCACCCTACCTGCGGTAAGCGGGTCGTAAGCGGCCCGGCGCAGGGTGGCGTCATGGCATACGCACCGGTGAACGACCTGACCGTCTACTACGAGTCGCACGGCGCCGGGTCGGGCCGGCCGCTCGTGCTCCTGCACGGCGCCCTCTCCGGCATCGGCACCTCGTTCGGCACGATCCTGCCGCTGCTGGCGAGGAACCGTCGGGTGATCGCGGTCGAGTTCCAGGCCCACGGGCGCACACCGGACGCGGACCGGCCGCTGACGGTGGACGGCTTCGCCGCCGACGTCGTCGCCCTCCTCGACCACCTGGGTGTCGCCGTCGCCGACGTGTACGGCTGGAGCATGGGCGCGGCGGTGGGCCTGCGGCTCGGCACCGACCACGCGCACCGCGTCGGCCGTCTGGTGCTGGCCTCGGTCAGCTTCGACGGGTCCGGGATACACCCCGGTGTGCTGGACGGGATCCAGCACCTGCGACCGGAGCACCTGCACGGCTCCGAGTTCCACGAGGAGTACGTGCGCACCGCCCCCGACCCGGCGGCGTGGCCCACCCTCGTACGCAAGGTCAAGGAGCTGGACGCGGACCCGCCGCGCTGGTCACGGTCGGCGATCCGGGCGATGACCGCGCCGACGCTACTCGTCCTGGCCGACTCGGACATCGTCCGGCCGGAACACGCGGTCGAGATGTTCCGCCTGCTGGGCGGCGGGGTGGTCGGCGACCTGACCGGCCTGCCGGCCTCCCGGCTGGCCGTCCTGCCGGGCACCACCCACGTGAGCGTGCCGCAGCGCGCGGAGTTGCTGGCCCCGATGATCGACGAGTTCCTCGACGCGTAGCAGGTTCCGGACAGGGAGTTCTAGTCGTCGTCCTCGTCGTCCCCGCCCTCGTCGTCCCCGCCCTCGTCGTCCCGGCCCTCGTCGTCCCCGCCCTCGTCGTCGTTCTTCGTCTCGTCCTTGCCCTTCTTCTCGTCGCCGCCGTCCCGCCGCGAGCTGTCCGGCGCGGGAACGGGCCGGGTGGTCGCGCCCTGCACGGAGAGGACGGCCCGACACGCGGTCTCGTTGAGCTGGAACCGGTCCGGCAGGGCGTTCACCCCCCGGTACGTCGCGCGCATCCCGGCGGTGAGGGTCCGCCCCGGCGGCAGGTTGCCGATCCGCGCGGAGACGGTACGACCGTCCTGGCGCCAGGTGCCGGGCGAGCCGGCGACCAGCCGCTGGTCACCGGGCAGGGTGAAGGTCAGCCGCCCGGCCGGGACCGGGACGGTGCCGGTGTTGGCGACGCTGAGGGTGGTCGACAACCGGCCGTCGACGGCCGGACCGACGGTGTAGCGGACGGTGCACTCCGGCGCGCGCTCCCCCAGCCCGGTGACCGCGGCCGGGACGCCGGCCCGCGCACGGTCGGCCGGCGGGCTCCCGGTCAGCGTGTCCGCCGCGGCGGCACCGGCGACCAGCAGCGCGGTGGCACCCGTGGCGACGGCGACGCGCCCGCGTCGCGGCAGCCGCCGCCACCGACGCAGCGGTGCGGCGAGCGGACCCGCCGCCACCGCCCGCACCGCGGCGGCCATGCCACCGGCGAGCAGAGCCGTACGGGTCGGCGTCGTCGTGGTCGTGGGCCGGGTGCCGGCGGGATCGCCGTCGGGCAGCAGGAGCGCGGCCGGTGCGAGTCCGGCCGCCGCGCTCAGGAGCGCCGCCGCCTCGGCGGCGGCCGGTCGACGGCCCGGGTCCTTGTCGAGGCACCGTCGGCACAGGTCGGCGACCTCACCCGGCAGGTTGACGAGCGCGGGCAGTGCGGCGGGTTCCTGATAACGGTGAGCCGCGAGCATCTGGGTCGTCGTGGAGGCACGCCAGGGGAGCTGCCCCGCCAGGGTGCGGTACAGCAGCAGGCCCAACGCGTACACGTCGGTGGCCGGCCGGACCAGGCCCGTCTCCAGCCGCTCCGGCGCGAGGTACGCCGGCGTCCCGAGCAACTGCCCGGCCGCGCGGTCGTTCTCCCCCGAGGTGGCCGAGATGCCGAAGTCAACCAGCTTCACCCCGGAGCCGGCCACCACCACGTTGCCCGGCTTGACGTCGCGGTGCACCACCCCGCGCTCGTGTGCGGCGGCCAGCGCTGCGGCCACCTGCGCGGAGATCAGCACCGCCACCCGCCAGGGCAGCGGCCCGCCGGTGAGCAACTGCGACAGTGTCCGGCCCTCGATGAGCTCCATCACCACGTACGGCAGCGGGCGTCCCTCGGGCCCGGCCGCCTCGGCGTAGTCGTACACCTCGACGATGTTCGGGTGGCGCAGGCGGGCGGCCGCGCGAGCCTCGGACCGCACACGGTCGAGCAGCAGCGGATCGTCGGCCAGGTCCGGCGACAGCACCTTCACCGCGACGTCCCGCTCGAGCACCTCGTCGTGGGCACGCCAGACCACCGACATGCCGCCGGCACCGAGCCGGTCCCGCAGTCGGTAGCGACCGTCCATCAGGTCCCCGGTGTTCATCACCGGCAACCATGCCCAGCCGACCGGGGAAGAAAACGTCGACCCTGGACGGCGCCGCGCACGGGATCAGCGGGCGGGAAGCGCCTGCGCCAGTTGCGTCGCGCCCGCCGCGAGGGCCGCGTAGCCGTCCTCGCCGACCTTGCCCTCCCGGCGAAGCTCGACCAGCTTCGCGGCGAACTCGCGCAGCTTCTCCCGCGCCCCGTTCACGTCGCCGTCGGCGATGTTCTGCTCCACGTCCTGCAGGCGTTTGCGCAGCTCACGACCGGCACTGCGGTGCACCTGATCCTGCCGGACGAGAGTGTCCAGCGTCGACCGCAGCTGCGCGACGAGGTCGGCGGGACGCACCCGGCGGGGCGGCGACGGTGCGGCCGTGGGTGTGCTCGACGCCGTCGAGGACGCGGATGGCTCCTCGGGCACCGGCTCCTCGATCACCAGGGGCGGCCCGGTGTCGACCGGGGTGGCGAAGGCGGCACGGCCCGGCCCGTCCGCGCCGTCGTCACCGGAGAGGGCGACCATCAGCCCGGCGACGACGACCACGACGGCCGCGGCCGCCACGGCCATCCACATCGCCCGGCTGCCGTCGTCGGCGGCACGGTGCCGGCTCCGGCCGGCGGCCACCGTCGGAGTTGCTGCCGCCGTACGCACGGTCGGCTCGGGGTCGGACGAGGCGAGCACGCCGACATCATGCCAGAGCAGGCACGTCGCGACCGGCCGGCGGGAGCCGGCTGGTCAGGGGCGTCAGCCGGTCAGTCGCAGGGCGAGGACCGCGAGGTCGTCGGCCTGGGGGCCGCGCTGGTAGGCCGCCACCTCCTCGCGGATCCGGCCGACCACCAGGCCCGGGTCGCCGCCGGGCAGGTCCTGCAGCAGGCTGACGAGGCGTTCCTGACCGAAGAGGCCCTCCGGGCCGCGTGCCTCTGAACGTACCTGTCGACCGGGCGGTCGGCGAGCCGTGCGCCACACCTTCCCGAGGAGGGCGTGGGCGGACCGCCGGGTCCTTGCCGTCGAGCAAAGGTCGCGCCCTCCGGAAAACCCCGTAACCTGCGGACATGAGCGATGAGGGGCAGTCGGAGCCGAGTCGCCCGTACCGTCCTCCGCTGTCCGGCCCGCGCGACCCGATCCTGCTGGCCCGGACGTTCACCGCCGCGACGGTGACCGGGCTGCGTCACCTGCTCGCCGTCCGCGTCGCAGCCGCCGGACTCGCCGGCGAGCCGGCGGACGACTTCGTCCTCGCCGTGCACGAACTGGTCACCAACGCGGTACGGCACGGCGGCGGGACCGGCCATCTCCAGCTCGTCCGGCGCGGCGATGTCATCCACTGCACGGTGACCGACCACGGCACCGGTCAGGACGGGTTGCCCGTCGACCTTCCGGAGACCAACGTGCCCGGGGGGCGCGGCCTCTGGCTGGCTCACCACCTGACCGGGACCCTGGTCCTCCAGCGCCAGCCCGGCGGTCTGGCCGCCACGGTCACCGTCCACCTGTCCGGCCCTGTCGGTCCGGCCCCCCGCTCGCCCCGAGGGTGACCTGAGGATCGCCGGCGTGGCACGCGGAAGGCTGCGCGCCGCGGCCCTTCCGGCCGGGTCCGTACGGTCGTTCGACCGACAACCGGGGCGGCGGCGGGCTTGGGTGGCTCGCCGACCGGGTACCAACCGGGTCATGGCCAGAATCAGCACCTCACCGCCCCCGCCGCAGGCCACCGAGTTGCGACGGTGGACGCTGTCGGACGCCGCGCAGCTGCGTGGTCTCCGCGCCTCCCTGCATGAGGAGCTGACCGGGAACGTGCTCGCCGAGGGGGCCTCCCTCGGCGAGGTGCCCGAGGTGATGGTGCTGATCGCGACCGAACTGTCCACCAATGCGCTGCGGCACGGCATCCCGCCCACCATCGTCCGGCTGCTGGCCACCGAAGACTGCCTGATCCTGGACGTGGCTGACCACGACCTGGCCCACATGCCGGACCTCGACGAGGTCCAACCGGCCGACCCCGGGGGGCGTGGCCTCCAGATCGCCCGGGCGGTCTCCCTCGACGTCGGCTGGTACGCCACGGACGGCACCAAGAACATCTGGGCCTCGTTCCCCCGGGCCTGAGCGGCCGCCGGCACGGGTGCCCCGCCGCGGGCGACCTATGCTGGACGGCGTGAGGAGCCCCCGGACCTGCGAGCGAGCGCGCCGCCACGTCTGCTGGGCGTACGACGACCTGGAGTCCTTCGCCGTCGAGTCGGAGCGCTACCTCCTCGACGGCCTGGCCTCCGGTGAGCAGGTCTGGTACGTGACGGCCCGCCCCGACGACGCGGTGAGCACGCGCCTGCGTCGTCTGCCCGCCTTCGCCGACGCCCTCGCCCGGGGTTCGGCCGAGGTCGTCCCGCTGGCCTCGACCTACACCTCCGGCGGGGTCGTCACGGCGTCCGCCCAGATCGCCGCGTACGCCGACGCCACCGCGGCGGCGCTGGCCGCCGGTTACACCGGGCTGCGCGTCGTCGCCGACGCGACCGAACTGGTACGCACTCCGGCGCAGCTCGACGCGTTCTGCCGCTACGAACACCGGATCGACCGCTGGATGCACACCCGGCCGTTCCGGGCGATGTGCGCGTACGACCGGGCGCGGCTCGGTCCGGCGGTCGCGGAGCTCGCGTGCCTGCATCCGGTGGCCAACGTCGAGGAGCCGCAGTTCCGCCTGTTCGCCGTCCCGCCCGGCGAGGGCCACGCCGAGGTCGCGGGCGAGGTGGACGCCGACAACCGGCACCTGTTCCGGACCGCGCTGGACCGCGCGGACCTGCACCCCGACGACGGTGAACTGGTACTGCGGGCGGGCGACCTGAGCTTCCTGGACCACCGGGCGCTGGTGACCCTGGACGAGTACGCGCGCCGCCGCGGGGCCACCGCCGTCCTCCGGACGTCCCGTTCCGCCGTCGCCCGTCTGGTCGCCCTCCTGTCCCTGTCGTCGGTGCGGGTCGAGGTGGGGCCGTGAGGACCGGCGCGCCCGCCCAGCACCGGGGCTACTACCACGTGGGCCTCCACTACGACACCGACGACGAGCTGCTCGCCGTGGTGGTGCCGTTCCTGCTCGGCGGCGTCGAGGCGGGCGAGCCGACCTTCGTGGCGCTGGGCGAGCGCACCGGCGGCCTGGTCCGCGCGGCGCTGCCGGCCGGTTCCGGGGTGCGGTTCCTGCCCGGCGGCGAGGTGTACGCCCGACCGGCCGCCGCCATCCGCGCCTACCGTGAGTTGCTGGCCGAGCAGGTGGCGGCCGGTGCGGAGCAGATCCGGATCGTCGGCGAGGTGCCCACGCCCGCGTTCGACGCGACGTGGGACTGGTGGGCCCGGTACGAGTCGGCGATCAACCACGCGTACGACGACTTCCCGCTCTGGGGCGTGTGCGCGTACGACACGCGGACCACCCCGGCGGCGGTGCTCGCGGACGTGGCCCGGACCCATCCCCGCTTCGCCACCGCCGACGGCTTGCACGTGCCCAGCGACGGCTGGACCGCGCCGGACACCTTCCTGCGGGAGGCCCGGCCGATCCCGCCGGACCCCATCCAGGAGACGCCTCCGACCGTCGTGCTGGTCGAGCCCACGCCGGCGGAGGCCCGCAGCGCCGTCTACGACGCCGACCGGGGGCAGCTCAAGGAGGACGACGTCGAGGACCTCGTCGTGGCCGTCAGCGAGATCGTCACGAACGCGCTACGGCACGGCCGGTCCCCCGTCCGCCTGCGACTCTGGGCCGGTGACGACCGCATCGTGGTCTCGGTCAGCGACGCCGGCCCCGGCCCGCTGGACCCGTACGCGGGGCTGCTCCCGGTCTCCGACGGCTCACCCGGCGGCCTGGGCCTGTGGATCACCTACCAGTCGTGCAGCCATGTCTCCCTGCACCGGGGTCCCGACGGCTTCACCCTGCGGATGACCGCCGGGAACCCCCACCCGACCCGCTGAACGTCCGGTCGGTCAACGGCGGTTGGCCGGCCGGCGGCTCAGGGCCAGCCCGAGGCCGATCATGCCCAGCCCGAGGAACAGGTGCAGCCAGTTGTCGGCCCCGTTGAGCGGGACGAAGTTGGCGCCGCTCTCAAGGTCGATCACCAGACCGTAGAGCCAGAGGACCAGGTAGATGGCACCGCCGCCGACCAGGTAGGTGCGGGCACTGGCGACCGTCCGGGCCAGGGCGAGCCCGGCGACGCCGTACGCCAGGTGCACGAGGTTGTGCAGGATCGACACCTGGAAGAGCCCGAGCAGCTTCGCCTCGGACTCGTGCCCGGCGAACTGCATCGTGTCGTAGTTGCTGGTGATGCCCGGAATGAAGCCGAGGATGCCGACCAGCAGGAAGACCACCCCGACGACCTGCGCCGCAGTGCGTAGCGGGTGCTTCCCGGTGTTGGCGCCAGTCCTGTTCACCATCGCGTCAACCTCTCATCGAAGGACAATTGGCAGAATTTTCTCCCCCGGCGGATCCCCGTGAAACAGGCGATCAACCTCCCGGGGACGGTTCCGCGCGTACCAGGTCGCGAAGAGGGCGGTGGCGAGCAGCAGTTCCGCCACGTCGCCGCCGTACCACATGAGCCGGGCGGCGTCCTGGAGAGCGTTCACGTCCCGGTCGGGGAGGCCGGGCGGCAGGGTGGCGGCGTGGGCGTACAGGTACTTGGCCAGCACCGCGTGGCCGGCCGCCGCGCCGAGCAGCGCGCCGGTCCGCACGGCCAGGCCGGGCCGGCGCGGTGCCGGATCCGGTCCGGCCACCGACCAGGCGAAGAGGTAGCCGGCGGCCAGGTAGTGCAGGTGGATGCCGTGGTGCAGCGCGGGATGCCGTTCCGCCGTGGCGTACAGCGGGGTGAGCAGCACCAGCGCCAGCCCGCCGGTGGTGAGCAGGGCGGCGCTCACCGGGTGGGCGAGCAGGTGCAGTGGCCGGGCCCGCAGCAGGCGCCCGACGGGGCGCCGCACGGGCGGCACCACCCGCAGCAGCAGGGTCACCGGCGCTCCGAGCGCCAGACCCAGGGGAGCGACCATGCCGAACAGGAGATGCTGCGCCATGTGCGCCCGAGGGTCACCGGGCGCGCCCGCCAGCGGACCGACAGCCAGGGCGAGCGCCGCGCACCCCGCGAGCCAGGCGGCGGTACGCCCCGGTCGCCAGCCGCGCCGGTCCCGGGACACCGCGAGCAGGTACACGCCGGCCAGCAGGGCGATTGGGACGAACGCCAGCAGGCCCGGGTCGCCTCCGGAGCCGGCGTGCGCGAGGACCGTCACGGCCGGCCGCCGGGCCGGGGACGGCGACGGGCCCGCCACACCACGGCGGCACCGGCCAGCAGCAGCACGGCGCCGGAGAAGTTCCACACCACGTCGTACGGCAGCAGGTGCACCCCGTACCGGATCTGGTGCAGCCGGAGCACCTTGTGGTCGACGACGCCGTCGAAGAGCTGGAACGCCCCAGCCCCGAGCAGGAACCCGCCCCAGGCGGCCCGGGGCAGCAGCGCGCCCCGACGGCGCAGGTCCGCGAACCAGAAGAACCCGCCGACCAGGGCCAGCAGCTCCGCCGCGTGCAGCAGCCCGTCGGAGAGCAGGCCGACCGACAGCGTGGACCGGTCGTAGAAGTGGTGCCAGCCGAGAAGCTGGTGGAAGACGATCTCGTCCACCGCCGCCATCACGGCGGCACCGATCACCCCCGCCGCCAGCACCGAGCGACGCCACGTCGACCCCGCCATCCCCACCGCCTCACGTCGTGCCCGTCGCCCTACCCGCCTCAGGAGGAACCATGCCCCCGCCCTGACCCCGACCCGGGTGGGACCTGTCACGACCGGACGGGGAGCGGCCGGTTCCGGGGGTACGGTCGGCGGGCGGGCACGGGTTCTCCTGGCACGCCCACACTTCAGCGGGAGGGACGCGGCCGTGCCGGACGTCGACGACCTGATCAACGACGCCCTCGCGGCGGTACGCGGCACCGACGTACGCCTCGCGGAGCGGCAGCTCGACCGGCTGATGATCGCCGGCGCCGCGGACGGCGGGGTGGCCGTGGACGCGGCGCTGGTCCGGAGGCTGGTGACCAGGGTCGCGCGGCTGGCCCCGCGCGGCTGGCAGCCGGCGGACCTGGCCCGGATCGCCGTCCGCCGGCTCGGCGCCGCGTCCGCCGCGCTGGTGGTGGACGCCCTGGCCGCGCAGCGCCGCGACCTGCCCGACCCGGTCCCGCCGTGGTGGGACGCCCACCTGCGTGACCTGGACGCCCAGGTCTGGTGGGACGACGACGAGCGGCACCTCGCCGCCTGGGCGGGCCGGCACGGCCTGGACCGGTTCACCGCGCTGCGGACGGCGGTGGACGTGCTCGCACTGGTCGAGGGGCTGCCCCCGATCGCCGTGCTCCGTCCGCCGCCCGGCGTGACCGGGGCTGCCAGAGCGGTGTCCACGCCCGTCCGGTCCGGCTCCCGGATGCTCGACCGGGTGCGGGCTCTGCTGGCCAAGGCCGAGTCGACGACCTTCCCGGCCGAGGCCGAGGCGCTGACCGGGAAGGCGCAGGAGCTGATGGCCCGGCACAGCATCGACCAGGCGCTGCTCGCCCCCGGCGCGGAACGCGGCGACCTGCCCGACGGTGTGCGCCTCGGCACCGACCCGCCGTACGCGGGGGCGAAGGCGCTGCTGGTGCAGGAGGTGGCGGCGGCCAACCGGTGCGAGGCGGTGTGGTCCGACGACCTGGGGTTCACCACCGTGCTCGGCTGGCCGGCGGACCTGGAGGCGGTCGAGCTGCTCTACACCTCGCTGCTGGTCCAGGCCACCGCCGCGATGCTGCGCGGCCGGGGCGAGCGGCGAGGCGGTGGCGCCCGACGCACCCGCGGCTACGACGAGTCCTTCCTCAACGCGTTCGCGGTGCGGATCGGGGAACGGCTGCGCGCCGCCACCGAGGAGGCGAACCGGCAGGCCGTCGAGGCGGCGGGTGCGGACCGGCTGCTGCCGGTGCTCGCCGCCCGCACCGAGGCGGTCCGGGAACACCTGGACACCCTCTTCCCGGGCGTAACCCGGGCCCGACTCACCGTGCACGACGAGGAGGGCTGGTCGTCCGGCACCTCCGCCGCCGACCGGGCGTCACTGAAGGGCCCGGCACCGTCCCGCCCAACGCGGCAGGTACGCGGCCGGCGCGGCCCACGCTGACCCCCACCCGCAGCGAGCGCACAACTTCCGGGAAAGAGTGGCCATTCCGCGTCGGATGGCCACTCTTTCCCGGAAGTTGTGCAGGCGCGGCGGCGAAAACCTCCCGCGACGCCGATGAGTTCCGGCCGCCGTGGACGTCAACCCCGCATGAGCACGGTGACCTGTCAGATCTCGATGTCCCTGGACGGCTTCGTGGCCGGCCCTGACCAGAGCCTCGCGGACCCGCTCGGCCGGAACGGCCTGCGTCTGCACGAGTGGATGTTCGCCAGTGACCGGTGGCGGGAGGGGCGCGGCCTCGCCGGCGGCGGGCACGGCGTGGACGCCGACGTGGTCGAGGAGATGGTCCGCGACGTCGGCGCGTACGTGATGGGACGCCGGATGTTCGGCGGCGGGGTCGGGCCGTGGGACGACGGCTGGCGGGGCTGGTGGGGCGACGACCCGCCGTTCCGGACGCCGGTCTTCGTGCTCACCCACCACCCGCGGCCACCACTGCCCATGGCCGGCGGCACCGAGTTCCGGTTCGTCACCGACGGGATCCGGTCGGCGCTGGACCAGGCACGGAAGGCGGCCGGCGACCGGGTGGTGTCGATCGCGGGCGGTGCGAGCACCGTTCGGCAGTACCTCGCCGCCGGCCTGATCGACACGCTCCACCTGCACATCGTGCCGATCGTGCTGGGTGCCGGGGAGCGGCTCTTCGTCGACGTCGGCGAGCCTGACCTGGAGCAGGTACGCGTGGTGGCCGGCCCGACGGTCACCCACGTGACCTACCGGGTGCGGCGCTGACCGACGGGCCGGCCGGCGTGCGTCACGGGGGCGCGCGCCGGCCGGCGGCTTCTCAGGGAGTCGCGGAAGGGCTCGGGGCGGGGGCGGGCGGTGCCTGCGGCCCGTCCCCTCGGGCCTCGTGACCGCCGAGCGCGAGCACGATCAGGGCGAGCACGGCGGCAGCGCGCCGGGCGACGACGACAGACCGGGACACCGGTCACCCCCGTTCGGGTACCACTTGTCCACGTGGGACGGGTGCTTGTCCAGTAGGGACCGTGCGAGCCGGATCGGCGCCACGAGGGGCACCGTCCTGGCAACGAGTGGGCTCGTCGGCGGGACACGGACCGCCGGGCCGACGTGGTCGGCCCGGCGGTACGCGTACGCGAGATCAGCTCTTGAAGGCGTCCTTGATCTTCTCGCCGGCCTGCTTGAGCTTGGCGCCGGCCTGGTCGTTGCGACCCTCGGCCTCGAGCCGCTCGTTGTCGGTGGCGCGGCCCGCGCCTTCCTTGAGCTTGCCGGCGGCGTCCTCGGTCGTGTTGTTGATCTTGTCGTCGAAACCCATGTCAACCTCCGGATCATTGGTGCCGGTACACCTTTGATGTACCCCCGCCCACCCGGTTGAACCGTCACCGGTCACCCAGCGTCGCCGCGGCCGTCGCCGCCGGTCCGCTCGCGACGAGGGACCGGCGGCGCGCGGTGGGCTCAGGCGACCGGCCGGAAGCCCCGCAGCCGCAGGCTGTTGGCCACCACGAAGACCGACGAGAATGCCATCGCGGCCCCGGCGATCATCGGGTTGAGCAGGCCGGCGGCGGCCAGCGGCAGAGCCGCCACGTTGTAGGCGAACGCCCAGAACAGGTTGCCCTTGATGATGCCGAGGGTCCGCCGGGAGAGCCGGATCGCGTCCACCGCGGCCGTCAGGTCCCCCCGTACCAGGGTCAGGTCGGACGCCTCGATCGCCACGTCCGTCCCGGTGCCCATGGCAAGCCCCAGGTCTGCCTGGGCGAGCGCGGCGGCGTCGTTGATCCCGTCGCCGACCATCGCCACGACCTTCCCCTCGCCCTGGAGCCGCTTCACGACGTCGACCTTGTCGGCCGGCAGCACCTCGGCGATCACCTCGTCGATGCCGACCTCGGCCGCCACCGCCCTCGCGACGGTGGTGTTGTCGCCGGTCAGCAGCACCGGGGTCAGCCCCAGGTCGCGGAGCCGCGCCACCGCCGTCCGGCTGGTCGGCTTCACCACGTCCGCGACCGCGAGGATTCCCCGGGCCCGGCCGTCCCACCCGGCCAGGACCGCCGTCCGTCCCGCCGCCTCCGCTCCGGTCGCCGCCCGCACGACCTCCTCCGGTACGTCGAGACCCCGCTCCCGCAGCAGCCGGAGCCGGCCGACGACCACCTCACGGCCCTCGACCGACCCGGTCACGCCGAGGCCCTCGACGTTGGCGAAGCCGGTCACCCGCGGCAGCGTGCCGGCCTCCGCCGCACCGGCCGCGACCGCCTGGGCAATGGGGTGCTCGGACGCGGACTCCAGCGCCCCGGCCAGCCGGAGCAGCTCGGCCCGGTCCCCGCCGGCCGCCGGCAGCACGTCCACCAGGGTCATCCGGCCGGTGGTGACGGTGCCGGTCTTGTCCAGCACCACGGTGTCCACCCGCTTCGTGGACTCCAGCACCTCCGGCCCCTTGATCAGTACCCCGAGCTGGGCGCCCCGGCCGGTGCCGACCAGCAGCGCGGTCGGTGTGGCCAGACCGAGGGCACACGGGCAGGCGATGATCAACACCGCCACGGCGGCGGTGAACGCGGCGGTCGCGCCCGACCCCGTACCGAGCCACCAGCCCAGCGTCCCCACCGCGAGGGCGATCACGATCGGCACGAAGACGCCGGAGATCCGGTCGGCGAGCCGCTGCACGGCCGCCTTGCCGGTCTGCGCCGCCTCGACCAGCCGTGCCATCTGGGCGAGCTGGGTGTCCCCGCCGATCCGGGTGGCGGTGACCACCAGCCGGCCGCCGGCGTTCACCGTCGCGCCGACCACCGTGTCGCCCGGGCCGACCTCGACCGGAACCGACTCGCCGGTCAGCATGCTGACGTCCACCGCCGAACTGCCCTCGGCGACCACCCCGTCGGTGGCGATCTTCTCGCCGGGGCGGACCACGAACCGGTCCCCCACCGCGAGCTGGTCGACCGGGATCCGGGTCTCGGTGTCGCCCCGCAGGACCGCGACGTCCTTCGCCCCCAGCTCCAGCAGGGCACGCAGGGCCGCCCCGGCGGTCCGCTTCGACCGCGCCTCGAAGTAGCGGCCGGCGAGGATGAACACGGTCACCCCGGCCGCCGCCTCCAGGTAGATGTTGCCCCCGCCGTCACCTCGGACGATGTCCAGGCTGAACGGGTGGGTCATCCCCGGCACGCCGGCCGTGCCGAGGAACAGCGCCCAGAGCGACCAGCCGAACGCCGCCAGGGTGCCCAGCGACACCAGCGTGTCCATGGTCGCCGCGCCGTGCCGCAGGTTGATCCAGGCGGCCCGGTGGAAGGGCAGCCCGCCGTAGACCACGACCGGGGCGGCCAGGGTCAGCGACAGCCACTGCCAGTACTCGAACTGCCAGGCCGGCACCATCGCCAGCACGATCACCGGCACGGTGAGGACCGCCGAGACCCACAGCCGCGTACGCAGGCCACGCAGCTCGTCGACCGGCTCGCCGGCCGGCTCCGCTCCCGCCGCAGCGGGCGGCGGCGGGAGTACGGCGGTGTACCCGGTCTTCTCCACCGTGGCGATCAGGTCGGCCGGGGTGATCTCGTCGGCGTACCGGACGGTGGCCTTCTCCGTGGCGTAGTTGACCGTGGCGGTCACGCCGTCCATCCGGTTCAGCTTCTTCTCGATCCGGGCCGCGCAGGAGGCGCAGGTCATGCCGCCGATCGACAGCTCGACCTGGTTCGGGGCCACCGGTAGTGGCCCGCGTGTCGTCGTCATCGCGCGCTCCCGTCAGTCGTGTCCGTGACCGGGGGTGCCATGGTCGGCGTCCGGACTCGGGTTGGGTGGCGGCGTCGCCGCCGGGGTACTCGTCGCGGCCGGGGTGCTCGTCGCCGCCGGGGTGCTCGTCGCCGCCGGGGTGCCCGCGGTGACGGTGAACTCGGCGGTGCGGACCCGGCCCCCGTGCTGGAAGTCCAGGTAGAGCCGGTACGTGCCGGCCGACGGCACCTCCGCGAAGAAGGTCACCTCCGGGCCGGGCCGGGTCCGCCCGTCACCGGGCACCCCGTCCGGGTGCACGTGCAGGTACGCCAGGTCGCCCCGCCGCAGCGCCACCAGGTGCCCGTACGCACCGAGGTAGGGCTCCAGGTCGGTGACCGGCGTGCCGTTCCGGCTCACCGCGAGGGTCAGCTCGGAGGTGCGGCCGGGCTGAAGCGCGCCGGCCAGGGTCACGGTGTAGCCGTCGACCGTGGTGCTGGTGGCCGGGGCCGGCAGCGGCCGCTCGGCCAGCGCCCCGGGGACGGTCACGTCCGTGCCGAGGGTCAACGCCTCCCCGCCGGTCGGGGTGAAGTCGGCGAACGCCCGCCACACCCCGGGCCCGGCCAGTGGGGAGTCGACGCGCCAGGTGCCGTCGGGCGCCATCTCGGGATGGACGTGGCGGAAGCCGGACAGGTCCCGGCGGGCCACGATCAGGTGCATGCGCTTGTCGTGCGCGACGTCGTACGCGGTCACCGGCCGCCCGTCGGGGCCGGTGACCCGGAAGGCGAACTCCCCGCTCGGGGCGCCCACCGGCTCGAAGGTGTAGCCACGGTCGGAGACGAGCAGCCCGCCGGGCAGGTGAGCGTCGTCCGCCGCACCGCCGCTGTCGCCGTGGCTGTCGTCGCCGTGACCGCTGTCGCTGTCGTGGTCGGCTTCGGCGGCGGGGGCGACGGGGCCGGCGACCTGGCCGACCCCGTACGCCGTGCCGAACACCGCCGCGAGGCCGAGGGCGAAGCCGCTCAGCTTGATCGCCGTGTTCATCGTGGTACCTCGGTTTCTCCGGGTCGGGTGGACCCGTCACGCACCGGCGAGGTCGTACCCGGCCTCGTCGACGGCGGCGCGCACGGTGTCGGTGTCCAACGGGGTCTCGCTCGTGACGGTGACCTGGCCGGTGGCCAGATCGACCTGGACGTCGGTGACGCCGGGGATGGCGCCCACCTCGCTGCTGACCGAGTTGACACAGTGCCCGCACGTCATGCCCGTGACCTGGTACGTGTTGGTGACCATCGGAACTCTCCTCTCGCCGCTTCCCATCATACCCCTCAGGGGTATCGACCTAGAGAACGTACCATACCCCCGAGGGGTACGGTAGACTCGTCGCCATGACCACACCGACGCCCGCCCCGATCCGGGGCTACACCGCGACGAAGGACCAGCTGCTCGCACGGCTGCGCCGGGTGGAGGGTCAGGTCCGCGGGATCGAGAAGATGGTCGACGAGGACCGCTACTGCATCGACGTCCTCACCCAGATCTCCGCGATCCAGGCCGCCCTCGACAAGGTCGCCCTCGGTCTGCTCGACGGGCACGCCCGGCACTGCATGCACGAGGGCGCGGCCGAGGGTCGGGCCGACGAGATGGCCACCGAGATGATGGCCGCCGTCGGCCGCCTGATGAAGCGCGGCTGACCGCCCTTCCACCCCGCTCCGCCGCTCCCCGCTCGCTGTTCGCCGCTCCCCGCTCCGCGCTCGCAACTTCGGGGAAAGTGTGGCCATCCGACGCGGAATGGGCACACTTTCCCCGAAACTGCACGGCCCCGAGGGCGGCGCCCCCGAGAGGCCCGGCGAGGCCCGCCGAGGGCCGGTGCCGCCCGGCGGGCCGGTTTCGATCAGAGCCGGTCGAGGATCTTGCGCATGGTGGCGATCTCCGCCTGCTGGGACGTGATGATCTGCTGCGCGAGGTCCTTGCCGCGCGGGTCGGCGCCCTCGGACAGCTCGGTCTGGGCCATCGTCACCGCACCCTCGTGGTGGGCGATCATCATGGTCAGGAACTGTCGGTCGAACTCGCGGCCGGAGGCGGCCGCCAGCTTCGACATGTCGGCCTCGGACATCATCCCGGGCATGCCGTGGTCCATGTGCGGCATCTCGGCGCCGGGAGACGGCACCGGCCGACCCCACTCGGCCAGCCAGCCGCTCATGGTGGCGACCTCCGGCCCCTGCGCGGCCTTGATCTGCCCGGCGAGCCGCTTGACCTCCGAGTCGCCGGCCCGGGTGGTGGCCAGGTCGGCCATCTCCACGGCCTGCTGGTGGTGCGGAATCATCATCTGGGCGAACATGACGTCGGCGTCGTCGACGGTCGCCGCGCTCGCGCCCGCCGAGGGGGCGGCGCCGGTGGCGGCGGGCATGCCGTGGTTCCCGCCGGACGAGTGATCCCCGCCGCAGGCGGTCAGGACGACGGCGGCGGTGACGGTGACGCCGGCCAGGGCGGCACGGCGCGCGATGGTACGAGTGTTCACGGTTGAGCCTTTCGGTTTCTCGGGACGTACGCGACACGACGGGAGCGCGGAGCAGCGTCCTGCACCGCGCATCGCGCCTATCTGCGCAGCACCGAGACCGTGGCGAGGCGAAGACCGACGGGGCGCGGCGGGGGTGCCCTCGAAGCACCCGGAGGACGGTCACCGCTCCGCCGGCCCGGCTCGCCCGCTCCCGTCACGGTCGCGAAGAGGACCGCCAGCAGGAGCGACATGCCGAAGGCGCCGAGCACCGCCAGACAGACACCCCAGTCGGGGAACCCTCCACCCGTGCCACCGGCGGCGAGCAACGGCCCGTGCGGGCAGCCTGTGGGGCAACCCGCGTCACCGGGAACGACCGCGGCGACTAGCCGGAGATTTCCCGCGGCGACGAGCCGGGGATTCCCCGCGGCGACGAGCCGGACGTCCCCCGCGGCGTCGTGGTCGCCGACCGTTCCGCTGGGGGGCGGCGCGCCCTCGTGCGCCGACGCGCCGTCGTGCGCGGGGGCGACAGGCTCGTGCCCGGCGGCGTGCGTCCCGTGGCCGAGCGTGTGCATGACGGCCAGGCCGAACAGGGTGGCGACGACCAGGAGCAGCCGGGTCCACCGCCCGGCCGCCACGTCTGCCGTCGTCCGCACACGACTACGCTAGCGTGCCGACCGCCCAGCGGGGCTGCGGCGTTAACAGGGGGCCCTTCCTCTACCGCAGGCGTTAACGGGGGGCCCTTCCTTACCCGACACCGGGCCTCGCGAGCGGCGTCGGAGGGTGGCGGTGGCTACGATTCGGCCGATGGCTCTCCGGCTCCCGCACCACCCGACCCGCGCCCGCAGCCGGTCGGCGACCTCGCCGACCGCCCGTGGTCGGGGCCACCCGGACCGGACCGTCGCGGTACGTGGCCGAACCGACACGGGAGGGTCATCTCCCCGGTTCGCGGTGACCGCCGTGGTCGGAACCCTGAACCGACCGGCCCGCTGGCACGTACCCGCCTGAGGATTCGTTGGGAGACACGCACATGGGCGCCGACCACACCCGTCCCGCTCCGTCCACCCCGCCCGGGGTGCGGCGGATCCTCGTCGCGACGGTGGTCCCCCTCTTCGTCGCGACCATGGTCGCCGCCCTGGTGCTCTGGCCCCGCAACGCCCCCGAGACCGACCAGGGCACGGAGCCGCCCCGCTACCACGGCACCGTGACGAGAGTCGTGAGCGAAGCCTGCCCGCCGCGACCCGACACCCCGGAGGGGCCACCGGGCGCCACGGACGGGCCGTGCGGCCGCGTGACCGTACGCGTCGACGAGGGGCCGGACGCCGGGCAGCAGGTGGAGACGCCGATCCCCGTCGGGCCGGGCGCACCGACGGTGGCGGCGGGCGACGAGATCATCCTGGTGGAGCTGCTCGATCCGGCCGACCCGACGGTCAGCAGCTACAACATCGCGGAGCACCAGCGGGGCGCACCGCTGGTCTGGCTCGTGGCCCTCTTCGCCGCCGCGATCGTCGCGTTCGGGCGGTGGCGCGGGCTGGCCGCGCTCGCCGGCCTCGCGGCGAGCTTCGCCATCCTGCTCACCTTCGTGCTGCCCGGGATCAGCGCCGGGCAGTCGCCGCTGCTCGTCGCGGTCGTCGGCGCCGCGTTGATCATGTTCGTGGTGCTGTACCTGACCCACGGGGTGACCGCGCAGACGTCCGTGGCGGTGCTCGGGACGCTCGGCAGCCTGGTGCTGACCGGCGTGCTCGGCACGCTCGCCACCGCCGCCACCCATCTGACCGGGTACGGCAGCGAGGACGCCACCACGCTGTCGATGTACCAGGCCGACGTCGACCTGCACGGGCTGCTGCTGGCCGGCATCATCATCGGCTCGCTCGGCGTGCTCGACGACGTCACGGTCACCCAGGCCGCCACGGTCACCGAACTGGCGCACGCCAACCCCGGGCTGACCCGGTTGCAGCTCTACCGGGCGGCGACCCGGGTCGGCCGCGCGCACATCGCCTCCACGGTGAACACGATCGTGCTGGCGTACGCGGGCGCCTCCCTGCCCGTGCTGCTCCTGCTCACCGCCGACTCGCGGGCGGTGACCCAGATCCTCACCAGTGAGTTCCTGGCCCAGGAGATCGTCCGCAGCGCGGTCGCCACCCTGGGTCTGATCGCCGCGGTGCCGCTCACCACCGCGCTGGCGGCCGTGGTCACCACGGCCGGCCGGCGGGGCGGTACGGCCACCGCCGGCGACACACCGCCCGACCCGCCGCTCCCCCGGGCGGCGGTACGGGCGGAGGCGCTGGAGGCGCTGAGCGCCCCCCGCGCGACGGACACCTCCCCCGCCACCCCCGGCAGGTGGCCCGACCGAGACAGGAGCACGGACACCGCATGGTGAAACTGCGTAGCGTGATCACGCGGCCCCACCCGCCTGATAGTCGCGTCACTGGTCATCGACTTTGGCTTCGAAATAGCTCGTTTGGTCGGCTACCAGACGTAGATCCCCAGGACGACTGTCGGGTAACCTCGCTGCCGGTCACCGCCGAAGGCGCGCAGCGGCGCCTGCGGTGCCGCCGCCCAATCGCCGCGAGGCGAACCGGGGACCCAGGTACCTGGGGTGAATCCGCGAATGCGGTAGGGGCCACTTCCGCCCCGAACCCGTCAGCTAACCCGGTCGGCGGTCGACGGAAGGGAACACTGTGACGGCACCCCTACGCCGCTGGTTGACACCTGTGGTGGCCGTGCTCGCCGCGCTGGCCGTGTTCGTCGGGCCCCTCCCGGCGTCCGCCGCACCGGCACCCCCGAAGCCCTCGGGCCACGACAGCCAGCCGACGTTGCTCAACGACGTCATCGAGGCCAAGAACCGCGACTTCGTGAAGGCCGAGGCGGCCCTGAAGAAGTCGCAGAAGCGCCAACAGGAGCTGGAGCTGGAGGTCAGCCGGCTCCAGCGCGAGCTGAACGCGCTCGCGCCGCAGGTCAACGAGATCGCGGCCCAGTCGTACCGGAGCGGACGGATCGGCGCCGTGTCGATGCTGCTGGAGGCCCGGACCCCGGACTCCTTCGTGCAGCGCGCGGGCGCCCTGGACGAGCTGAACATGGTCAACGCCAAGCAGCTCGCCGAGGTCAACGCGGCCAAGGCCCGCGTGCAACAGGCGAAGCTGGCGGTCGACACCGAGGTCCGGGACCAGCAGCGCCTGAGGAACAACATCAACCGGGATCGGGCCGCGGCCGAGAAGGCCCTCGACCTGGTCGGTGGCACCGGCCTCACCGGCGGACTGGTGAACGCCACGTCACCGGTCGCCCGGGTCGCACCGGGCCGGACGGCGGACGGCGACTGGCGGCCCGAGTCGTGCAGCCAGCCCGACCCCACGACCTCCGGCTGCGTCACGCCCCGGACGCTGCACATGTACAAGGAGGTCAGGCGGGCCAAATTCACCCGGTTCGTCGGCTGCTACCGGTCCGGTGGGCCGTACGAGCATCCCAAGGGCCGCGCCTGCGACTGGTCGCTCCAGAACAGCGGCTTCCGGTCCTGGTACAACAACGACACCCGGATGTACGGCAACAACCTGACCGCCTTCCTGGTCCGGAACGCCGACCGGCTCGGCATCTACTACGTCATCTGGAACCGACAGATCTGGTTCCCGGCGACCGGGTGGAAGTCGTACAGCGGTCCCTCGAACCACACCGACCACGTCCACGTGTCGCTGCTCTGACGGCGACCCGGACAGCGTGTCGAAGGGCCGCCCCGACCGGGGGCGGCCCTTCGTCGTAGCGGTCAGGCGGCGGTCACGGCGGCCGGCACGTCGACCGACGCGACCGGCGGGCCGCCCGCGGACATCTCGGCCACCGTGCGGACCTCACCGGCGGTGAGCCGGTACGACATGCCGACCACCGCGCAGCGGCCGGCGTCGACCTCGGCGGCGAGCGCGTCGGAGCTGGCCAGCATCGCCTCGACGGTCTGCGCGATGTGGATGTCGACGATCCCGTCGACGTCCCACACGCCCTGGGCCTCCGCCCGGCGCACGCTCGGCACGACGGCGTCCACCATCGCACCCAGGTGCCCGGCGGGTGACGTGCCGGTCCTGGCGGCCTCGCACGCTGCCTGCACCGCACCACAGGAGTCGTGCCCGAGCACCACCACCAGCGGCGTACGCAGGACGGTCACCGCGTACTCGACGCTCCCCAGCACCTCGGATCCGAGGGTGTGCCCGGCGGTGCGTACGACGAAGAGGTCACCGAGGCCGCGGTCGAAGATGATCTCGGCGGCGAGCCGCGAGTCGGAGCAGCCGACGACCACCGCGAACGGGTGTTGCCCGTCGGCGACCGCCGCGCGGTGACCGGCGTCCTGGTTGGGATGGCGGGGCGCGCCGGTGACGAAGCGCCGGTTGCCGGCCTGGAGTTCCGCGAGTGCCTGCCGTGGGGTTCTCGGGCCCGGTGGGACGCCGGGCGGTTCGACGCGACTCATTCGCTCACCTCGTGCTCACGAGACGGACCTGGTCGGACCCCGGCCGACGGTGGACGCGGGCCGCCTCCACCGTCACACGCACGACAAGGCACGTCAAGGTATACGTGATCTGCACTTCATGTGTTTGACAACGGTGGTCACTTTCCCGGCCCGGGGGCGGGACCAAAACCCGAACGCCAGGTCATACGATGACGACATGGCGACGACAGGGGAGCACGGGAGCACCCGGAACTGGACCTTCCTCACCAACCACGCGCACGTGCTGCTCGCCATCGCCCGCAACCCCACCGCCCGGCTGCGGGACGTCGCCGACGAGGTGGGTGTCACCGAGCGCGCCGCCCAGGCGATCGTCGCCGACCTGGAGGCCGGCGGCTACCTGCACCGCACCCGCGTGGGCCGGCGCAACGAGTACACGTTGAACCCGACCGGGCACTTCCGGCATCCGGCGGAGGCCGACCGGCAGGTGGGCGACCTGCTCGCCCTCTTCACCGATGAGCCGGCCGGAAGCGACACCCGGCCCGCGCCCGCCGGGCGGTAGTCTCACCGCGTGCGCGAGAGCATCCGACCGGGCGGGGCCGGCCCCGCCCGCCGTACCACGGGCCGGATCGGAACTGTCCTTTGTGGAGCCCTCACCGTCCTTGTCGGCGCCGCAATCGTCGCGCCGGTCCCGGCCGTCGCGGCGGCACCCCGGTGCGGCCCTCCCGGAGACAGCACCCCCGCCGAGACGCCGTGGCCGCTGCGCCGGCTGGAGCCGACGTCGGCCTGGCCGCTCTCCCGGGGTGCCGGCGTCACCGTGGCGGTGATCGACTCGGGTGTCTCGGCCACCCACCCGGCCCTGCGCGGGCGGGTCCTCGAAGGGCGCGACCTCAACGGCCTGCCCCGGCAGCAGGGCCGCTGCGACCTTGCCGGGCACGGCACCGTGGTCGCCGGTCTGATCGCCGGCAGCGACGACACCGGCGTACCGTTCAGCGGCGTCGCGCCGGAAGCCCGGATCCTGCCGGTACGCGTCCTGCCGGACAACGAGACCCGCATGGACGAGGCGCTCCCCGGCGAGATCGCCGAGGCGATCCGGTGGGCGGTGGAGAACGACGCCGACGTCATCAACCTGTCGCTGGTGACCCTGGACCGGCCGGTGCTGGCCGATGCCGTCCGGGAGGCGCTCGACGAGGGTGTCGTCGTGGTGGCCGCCGCCGGCAACCGCTCGGAGAACCAGCAGGACCTGCCGGCGTACCCGGCCGCGTACCCGGGCGTCATCGCGGTCGCGGGCGTCGACGAGCAGGGCGGCCACGTCGGGTCCTCGGTCAGCGGCAACTACGTCGACGTCGCGGCACCGGGCCAGAACATCGTCGGTCCCGCCCCCGGCGGAGAGGGGTACCTCGCCGCCGGGGAGGGCACGAGCTTCGCGGCTGCGTACGTCTCCGGCGTCGTCGCCCTGGTCCGCGCCGCGCACCCCGACCTCTCCCCCGAGCAGGTCGCCGACCGGCTGATCCGCACCGCCGACGCCCCGCCCGCCGGGGTGGACCCCCAGGTCGGGCACGGGGTGGTGAACCCCTACCGGGCGGTGGCCGACCTGCTGGGCACGCGCGCCGACCCGCCGGCCGGCGCGCTGGCGGCCCCGCCGACGCCCACCGACCCGCTCTCCGGGCAGCGCACCGTGGCGCTCTGGGCCGCCGCGGTGGGCGCGCTGCTCGCCGGTGTGCTGCTCGCCGTCAGGCCGATCCTGGCCCGGGGACGGCGGCGTGGCTGGCGTCCGGGCCGCCGCCCGCCGGGCGTCGACCCGACACCGACCGCCTGACCCACCCGCCTCGGATCCCGGACGGCCCGGCCGTCGTCAGCGGAGCACGCCCGGCGCGGCACCGCCGTCCGCACCCCAGACGTCCTCGTCCTCCTCCAGCCACGTGTTGCGGGGAGCTTCCTCCTCGCGGTAGCCGGCTCCGCCGACCGGGCCCATACCGGCCACACCACCGGCGCCCCGGGCGCCCGCGCCGGCGGCACCGGCACCTCGCGCGCCCGCGCCGGCGGCACCGCCGCCGCGTACCCCGGCCGTGCCGGCACCTGCCGCACCTGCCCGGCCGGTGCCGCGGCCCGCGGCGCCACCGCCGGCCATGCCGCCCATGGCGGGCATCATGCCGGCGCCCGCGCCGAGTTTGCCCGCCGCGCCGAGCCTGCCGCCGGCACCACGGCCGCCGCCGCCCCGACCGGCGCCGGCCGCGCCGCCGCCCATCATCGGAGGCAGGGTCGGCGAGACGGCGCGGCCCAGCGCGCCGCCGCCGGGGATCATCCCGCCGCCGGCACCCGCCAGGCCGGCGCCACTGCCGCCACCCAGGCCGCCACCGCCGAGCCCGGTGGTTCCCGGTACGCCGCCACCGCCGAACCCGGACCCGAGCCCGGGAGCCGTCCCGGTGCCGACACCGGCCAGGCCGCTGCCGTAGTCCTCGGCCAGGCTGGCGCCGGTGCCCGGCCCCACACCGGCGAGCGACCCGGTGCCCGGCGTGGTCCCGGTGCCGGCGCCGAAACCGCCGGGCGTCAGGTCCGGGTGGACGCCGGAGCCCAGGCCACCACCGCCCGAGCCGGTGCCGGGCAGTCCGCCGGCACTCACCGAGGGGACGCCACCACCGATGCCGCCCGTGGACGGTGCGCCGCCGAGACCGGGCACGCCGCCGACACTGCCGGCGCCCGGTCCCCCACCGAGGTTCGGGATCTCCGGTGTCACGCCTTCCGTGTCGAACCGCCCGCCCTGCGGGGTCTCCATGTCGCGCTGCTGGAACTGCCCGTCGACCGTCTCGTACGCCTCGCGCGCCTTCTCGGTGTTGTCGAAGACGAACTCGGAGAGCCAGTCGCCGAACGTGCCGATCTGCTCGACCGGCCAGCTGCCCATCCAGTCGGCCTTGAGGCTCGTCTCGAAGAGGCCGTTGTCGAGGGTGATCTCGCCGTTGCGCGCGGCCAGCACGTCACCGACGCAGGACGCCGGCACCGGCATGGCGACCTGGGCGTCCTCCAGGTTGCGGGCGGCGGTCTCCAGCACGCTCACGATGCTCCGCCGGTCGCTGCCGGGCCGCTCGACGGCGTCGACGATCGTGCCGGCGTCGCGGGCGAGCGCCTCGATCTTCTCCTTGAACGCCTCGTACGCCGGGCCCTTCCAGGCCGCGCCGAGGTCCTTGACGTTCTCTTCCAGGCTCTCCTTGACCTGGCCCACGTTGCGGATCAGCTCCTGCCACCCGAGGGCGGCACTGCCGATGTCCGCCGGGCGCCCCTGCACGAGCACCTCGCGGGCCATGTCCTCCCAGCTCTTGCCGCTCACCGCTGCCCCCCGTCCGACGCGCCGCCACCGCGGGCCGCGTTGCTGAGCGCCTGCCGCATCTCGTCGGCCGACATGGCGTTGGCCTGCTCGGCGGTCTCGTAGTTGCGCTTCACCGTCTCCAGCGCCCGGGCCGCGGCGTAGAGGTTGTCCGACAGCCGCTTGAGCCCCTGCTCCGTCTTGCCGTGCAGCATCGAGTGGGTGCGGGTGAGCTGCTGCGCGTACGGGAAGCCGCCCAGTGCGCTCGTCGTCGGATTGTCACCGCCGAGGCGCTCCTTGATCGACGCCATGTCGTACGACAGCCGGCGGAGGTAGTTCGCGTGCGTCTCCAACCAGTCGATGGCCGAGTCGAGGCTGGCGGCGTCCCAGACGGTCGTCACGCCCCGCTCGTTCGGGCCGGCGACCAGTTCCTCCGGCGTGCGGGCCTGGCTCAGCCCCACGTCGTCGTGCCGCACGCCGTACCGGAACGGGCTGTCCAGCACGGTCGGAAAGGCGCCGGTCGGGCCGGCCACCGGTGGGACGACCACCGGGATCGGCACCGACTTCTCGATCCGGTCGGGGCCGGTCGTGTCCTCGCTCATTCCTGTCCTCCCCGTGGCGCTGGGCCGATGTCGGTCACTGCGGGTCGCGTCGGGTCACGCGGGCGGGTTGGCCGGCGGACCCGCCGGACCGGCGGGCGGGTGCAGCGACGGCTGGCCCAACGGGCGTGGCTGGTACGGATGCGGCTGGTACGGGTACGGGTGGGCCGTCGGCGCTCCGGGCCCGGGCGGGCTGGGCACCGCGTGCGGCGGACCCGCAGGTGGCGTCGGCGCGGGCCAGCCCGGAGGCGGTGGAGCCGGATACCCCGGTGGAGGGCCGGCTGGCGGGTACGGGCCGTGGGCGCCGGGCGGGGGAAACGGCCCACCCGGCGCGCGGCGGCGACGTGACCGGCGCAGGGCCACCACCAGGAGGACCACCCCGACGAGCACCGCCACCAGGCAGAGCCCACCGACCACGATCAGGCCGGCCTCGTTCTTGACCTTGAACGCGACAGCCGGGCCGTCGTCGCGCTCGTCGTCCGCCCGCGGCACGGCGGACGGCGCGGCGGACCGGGTCCCGGAGACGAGCGGGTTGGCCTCGACCGGGTCCACCCGGGCGGTCAACGCCGCCAGCACGTCCACGGACCCGAACCCGAACTCGGGGTCCCGACCGGACGCTCCCTCGTCGCGGGCGGTCCGGATCAGGCGGTTGACGACGTTCGCCGCGTCGGCGTCGGGATAGCGGGCCCGGATCAGCGCCACCACACCGGAGACCACGGCCGCCGCGGGGCTGGTCCCGTCCCCGACGAGGTAGCCGTTCGGTGAGGCGGTGGGGGAGGCCGGCGAGATCAGTCGCGCGCCGGGGGCCGCCACCACCACCTCCGGCCCCGTCGCCGACTCGGCCCACAGAGCGCCGCGCTTGTCGGTGGCCCCGACCGCGACGACCCCGGGCAGCCGGGCCGGCGTGATGACGTCGCGCCCGGTGGTCGAGATGTTGCCCACGGACGCCACCACGACCACGTCCCTGCTCTGGGCGTAGCGGACCGCCTCCTCGACGGCCGGCACCTCGGGACCGGTTCGGCCGAAAGACATGTTGATGACCGTGGCGCCGTGATCGACGGCCCACCGGATGGCGGGCGCCACCTCGTCGTCGTCCTGCTTCGGGCCGAGACTGATCGGCAGGATCTTGGCCTCCGGGGCGATGCCGAGGCTGCGCATGTCGCCACCGCCACGCGCCGCGATGATGCCGGCCATGCCGGTGCCGTGCGCCGACTCCCGGTCCATGTCGGTGCGGCCGTCCCGGGACGCGTCGGGGCCGGTGCCGAAGCCGGACAGCACCTGGCCGCGCAGGTCCGGGTGAGTGGCGTGGACCCCGCCATCGATCACGGCCACCGTCACGCCGCGACCGCGGGAGATCTTGTGTGCCTGGGGGATCTTCAGCGCGTCCAGGTGCCACTGGAGGCCGCGTACGGTGTCGGCGGCCGTGGCCGGTGCGGGAGCGACGAACACCGAACCCGACAGAACCCCGACCGCGAGTGCCGCGACGGCTCGCCTCCACATCGGACGGCTTTGCCCGCACTCGGTCATCGCACTCCCCGGACCTCGACACTCGTCACACGGTGCGGCTCCGGCCCGGCCGAGCCGGGCCGGAGCCGCCGGAGCGATTCTGTCAGCTCCACACCTTGGCGTTGCTCATCTCGGTGTTGACGTAGTTCTCGCGGGCGATGCCCACCGCGCCACCGATCTCGTTCAGGATCTTGTTGATGTCCCGGACGGCGGCGTCCCACTGCGCCTGGTGCTGCTCGTACGCGGCACGGTCCTGCCCGTCCCACTGCAGCTTCGAGAGCATGGAGCGCAGCGTGTCCAGCTTCTCGTCGATGGTCCGCGAGATGGCCTGCATCTGCTGGTTGCTGCTCTCGAGAACGGCGTAGTCGACCTTGATGCTCATGAGTTCCTCCCCTGCGGGTGTCGGCGGATCACGGGTTGAGTGCAGAGTGGAACTTGTCCAGCATCTGCTGCTGCTCCTCGTCGTTGACCTGGTGCGTGGTCCCCGACTTGTCGAGCAGGTCGGCGATGCTGTCCATCGCCGTCAGCAGCTTGGTCGTGTCTTCGCTCCAGCGCTGCATGAGCGTCTGGAAGCCCGTGGACGCCTGCCCCTGCCAGGCGATGGCCAGGTCGTCGACCACGTTCCACAGCTTCTTCAGCTCACCGTCGACCTCGCTGCGCGTGGACCGCACGTCACTCGCGGCGGTATGCAGAGTCGCTGCTTCGACCTCGAACGCCATGCTCACACCCTTCCGTCCTGTTGTGGCGGCGGATCCGCCGCGCCCTCCCCCGCCGCGGGCACACAACCCCATCGACGGACACTCCACGGAAGACCGTAGCGGACGCCGGCAAAGCCTCGCAGCCCCGCCGGAGCGCGGGGATGTGACATTCGCGCCTCGGCGGACGCTGCTGACGGTCGGCTCAGGACGGCTCGGACCAGGCGGTCTGGATGAGCTGCTGCCCGTCGCGGCGACGCACCAGGGTCCCCCGGCCGGGCGGCTGCGGGCTCGGCCGCAGAGTGCCGAAGACAGCACCCTCCTCCCGGTTGCCGGACATCAGCAGACCGGGCGAGTCCAGCTCACGAAGGCGTTGCAGCACCGGCTCGTAGAGCGCCCGGGCCACACCCCCGACCCGACGCGTCACGATCAGGTGCAGACCGATGTCGCGGGCCTGCGGCAACAGCTCCAGCAGCGCGCTGAGCGGGTTGGACCCACCGGAGGCGACCAGGTCGTAGTCGTCGACCAGGATGTACAGGTCCGGTCCCTTCCACCAGCTGCGGTCGCGCAACTGGGCGGTGGTGACGTCCGGGCCGGGCAACCGGTTGGACAGCGCGCTGCGGATCGAGGCGAGCCCCTGCGCGAAGACCTGGTTGGACGGCGCGTAGTCGAGCAGGTGGTCCCCCTCCACCACGCCGAGCAGGCCACGCCGGTAGTCGGCGATGACCAGCCGCGCCTGCGCCGGCGTGTACCGCTCGGTGATCCCCCGCGCGATCAGCCGCAGCACGTTGGTCTTGCCGCACTCGGCGTCGCCGAAGACGGTCAGGTGCGGCTCGTTGGCCAGGTCGAGGTAGACCGGGGCGAGGGCCGCCTCGTTGACGCCGATCGGCACACCCGGCGCCGAGCGGTCGATGATCCGGGCCAGCTCGGGGACGGGCAGCCGACGGGGCAGCAGGCGTACCTTCGGGGCCGGCCGGCCGGGCCAGGCGGTCGCGACATGCTTCGCCAGGGCGACCGACGCCTCGGTCAGGTCCTCGATGTCCCGCCGGCCGTCGATCCGCGAGATCGCGGTGAGGAAGTGCAGCTTGTCGCGGGTCAGACCACGACCGGGCGAACCGGTCGGCACGTTCGCCGCGGCCCGCCGGTCGATCTCCGACTCGTTCGGGTCGCCCAGGCGCAGCTCCAGCTTCGTGCCGAGCAGGTCCCGCATGTTGATCCGGATCTCCGCCCACCGCACGGCGGTCACCACCACGTGCACCCCGAAGCCCAGCCCCCGATTGGCCAGGTTGGTGATGGTCTGCTCCAGCTCCTCGTACTCCTGGCGCAGGGTGTTCCACCCGTCCACCACCAGGAACACGTCGCCGAACGGGTCGTCGGCGAACTCACCGGCCGCCCGACGGCGGCGGTAGCTCGCCACCGAGTCGATGCCGTGCTGGGCGAACCGCGTCTCGCGGTCGTCGAGGACGGCCACCACCTCGGCCACCGTACGCCGGACCGCCTCGGTGTCCCGGCGACCGGCCACGCCGGCGGTGTGCGGCAGACCGTCCAGGCTGCGCAGCGCCCCACCACCGAAGTCGAGGCAGAAGAACTGCACCTCGCGCGGCGTGTGGGTGAGGGCGAGCGAGGCCAGCAACGAGCGGAGCATCGTGCTCTTGCCGCTCAGCGACGCGCCGACGATCACCACGTTGCCGCCCGCGCCGCCCAGCTCCACCAGCATCGCGTCGCGGCGCTGCTCGTACGGGCGGTCCACCACCCCCACCGGCACGGCGAGCTGCCCACGGCCCGGCCAGTTGGCGGTGCACAGGCCGAACGACGGGTGCACGCTCAGCGGGGGCAGCAGGTCCGACAGGCCCGGCGGCTCGGACAGCGGTGGCAGCCACACCTGGTGCGCCGGCCGTCCCTGCCCCTTGAGCCGGTCGATCAGCACGTCCAGCATCGCCACGGTCCGGCCCTCGGCCGCCGGTGCCGGCTCCGGCACCGCGGTCACCGGCAGCTGCGGGTCCTGCACCGGGACGACGTTCACGCCGTACGGCACGATCCGGCGCTGCACAGCCGCCTGGGAGGTCGCGGCGACCTGCCCCGGCGCCCGGTACGGCCCGGACACGTAGGCGGCGCGGAACCGCAGCATGGTGCTCGTGTCGGTCTTCAGGTACCCGTGGCCCGGCGCGTTCGGCAGCTCGTACGCGTCGGGCACGCCGAGGACGATCCGGCTCTCGACGGCGGAGAAGGTCCGCAGGCCGATCCGGTACGACAGGTGCGTGTCCAGGCCGCGCAGCTTCCCCTCCTCCAGGCGCTGGCTGGCCAGCAGGAGGTGCACCCCGAGCGAGCGGCCGAGCCGGCCGATCATGACGAACAGGTCGATGAAGTCGGGCTTGGCGGCCAGCAGCTCGCTGAACTCGTCGCAGATGATGAGCAGGCTGGGCATCGGCTCCAGCTGCTCGCCGGCGGCCCGGGCCTTCTCGTAGTCGAACCGGGAGACGTAGTTGCCGGCGGCCCGCAGGACCTCCTGCCGGCGGGTCATCTCACCGGCGAGCGCGTCGCGCATGCGGTCCACCAGCGGCAGCTCGTCGGCGAGGTTGGTGATCACCGCGCTGGTGTGCGGCAACGCCTCCAGCGAGGCGAACGTGGCACCGCCCTTGAAGTCGACCAGGACGAAGTTGAGCTCCTCCGAGGAGTGCGTGACCGCCAGCGCGCCGACGATGGTCCGCAGCAGCTCGCTCTTGCCGGAACCGGTCGCGCCGATCACCAGGCCGTGCGGGCCCATGCCCTCGTGCGCGGACTCCTTGAAGTCCAGCTCAACCACGTTGCCGTCCGGCCCCACGCCGAGCGGGATGCGCAGCCGGTCGCGGTGGCTGCGGGGCCGCCAGGTCTGGCGTACGTCGACCGTGGCGGCGTCGCCGACACCGAGCAGGTCGGGCAGCTCGGTGCTGCGGCCCAACGGCTCCTCGGCGGTGGCCTGCTGCTGGGAGAGGCGGAACGGCGCGAGCTGCCGGGCCAGCCCAACGGCTGCGGCCTCGCTGAGCCGGTCCGGGGTGCCCAGTGTGGACGACGAGGTGCCCCGGACCAGGTCGAGCGAGGTGCCGTCGCCCACGTCGAGGCAGAGCAGCCAACGGCCGGCGTCGCGGGGCACGGTGCCGGAAAGGTCGACGACGGTGGCGCCGAGCAGGCCCTGGCCCATCAGCTGGCAGGTGGCCGCCACCTCACCGCCGTCGACGACGACGACCAGGTGCGCGGCGGTGGTCAGCGGCTTCGCCTCGGGAGTGAAGCGGGGCCGCCCGGCCAGTTCACCGGCGAGCGCGTCCTCGGCCTCGGTGAGGCTCGCGAAGACCAGCCGCCGGGGACCCGCCGCGTCGGCACGGCCGGGGTGGTGCGCGTGCGGCAGCCACTTGACCCATTCCCAGGCCGCCTGCCGGTCCGGCGCGGCGACCACGGCGACCACCAGGTCGTCCGGGGCGTGGAAGGTGGCGAGCTGGCCGAGCGCGGCCCGGACCAGGTCGAGCACGGGCTCCCGGTCGCCGCGCAGCACCACCCGGCTGAACGCCCGCACCGACAGGGCGGTCGGCAGTTCCGGCACGGTCGAGTGGGCACGGACGAAGCGCCGCAGCGCGATGGCGCTCATCGGCTCCAGGTCCTCGACCGGCTTCGTCTCCGGGGGGACGATCTCGACGGCGAGGCGCTGCGGGCCGGTGGCGATCCGGGTCTCGCCGAAGTCGTCCTCGGTGACCCGGCGCTCCCACAGCCGACGGGACGCGGCGATCGACCACAGCGCGTCCGGCTCGGGGTGCCGCCAGGCCATCGCCGCGCGCTGCTGCTCCGCCGCGCGCCGGGTGCGCTTGCGCATCTGCGCCAGGTACCGCATGTAGTCCCGGCGGTCGGCGTTCAGTTCCGCTTTGTCGTTGTTGCCGTTGAAGAGCGTGCCGACCGCCATCCCGAGCATCGAGACACCGAACAGGCCACCGGCGACGTACGTCATCATGCCGCCGCCCCGGCCGGCGTAGAGGAACGCCATCGCGCCGACCCCGCACACCATCGGCAGGATCATCAGCAGCTGCCCCATGCCGCGCGGCGTCGGCTCGGGCAGCTCGGGCGGCGACTCCAGCAGCAGCTCACCTCGGGGCAACGCAGGCCCCGACTGGCGTGGAGGGCGGCGGAACACCACCGTGCTCACGGCTTCTCCTCCCCGTTAGGCGGCCGTGATGGAGTTTTGCCGGCGACCGCTGTCGTCGGGTGGGCATCGTACGTGCTCGCCATCGTAGGTAATCTCCCGTGGGCGTCAGGGTCCGACCGGGCGTCCACCGACCGGGGCGATCGGGTAGAGGCGAGGAGGCCACTGTGGCGACGAAGACGGCGACCGGTGGGCTGAGCCGGATCACCATCGTGGCCCCGCGTACCCGGATGGATCTTGCGCTGCCGTCCGACGTACCGCTCGCGGACCTGCTGCCCGCGCTGCTGCGCTACGCCGGGGAGGACCTGGCCGACGACGGCGTCCGGCACGGCGGGTGGAGCCTGGCCCGGCTCGGTGGCGCGCCCCTGGACGGTGGTCTCACCGCCGCGCAGCTCGGCGTCCGCGACGGCGAGGTGCTCCACTTCCAGCCCCGGGCCGCGACGGCACCGGAGATCGTCTTCGACGACGTGGTCGACGCCGTGGCGACCGCCACCAACCAGCGTCCGGGCGCCTGGCAGGTCGCCACCACCCGCTCCTTCGCGGTCCTCCTCGCCGCGGTGGCGTTGGGTGCCGGCGCGCTGGCCGCGCTGTTCGCCGGGCCGCCGCAGCTGCCCGCCGCGCTGGCCGCCCTGCTCATCGCGGTCGCGCTGGTGGTCGGCGCGGCGGTGCTGTCCCGGGCCGCCGGTGACAGCGCCACCGGCTCCGTGCTGGGTCTGGCGGGTCTGGCCTACGCGGGGGTCGGTGGCCTGCTGCTGCTCGCCGGCGACCGGGAGCTGACCGGGTTGGCCGCCCCGCACCTGCTGCTGGCCGCCACGGCGGTGGTGGTCGCCGGGGCGGTGTCGGCCCTGGCCGTCGGCGACCGCCTGCCGCTGTTCTTCTGCGCGGTGGCGGTGGGTGGCGCGACCGGCTTCGGCGCCCTGCTGTCCATCGCGTTCGGGATCGACGCCCCGGCCGCCGCGGCGGTGGTGGCGGCGGGGGCCTTCGGTGCCGTGCCGGCCCTGCCGATGGCCGCCTACCGGCTGGCCCGGCTGCCCGTGCCGTCCATCCCCACCGGCCCGGACGACCTGAAGACGGACACCGAGTCGGTGGACGGCCGACGGGTGCTCCAGCTCAGCGAGCGCGCCGACGAGTTCCTCACCGGTCTGTTGTGGACGGTGTCGCTGCTGGTGTTCGGCGCCCAGGTGGTGCTCGCGCTCGACGGGCGGCTCGCGGCGGTGCTGCTGTGCCTCGTGCTGGCGCTGCTGGCGCTGCTGCGGGCCCGTCCGTTCCTCGGCCGGGCCCAGCGCACCCCGGTGCTGTTCACCGGCACCGCCGGGCTCGGTCTCACCGCCGCCGCCACGTTCGCCGGCGGCTCGACGGTCGTCCGCCTCGGCGCCATCGTCGGTGGTCTGCTGCTGGTGGCCGTGGTCAGCCTGGTCTACGGGCTGACCGTGGCGGGCAAGCGGATCTCCCCGGTGTGGGGCCGGTTGCTGGACATCGTGGAGATCCTGCTGATCATCGCGCTGGTCCCGCTGGCCGTGTGGGTGGTCGGCCTCTACGACTGGATCGTCAACCTCCGCCCCTGACCCCGTCGGCGTCAGCCGCCCAGGGTGGTGCCGACCGGTGCGGTGGCGTAGACGCCCGGTGCGTGCTCGCCGTCCACCGGGCGGGCCGGCGCGCCGCACCGGCGGGCGACGTCGCGTACCACCTTGACCAGCGCCTCCACGTGGTTGTCCGTCGCGCCGACCCGCAGCAGCGGCGCGACGCCCCGGCCGCCGGGGAGCACCACGGCGGCGAGCGTGTGCGACGGTGCGGCGGTCGCGGTGACCGCGTCGACGAGGGCACCGAACGCCGTGCCGGGCTTGGCCCGCAGGGCCAGGCAGCGGTGGGTCCAACCGCCGCCGCGCAGGCCGGTCCACGTCTCGGCGGGGGGCATGGCGACCAGGTCCAGGCCGGTGGCGGACAGCACGGCCGCCCGCAACTCGTCGCGGCCGAGCGGCCGGTGTGCCAGGCCGGCGGCGGTCAGCGCCTTGCCGAGTCGGCCGATGCCGGCCGACAGGGTGCGGTGCACGCCCGGCAGGCCACCGCCCCGGGCGACCGCCTCGACCCGGGCGTCGCGCACCGACAGCCGCAGGGCGATCCAGACCGTCCGGTGGGCGGCCGGCGGCGCGCCCGGGGCCGGGAACCAGACCAGCGTGTGCGACACCACCTGGCAGCGGGTGACCGGCCCGTTGAACTCCGCCAGCACCCGCAGGGCCCGGTCGACCAGGGCGGCCTCCACCGGTCCGGCCGCTGCGCCGGTGGCCCCGTGCAGGGCCACCGCCGCGAACCAGCCGCGGGCGTCCTGCCCGATGCCGAGCCGGGTGCCCCGGTCGGTCAGCTCGGTCACCGTCAGCTCGGGGGCCAGCGGCGCGAGTCGCGGGTCGGCGACCGTCCCGGCCGCCACGCCCCGCTTCGCCCGGTCCCGTCGGCGGCGCAAACTCCGGCGCAGCAGCAGGTCCTCGTACCACCAGCGCCCGCCCCGCCGGGCGAACACCGCGACCGCCACCAGTACGGCGGCCGTGGCGACGGCGCCCAACAGCCAGACCGGGCCGGCGGTGGCCGCCCAGACGGCCAGGACGCACAGCTCCAGTACGACCAGCTGCCCCACCACCAGCGGGCCGAGCCGTCCCCGCCGGCCGGCCGGGTCCGCCGAGACGGCCGGCCGCTCCTTGCCAAGGGGCGGCTGCGGTGCCGGACGACCCGGCGACTGCGCCGTCGGACGACCGGGCGGCGCCTGAACCTGCGTCATCGGTGCTGTCCCTTCTGGACGGTTGAGCCGCCGGGTGGCGGCCGGCCGCGGGCGGCGGTCCCGCCGGCCCGTCACCGGCCCCTTATCGTAGGGAAGCCCGCGGCGCCGGTACGACCTGCTCGCCGCGCACCCACCCCCGCCGGAGGTAAGTCATGCGGACCCGCCGCGACCAGGTGCAGGCGTACCGCTTCGTCACCCGCCGGATCGTCTCGGCGCTGCTCTCGGGCGACCCCGAGACCAGCAACCTGCCGATGCGGCGACTCGGCATGGCGGTGTTCGGCAGCGCGATCGCCGCGGCGGTGGTGCTCGGCGTCGTCGGCGCGTACGGGCAGTTCACCGGCAACACCGCCCCGCTGGAGGAGAACACCCTCGTCATCGAGAGGGAGACCGGGGCGACGTACGTGTTCGTCGAGGGGCGGCTGCACCCGACGGTCAACTACGCCTCCGCCCGGCTGATCCTGAACGTCGCGGACCCGGAGGTCCGGACGGTGTCCCAGGCGTCGATCCGGGACCGGCCGCGCGGCCGGACGGTCGGCATCGTCGGCGCACCGGACGCGCTGCCGGACCGGAAGTCCCTCACCGGGCTCCCGTGGTCGGTCTGCGACGTCCCGGACCCGGCCGATCCCCGCCGCTCCCGCACCCGCGTGGTGATCGACCGACCCCTCCCCGGCGGCCGGCCGCTCGGCGACCGCGCGGTGCTGGTGCAGGTCGACGGCGAGCGGCACCTGCTCACCGGCGACTCCCGACTGCGGGTGGTGGGCGGCGACGCCACGCTCGCCGCGCTGAAGATGGCCGGGGCGCCCGTGCTCGGTCTCGGCCAGCAACTGCTCAACGCGGTGCCGGCCGGTCCGGCGCTGCGGGAACCCCGCGTCCCGGACGACGGCGAGCCCAGCGAGGTCCGCGTCGGTGCCGGCGAGGCCCGGATCGGCCAGGTGTTCCGGGCCGCCGGCCAGCACTACGTGCTCACCCGCGACGGGCTCGTGTCCGTCGGCGAGGTCAGCGCGCTGCTCCTGCTGCGGGACGGCGGTACGGTCGGCGACATCACGCCGGAGCAGGCGGGTCAGGTCCTGGCCGACGAGCGGGTCGAGGAGCCCGGCCTGCCGCAGGCCCTGCCCGCCCTGCACCCGGTGGACCCGGGTGCGACGGCGCTCTGCGCGACCTACCGGGCCGGTGCCGACGGTGGGCCGCCCACCACCACGCTGGAGGTCTTCGACCGGGCCCCGGCCGAGCTGACCTCCG
Source organism: Micromonospora sp. NPDC049497 (assembly GCF_044465805.1). NCBI lineage: Bacteria > Bacillati > Actinomycetota > Actinomycetes > Micromonosporales > Micromonosporaceae > Micromonospora > Micromonospora sp. NPDC049497. The sequence goes on along the minus strand of NZ_JBITMC010000019.1, from coordinate 4,285 downwards.
ACGCGTCCGGCCCGGTGTCGGTCCGCCAGTCCGCCCGGGACGGCGTCCGTACGGTCGAGGCGGTGCTGCTGCCCGGCGGCAAGGGTGTGCTCGCCCAGGCCGCGCCGGGAGCCGGTGGCAGCGGCGTGGCCGCGCCCGGCACGACGGTGTACCTGATCGGCGCGGACGGGATCCGGCATCCGCTCGGCCCCGGGGCGCTGACCGCACTCGGCTACGAGGGGGTCACCCCGCTGGCCGTACCGGCGTCGTTGCTGGCGCTCGTCCCGACCGGGCCCACCCTGGGCCGCGACGAGGCGCTGGCACACTTCGAGCCGGGCGGCCCGGCACCGTCAGAGACCACCACCGCCGCCCCGACGGCCACGCCTTCGCCGGGCGCATCGACGTCCACCGGGGACGGAGGGTGAGCACCCACCGTCCCACGCCACCGACGGAGGGTCGCCGAGGGTAGCGGCGGTCGACTAACCTGTGCCTCGCCAACCGTTGTAGGAACGACGTACGGGGATGCTTCCATGACCGGGCGCACGACAGTGGACCTGATGTCCCTTGAGGACTTCCACCGGACCCTGACCCATCGGCTGGCCGAGGCGGAGCGGGCCCTGCGGAAGCTCAACACCGAGATGCAGTGCCGGCCCCCGGCCCTCGGATCGTTCGCCGACGCCACCGACAACGCCCGCCGGTACTCCCAGATCCACCAGGTCTACGTCGACCGCGTCGACCGGCTGCGCACCGCCGTGCAGGCGGCGCAGACCGCCACCGCCACCATCCTGGCCAGCTACCGCACCACCGAGGCGCGGAACGCGGCCAACTCCGCCGACATCGCCGCCGCTCTGCGCGGGGTGGACGAGGCGATGGCCCGCGAGGAGGACCCTCGTGTCTGACTACACGCACAAGTACCAGGGCGTCAGCCACCAGGCGCTCTACGACGGCGTGATGGCCGGTGAGCCGGGCCAGATCGACGGCGTGGCGGCGCAGTGGACGGCACTCAAGGGCATCGTCGACGACCTCGGCCACCAACTCGACGCCGACCTCGGCAAGCTCGCCAACACGTGGACCGGCACGGCGGGGCAGGAGTTCCAGTCCCGGCTGTCCCACATCGTGACCTACGCCGACTCGCTCGGCACCGGCATGGCCTACGTCGGCCGGGGTCTGACGATGATGGCCGAGGATCTGCGCACCGCCCGCGGGCAGGCGGAGAGCCCGGCTGAGACCGACGACCACGACCGGGCGCTGTCCGGCGCCGCGAAGGGCGCGGTCTTCGGTGTTCCGGGCGCCGTGGTCGGCGCGGTGCTCGGGCACCAGCAGGACGAGGCGGAGCGCGAGAAGGCGCACCAGCGGATGGTCAAGGTCGTCGCCGACCTGGCCGCCGGCTACGACTTCTCCGCGTACGACCACCTGGTTCCCCCGCCGCCGCCGGACCCGGAGACGCCGGGCGGGGTGGGCTCGCCCTCGTCGACGCCGCGTGGCGGTCCGGGTGTGGACTCGCCGACGGCCGCCCCGGTGGGCGGCGGTGGCATCGCGCGGACGGGTGGCGCCACGGTGGCCGCACCGGACCGGCCCGCCTCCGGGCCGGGCGTGGGTTCCGGGGCGGGTGCGGGTTCCGGGGCGGATGTCCCGGGTACGGCCGGCACCGGCACGGCGGGCACGGGTGTTCTCGGGGCCGCGCCGGTCACCGCCGGCACCACGGGCACGTCGCTCGCCGGGGCGGACCCGCTGCTCGGCGGCGCGCTGCTCGGCGGCGCGGTGGCCGGTGTGGCCGGGCTGGGCCGGCCGGCGGGCGGCACCACCACGTCCGGAGCCACCGGCCCGGGCCTGTCCTTCGGCGCACCCGGCGGCACGCCGGCCGGCGGTGTGCTGCGCACCGGATCCCTGGCCGCCTCGCCGGGCGGTACGCCGGCCCCGGCGTCCCGGCCGGCGACCGGTACGCCCCCGGTGGACAACCGGTCGGCCACCGGGGTCGGGCGCGGGCTCGACGGCCGCCGTCCGGACGGCACGGCCCGGGACGGGGCGGCGACGCGCCAGGCCGCGACCGGCAGCCGGGTCGCCGCCGCCGGGGACCGCCCGGCCGCGGGCGCGGGGCGTACGGACGCGAGTCGCGCGGCGACCGGCCCCGGAGGCAACCGTGGCGGCGTCACGGGGGTCGGCCAGGGCAACCGGCTCGGCGTCCTCGGCGCCGGGCGGGGCACCTCGGACGAGGACCCGGCCGACGGCCGCCTGACCTGGCTCACCGAGGACGACATCGTGTGGCGGGACGGCGAGCAGGCCGCGCCTCCGGTGCTCGGCGGCTGACACCTCGGCACGACGACCGTCGAATCCCCTTCGGGAGGCGACTGTCCACAGGCAACCCAGTGGCACCGGTCACCACCGCACCGAGTGCGCCGGTGAAGATCCGGCGATAGGTTGGTCCGGTGCCGTCCGTAGCGTCCTCCCACCCGTTGTGGGGGATCACGCTGCGGTCGCTGCGCGACCTGACCCGCCTCGCGGTGACCGCGGTGGCGCTCGCCGTCGGCCTGGGCGGCACGACCGCCACCGTCGCGGCCCCGCCGCCGGCCCCGGTCGTCCACGTCGCCTCGGTCGTCCACGTCGCGCCGGCCGTCCACGTCGCCGCGGTCCCGTCGGTCGCCGCCGCCCGGGTCGAGCCGATGGGCGCCGTCCCGGCCGGGTACGTGACCGCACCGCCCGCCGCAGGGCCGTCCGTGCCGACGGCCGGCGACCTCCGGGCTGTCGCCACCGTCACGGACGCACCGGCCGACGAGCCGGGTCGGGATGCCCTCACCCGGCGCGGCCCACCCCGCGCCTGACCCGTCCGCCACCGGCCCCGCGCACGCGGCCCCCGCCCGGAGTGTCCCTCCGGACGGCTGCCACCGCTCCCGTGCGGTGCGGACGGATCCCACCACAGTCGATATCCCGTCATTCGACCGCGAGGTGTTGAAGATGCAGACCGCCCTCTACTCCGTCCTTCCCGACGTGCCCCGGGCCGCCGCGATCTGGCTCAGCCTGCTCGCCGTCGTCGCCGTCGCCGTCGCCGCCTTGCTGGTGCGGCCGGGGCGGTTCCGCTTCGACGCCGGCACCCGGATCCGCCGGGCCGCCATGCCCAGCGAGCTGGAACGGGTTCAGGAGAAGCGGGAGCTGACCCGGTACGTCGAGGAGGTCGCGGTGGCCGCCGACCGCGCCGCCACGACGGCGCAGCGGCTTCGCACGGAGTGGCTGGCCGCGCAGGACGAGGTCGAGGCGGCCTGGACGGCGTACGAGGCCGCCGAGGCGCACGTCCGGCGGCTGGACGCCGCCGCCGCGATGCCTCTGCCGCGCACCACCCGCACCCCCGCCGAGTACGTCGACCGGGAGCGTTACCTGCACCGGACCGCGCTGACCGCGTACTGGCGGCGGGAGCTGTCGGTGGAGCAGTTGACCGACATCTTCGCCCACCGGGCCGGGTGGGACCCGCGTCTGCACCCGGTCGAGCAGGAACTCGTGCTCCGCCGGGCCGTCCGCGACCACCTCTTCGCGCGACAGCAGGCCGCCCGGGAGCGCGAGCAGGAGACGTGGCGGGCCGCCGAGCGCGCCGCCGAGGCCGCCCGCAGCCTGCGCCAGGAGGCGTACGCGGCCACCGAACGCCGGCCGGAGGAGGAGGCGCCCTCGGTGCTGACCCTGCTCGGCCCGGCCGCCCCGACGCCCGAGCAGACCCGGGAGATGCCGGCCGTACCGGCCCGCGAGCGCGCCACCACGGCCCGCGGCCGGGCCGCCGTTCCCGCCTACTGACCTCCACCGTCCCCGTACGGGTGGCGAAGCGGGCGAACCGGGCGGCACTGGGCTAGCGTGACGGTGTGTCCCGGGAGGCGTGGATCCTCGTCGGCGTCGTGGCGGTCGCGACGCTGGTCGGTGCGGTGCTGTTGGCGATCCGGGTGATCCGCACCCGCCGGCTGCTCGGCACGCTGGGGGTGAGCGGCAAGGTCGCCTTCTACGGCGCGCTGGTCTACACCGTGCTCCCGGTCGACCTGCTTCCCGACCCGATCTACCTCGACGACATGGGCGTGCTGGCCGTGGCGCTGGTCGTCCTGGGCCGGCTGGTCCGACGACGCCGCGCCACCGCCGCCGCCGAGGTGCCTCGCACCCCCACCACCCCGACTTCCCACCGCCCCACCCGCTGACCAGCCCTTCGGCACGGAAGCGCGAAAGGCCGCTGGCCGACACCCGTGTTCGGGTGCCGGCCAGCGGCTTGTTTCCCCCTTGGAGGAAGGTCTGTGGTGGTCAGCTGTTCCAGTGCTCGGCGACGAGGTCGGCGGCCTGC